>DATBAU010000288.1:0-3056 GCA_036271355.1 Rudaea sp. | reverse complement strand
GACAGGTCCGCGTTCAATGCCTTGAAGTGATCCTGCCCGGTCGGCAGGTCTTCTTCCGAAAAGATCGCCTCGATCGGGCATTCCGGCTCGCACAGCGTGCAATCGATGCACTCTTCCGGATCGATGACGAGGAAATTCGGTCCCTCGTGGAAGCAGTCCACCGGACACACTTCAACGCAGTCGGTGTATTTGCACTTGATGCAATTTTCAGTAACGACGAACGGCATGGATTTCCGGAAACCAGCGAAGGATGGCGCTCCCTACGAGGTTCGAACTCGTGTTCCCGCCTTGAGAGGGCGGTGTCCTAGACCACTAGACGAAGGGAGCGAAGTGGTCAATTTTTTGGGCAATTCGCGAGCGGGCGGTAGTATAGCCATTTTGGGATGGACAATGATCGCCCGGACGGACAACGATGCAACCCGCTGAATGACTCAGCCCGATACCAATCTAGAACCGGCGAACGTGAAGCCACAACTGCGCATCATTCCGCGCAGCGAGCACAACATCTCGCGAAAGGCCATTTCCTCCGGCGCACTGCGCGTGCTGTATCGTTTGCATGAATCTGGCTACGCAGCGTTTCTTGTCGGCGGCGCCGTGCGCGATTTGCTGCTCGGCGGACATCCGAAAGATTTCGACATCGCCACCGACGCGACGCCCGAAGACGTCAAGCGTCTGTTCCGCAACTGTCGCCTGATTGGACGACGTTTCCGTCTCGCGCACGTCGTGTTCGGGCAAGAGATCGTCGAAGTCGCGACATTTCGCGGAAGTGCCGACGACGGCACCGGCGATCGACACATGATCGACGGCCGCATCGTGCGCGACAACGTTTATGGCACGATTGAGGAAGACGCGGTGCGCCGCGACTTCACCGTCAATGCGCTGTATTACAACATCGCCGACTTCAGCGTGCGTGATTACATCGGCGGCTACGACGACGTGCGCGCGAAAGTGCTGAAACTGATTGGCGATCCGTGGCAGCGCTATCGCGAAGATCCGGTGCGCATGCTGCGCGCGGTGCGGCTTTCGGCGAAATTGCATTTCGAGATTTCCCCCGAAGCGCGCGAACCGTTTGATGAGTTGGGCGAACTGTTGCTGCATGCGCCGCCTGCGCGGCTATTCGATGAAACGTTGAAGATGTTTCTCGCCGGCAACGGCCTGAAAAGTTTTCATGCGCTGGAAAAATCCGGATTGCTCGTCGATGTGTTTCCGCTCACCGCGCGCGCTCTCGCGTATCGCGGCGGCGAATCGTTTCGCGCACTGGTCGAAGCGGGATTGCGCGGAACCGACGAACGCATAGCCGCCGACAAATCGGTAACGCCAGCCTTCCTTTTCGCAATCCTGTTGTGGGGACCGGTGCGCGCGCAGGTTGAGCGCGAAATCGAACGCGGCGTCGAGCCGGCCTTGGCATGGCAACGCGTGAGCGATCACATCATCACCGAACAAGCGCGACAGGTCGCCATTCCGCGCCGGTTCGCGGTCGTGATGCAGGAAATTTGGACATTGCAGCCGCGCTTTGAACAACGGATCAAGAAACGCGTGTTCCGCACGATGGCGCATCCACGATTCCGCGCCGCCTACGATTTCCTGCTGCTGCGCGCCGTCGAAGGTCCGGAAGCCGCCGACATCGCGCAGTGGTGGACGCACGCGCAATCGGTTCCTCACGAAGCATTGTCGGCTGAACTTTCATCGCAGCCCGCGCAACCGGCAGCGGCACCCGACGAAGCCGAAGCGCCGCCGCGTCGTCGTCGTCGACGTCGCCGGAAACCCGATGCGCCGTCGCAACCGGCCGAACAATGACGCTCGCCTACGTCGGTCTCGGCAGCAACCTCGCCGAACCGCGCAAGCAGATCGAATCGGCGATGCACGCGCTGTCCGGCGTGCCGCAGACGCGGCTCGTCGCGCAGTCACGCTTGTATGCGACCGAACCGTGGGGACTCCACGACCAACCGCCATTCGTCAATGCGGCTGCCGGACTCGACACGCAATTGGGCGCGCGCGATCTGCTCGATGCGTTGCTCGCCATCGAACGCCGCGCGGGCAGGGATCGCAACGGCGATCGATGGGGGCCGCGCATCCTCGATCTCGACATCCTTCTTTTTGGTGATGCGCGAATCGACGAACCGGCGTTGCACGTTCCCCATCCGCGCCTGCACAAACGCGCGTTCGCGCTCGTTCCGCTGGCCGAACTGGCGCCGATTCTTTATGTGCCGGGCGCGGGGCGCGTGATCGATTTGCTCGCGCGAATCGACGCCAGCGGTTGCGTCGCACTTGAGTCCAGCCCGATCACCACGAAATAATGCGCGGCCCCTGAAGGAGCGCCCATGTACGCCAACGCAAAGTCCGCCGGCGCGCCGATCACGGTGCCGCGTCTGCACGAGATGAAGTCGCAAGGCGAAAAAATCGTAGTGCTCACCGCGTACGACGCCAGCTTCGCCGCCCAAGCCGATTCGGCCGGCGTCGACGTGCTGCTGGTCGGCGATTCGCTCGGCATGGTCGTGCAAGGTCATTCGAGCACGTTGCCGGTGAGCATCGACGACATGGTGTATCACACCGCCGCCGTCGCGCGCGGTGCGTCGCATGCGTTGCTCATCGCCGATTTGTCGTTCATGACGTTTCCCGATGCGGAAACCGCGTTGCGATCTTCCGCACGATTGATGGCGCAGGGCGGCGCCGCGATGGTGAAACTTGAAGGCGCGGATTATGTGTGCGACATCATCGACGCACTCGCGCGCCGCTCGGTTCCCGTCTGCGCGCATCTCGGACTGACGCCGCAGTCGGTGCACAAACTCGGCGGCTATCGCGTGCAAGGCAAAGGCAAGGCGGCGGGCGAACAGTTGCTCGCCGATGCGAAAGCCGTCGCGTCCGCGGGTGCGGATTTACTCGTGCTCGAATGCGTGCCGGCCGCGTTGGCGAAACGCATCACCGCTGAAATTTCGATTCCGACGATCGGCATCGGCGCCGGCGTGGATTGCGACGGCCAAGTGCTCGTGATCTACGACATGCTCGGCATCACGCCGGGTAAACGTCCGCGTTTCAGCAAAGATTTTCTCGAAGGT
>DATBAU010000287.1:0-11389 GCA_036271355.1 Rudaea sp. | reverse complement strand
TGATTTTTGTAACTCCCCGCATTCTCAACGAGAGTTTGAAGTAACCGATGCAATCTGCCTTTCAAATTCGCCTGTAATGATTGGCGCTGAATAGACAAATAGATGACATCGCGAGCCCGGAGATTTGACATGAAAGCTTTTTACAGACCACTTTTGCTGTTGCTCGCGACATTCGCGCTCGCCAGTTGCGGCGGCGGAGGCGGCGGTAGCAGTTCTGCCTTCTCGCCACCGGGCAGCGATAGCATCTCGATTTCTGCCTCGCCATCGGCGTCGATCGGCACGAACTCGTTTACCGCACTTACGGTGGTCGTCAAGAAGAACGACGGAAGCGCCGAAGATGACGGCACGACCGTAACGGCTACGCTTTCCCCGGCGAACATGGGCACGGTGACGGCCTCGCAAGGAACGTCTGGCGGTTCGAGCGCAACGAACACGCTGAGTGGCGGAAAGACAACCTTCTACTACAACAGTACGAATCTCGCTGGTAACGCGAGCATCAGCTTCTCATTGCCAGCAGGCCTGCACGGAAACCCGAATTCCGCGAGCACATCGTTCAATGTAACGGTCGTACCCGGCAACACTCAGGATCCGCGTTTGCAACTTTCCGCGACGGCGACGACGCTTCCGCTGAATCCATTCAATACCAGCGCATATCCGTTCCCGGGTAACTATCCTGGATCGCCGTATGTCTCCGAGGTTACCGTTACGTTTCGCCATTCGAATGGCGAACTCGTCAACGGCACGACGAAGGTTAATGTATCGATTGACCCGGTAACCGTTGCTGGCTTCTCGACGCTCGACGATCCGACCACGCCGCAAACCGATCCGACAAAACCGGACGGCAACGAATTCCTTACGATTTTTGGCAACGGTTTCATCGACGTCACTGGTGGAAACGGCGTTATCTTCGTGCATTCGTTCAATGTTCCAGGCACGGCTGTTCTCACGGTAACCGCTATCGATCCGGATTCCGGTCAAACGATCAGTTCGCAACTCACCATCACCGTGGCCGGCGCATCGTCCGCGCTGCCGTCGTCCATCACGGCGTTCAGTGAAGGTCCTGCCTACGTGACGGGCTCCGGTGGACCGCAAAGCGCGATCGTCAACGCAACCGTCACTGACGGTAACAACGCGAACGTGCCCGATCCCACGGGAGTCGACAACGTCGAATTCACCATTGTCGGACCGGCAGGCAACGATGCGCGGCTCAGCGGCATAAATGCCGCGGGCGTTCCCGTCACTGGGACGACTGTCGACACGCAGACGCACAACGGCGTGGCTTCGATCACGGTGTTGTCCGGATCGGTCGAAGGACCGGTACAAATCCGTGCTACCGCCGATCGTGCCGATAACAACGTCGACAATGGAATTCAGGACGGCGTGAGTTCGACCGCGACCGTGACGATCTCCAACGGAAAACTCTTCAGCCTGACGATCATCGCCCCGGACGCCGATGCGGTTAATGCATCGGGCGTAAGCGCGAACGTCGTCGAAAATCCGGCGGGTTCCGGCAATTACCAGTTGACGGTGAGCGCAATCGGCGTCGACAACCGCGACAACCCGGTTGTGCCCGACACGCAGATCGGCTTCGGCGGCGTCGATTCGCCGCAGATTCCGAATGCCTCCGGAAATCTCATCAGCTGGTTCTCGATCTCCGGCAACGACGGCGATCCACAGGAAGGCGGCACGTTGTTCACTTCCGCCTCGGGACACTTCACCACAGCAGGCGGTGGCGCGGGCCCGGGCGACACGCTGTTGGTTATCGGCAAGTCGAACGAAGGTGCGCCAGCAGGCAACGACGACCTCGAGTCCGCGGTGAAGATCACATCGATCAATAGCGCGACGAGCCTCAACGTGGTGACCCCGTTCAACCTCAATGACCGGACCGGCGCTGTGGTCGATAACCACGGTGTGTTGCCTTACATTATCGGCCGCTCCGAATTCACCAGCATCAACTCGCCCGGGTACACCGACTCGACCACCGGCGTCGCAGTCACCAGCCTGAACTATCCATCGTCGGCGGTCGGAAAAGCCGTCGCCATCTGGGCACAAGGCACAGGTACCGATACGACAACGAGTCCGGGTCGCACCGATGTGGTGACCGACGTTAAGATCCTGGTGCTTCCGGGTATGTCGGAGGGTGCGTTCATGACGGCCTCGCCGGATCCGATCCAGGGCAACACGAAAGTCAGCGAAACGGTGTGCTACTACGATGGCAACGGTCGGCCGATCGCAAATTTCGATATCAACTTCGCGTTCGACTTTGCCGGCGGTGGCACAGGCGGTGGCGTTGGCAGCGGCTCCGTCGACAATACGCAGGGCTCAGGCAAACTCGAGAATCTGACAAATTCGAGCGGCTGCGCCGTAGCGCAACTTTTGACAGCCAGCATCCCGCCAAGCGAGTCCGGCCTCGCAAACGTTACGTTCAGTGCCGGCCCGACCAATATTGGCGGCTCGAACGGCGGTGCGACAGCATTCGTAACGGTCCCGATCGTTGTCAGCGCAGCGCAGATTCAGCTAGGTTCGACATGTCCGACCGTCGCTGCGTCGAAGACGCCAACGACATTACCCATTTCTCTCAGCTTGCTCGATGCAAACGGCAGCGGTATCAGCGGTCAGAGTATTACGGGTACCTGCACGGTGACCTCGGCGTCGGGAACTATCACAACCACCGGGGGTACGACAGACGCCAACGGAAGAACCACTGTCTTCGTCACGGTAGGTGCGAATGCGGATACCGTCAAAGGTGTTTGCCAATATTCGTCAGCTTCCTATCCGACGCTTGTGGCTAGCGTCGCCATCAACGGCGGTGGTTCATGCCAAGGTGGCTTCAGTCCGCAACCGCCGTGATTTAGCAATACAGATTACAAAGGGCCGCATAGTGCGGCCTTTTGTTTTTGTGGGTCCTGCCTGTCTTTTGGTTGCCGCACTTCAGCTCATCGGAGATGATTGACACCATGTCGTCCTACCGCATCGAGCTGGAGCCGGGCGAAACCCTGTTTCGCGAAGGCGACGAGCCGACGACAGCTTTCGTGATCGAGTCGGGCGCGCTGCGCATCACCACCGAGCGCGAAGGCGTTTCGGTCGTGCTCGGTGAACTCGGACCCGGCGCGCTGGTGGGCGAGATGGCGGTGCTCGACGATTCGTACCGCAGCGCCACCGCAACGGCGTTGGAAGCGTGCGTTCTCACTCCTGTCGATCGAACGCAGTTCGCCGAACGATTGGCGGAAGCCGATCCGGTTGTGCGCGCGCTATTATTGAGTCAGCTATCGCGCTATCGCACGGCGCTTGCGACCTTCACCGGCCAGACCGCGCCGAACACGCCGATCGCCGAACCGGCCCCTCCGCAGTCGTCCCACGCGCTCGAAAAAATCCGTCTGGAAAGCCAACTTCGCAACGCGCTCGAAGGCCGCGAGTTGCAGATTAAACTGCAACCGATTCTCGATATCGGCAAGGCGCGCATCGCCGGTTTCGAAGCGTTGACGCGCTGGACGAATCCGGAACGGGGTGTCGTCTCACCCGTCGATTTCATCGCGCTTGCCGAAGAGACCTCGTTGATCGTGCCCATCGGGGAATACGTTCTGCGCGAAGTGTGTCAGGCACTGCAGCGATTCATGGATATGCCCGAAAACGAGTGGCCGTTCATCGCGTTGAACGTCTCGGGCCGCCAGCTCGAGGACGCGAACTTCATCGCGCGCGTCCTCGCGATGCTGCGCGTGCACGGTCTGATGCCGTCGCAGTTGAAACTCGAGATCACGGAAAGCCTGATTCTGGATTACGGCAAGGTGTCGGGTTTGATTTCGCATTGCCATCGCGTCGGGATGAAGGTGGCGCTCGACGATTTCGGCACCGGCTATTCCAGCCTCGGCCATTTGAACAAGCTAAAATTCGACACCATCAAAATCGATCAGGGTTTCATTCGGCAACTCGACGATCCGCGCTGCGTCGCCATCGTCCGCGCCATCGTCGAGATGGCCGGCGCGCTCGGTTGCGACATCGTGGCCGAAGGCGTCGAGACCGAAGCTCAACTGGCCCAACTTAAGGCACTAGGCTGCCAGTACGCGCAAGGGTATTTGGTGGGCAAGCCGCAAAGCGTGGACGAGGCGTTCGCTGAACTGCACGCTTGATGGGTCGAAACCTTTGGCGGCGGCCGTTGTCTGAAGGGCCGTGCGGACCGCGTGTCCGTGCGAATATTGGCTGCTTACCAAAGAATCTCATGGATATGCCAGATACTTCCAGCCGCGGCCCGTTGGCCGCCGCGTTCCAGACGCTGCGAAGCGAACTGTCCGAATGCATCATTGGACAAAAACTGCTCGTCGATCGCCTGCTGATCGCGTTGCTCGCCGACGGCCACCTGCTCGTCGAAGGCGCGCCCGGTCTTGCCAAAACCACCGCGATCAAAGAACTTTCCGCGCGCATCGAAGGCGATTTCCATCGCATTCAATTTACGCCGGATCTGCTGCCCGCCGACCTCACCGGCACCGAGATCTATCGCCCGCAGCAGGCCACGTTCGAATTCCAGCGCGGACCGATTTTCCATAATCTGCTGCTCGCGGATGAAATCAATCGCGCGCCCGCGAAAGTGCAGTCCGCGCTGCTCGAAGCGATGGGCGAACGCCAGGTCACCGTCGGCCGCACGACGTACGCGCTGCCCGCGCTGTTTCTCGTGATGGCGACGCAGAATCCGATCGAGCAGGAAGGCACGTATCCGTTGCCCGAAGCGCAGCTCGATCGTTTCCTGATGCACATTCGCATCGAATATCCGGATGCCGCCGCGGAAGCGGCGATCCTCAAGCTCGCACGTTCGCGCGCGAAGACGTTATTGCATCAGGCGATCGAACCGGCGCGCTGCGTCACGCAAGTGCAAATCTTCGCGGCCCGCGAACAGGTTCTCGATCTGCATCTCGCACCCGCGCTCGAGGAATACATCGTTCAATTCACGCTCGCCACGCGTTCTGGCGCGATGTACGGCGAAGACATCGCGCGCTGGATCGCCTACGGCGCGAGTCCGCGCGGCACCATCGCCGTCGATCGTTGCGCGCGCGCGCGCGCGTGGCTGCACGGCCGCGATTTCGTCACGCCCGACGACGTACACGCCGTCGCGCACGATGTGCTGCGTCATCGCGTGCTCGTTTCCTACGAAGCCGAAGCCGAAGGCATCACCTCCGACAAGGTCATCGACACGCTCTTGCAGCGCGTTCCTCTTCCGTAAGCCATGAGCGCCACCCAGGTCAGCCTCGACGATCTGATCGCGATGCGTCTTCGCGCCCGCCGCTTCGCGCGACCGGCGACGCGCGTCGCCGGTCATCGCTCGGCCACGCATGGTTCGCGCTTTCGCGGACGCGGCGTCGATTACGTCGAGTCGCGCGGCTACCAGCCGGGCGACGACATCCGTCAAATGGACTGGCGCGTCACCGCGCGCACCGGTCGACCGCACACCAAACTATTTCAGGAAGAACGTGAGCAAAGCATTCTGCTGATCGTCGACGCGAACGCGAGCATGCGATTCGGCACGCGCGTGCGCTTCAAATCGGTGCAAGCCGCGCGCACCGCCGCGCTTCTATCGTGGGCGTGCGTGCAGAGCGGCGATCGCATCGGCGCGCTTGCGTTCGGTTCCGATTTCATCGGCGAAGTGAAACCGAACGCCGGCCCGCGCGGCGCGTTGCGCGTTCTGCGTTCGCTCGTCGAATGGGACACGATCGCATCGCGCGGCGGCGCGACGATGCCGTTGTCGCAGGCGCTGCATCGCGCGCGTCGCATCGCGCGTCCAGGCAGCCGCGTGATCTTGTTGAGCGACGGATTCAGCGCCGATGATGCCGCCGAAGGACCGTTGTCGCTGCTCGCCGAACATTGCGACGTCGCCGCGATCATTTTGTCCGACGCGCTCGAACAGGCTCCGCCGCCACCGGCGCGCTACGCCGTGCGCGGCGAAGGCGGCAACGTACTACTCGATTTCGGCGCACAACGGCTGCGCGAGCGATGGCCTCAACTTTTCGCTGAGCGCCGCGAGATGTTCCTGTCGATGCTCAAACGTCGCGCATTGCGTTCGAGCGTGCTGGACACGCGCGCCGAACCCGAAAGCGCATTACCGCGCATCCTCGGACTGGAACGTCGCACCGTTGCCGTGCCGGCGCGATCGGCATGAATCCGGCGACCGGTCCCGATCTGCGCGACATCCATCTGCCGGCCGCGCCGGGCTGGTGGCCGCCTGCGCCGGGTTGGTGGATCGTCGCCGCCGTTGTATTGGCTGCCATTGTTTATCTTTGTGTAAAGGTATACCTGTATACGAAGCGACGTCGATTGCAGCGCGCGATAATGGGAGAACTCGACCGTTGCGTCACGAATGGTCGCAATGATCCGGCGTTGCTCGCCGCATGTCTCTCAGAGTTCCTGCGTCGGCTCGCGCTGCGCACCGCGCCGCAAGCCGCCGCTTATGGCGGCGATCAGTGGATGAACTATCTCGATAACGAATCCGGCACCGATCAGTTCAGTCGCGGCGTCGGACGCGTGCTGCTCGACGCGCCATACGATCCGCATCCGGCGTACGACTCGTTCGCACTGATTTCGCTGGTGCGCCGTTGCGCGCGAAACGCGCTCGACAGGAAGATTCGACGTGCTTAGCTGGGCGTGGCCATGGTTGTTGCTCGCCGCGCCGTTGCCGTGGCTCGCGGCGCGATTGCTCGCGCCCGCGCGCACCGACGCATCGAACGCGCTGCGCGTGCCGATTGCATTGCGCGATGTTGCTGCGGCCGATGGCGCCGCTCCCGTTGTGCGCTGGCGAATGGCGCTCGCGTTGACGGCATGGCTATTACTCGTGGCCGCCGCGGCGCGACCGCAATGGCTCGGCGAACCCGAGGCGACGCCGCGCACCGGCCGCGATCTGCTGCTCGCTGTCGACGCATCGGGCAGCATGAGCACCGAAGACATGGCGATCGGCAGCCGCGCCATCAGCCGTTACGGCGCGGTCAAAACGATCGCGGGCGATTTCATCAAGCGTCGCGTGGGTGACCGAATCGGCCTCATCGTGTTCGGCAGTCAGGCATATCTGCTCACGCCGCTCACGTTCGATCGCGATACGGTGTTGAAGCAGCTCAACGATTCGGTGGTCGGATTGCCCGGCCGGCAAACGGCGATCGGCGACGCCGTCGGTCTCGCCGTAAAGCGACTCCAGAACCGGCCGCGCGATCAACGTGTGCTGATCCTGCTCACCGATGGCGTGAACGACGCGGGCGAACTCGATCCGTATAAATCGATCGACCTGGCGCTTGCCGACCACGTGAAGATTTACACCATCGGCATCGGTGCGGATTCGATGCGCGTCGACGATTTCTTCGGCAGCCACACCGTGAATCCTTCCGCCGATCTCGACGAGCGTTTGCTTACTGCGATGGCGGAAAAGACCGGCGGCAAGTTCTATCGCGCGCGCAACACCGATGAATTATCGAAAATCTACGGCGAGATCGACGCGCTGGAACCCGCGGCCGATGCGCAGCAACAGTTCCGTCCGGTCGACGAACTCTTCTATTGGCCGCTGTCGGCGGCGCTGCTGCTCGGGTTCGGTTTGATGGCCGGCGGCGTTGTGCGCGATCGACTGGCCGTGGCGCGTGCGGTGTCGTGAGTATATTTTTTAGCAATTTCCATTTTTTGCGGCCGTGGTGGCTGCTCGCGCTTGTCGCGCTGCCGTTGATCTGGCGCGCGCTGTCGCAGAGCCGGGCCGGCGCGGGCGCGTGGCGCGGCGTGGTCGACGAACATCTGCTGCCGCATCTGCTCGTGCGCGACGAGGCGACCTCGCCTTCGCGCTCGCCGCGCCCGCTCGCGGCGTGTGCGTTCGCGCTGTCATGTCTCGCGCTTGCCGGGCCGGCGTGGGAACAGTTGCCGCAACAGCTTTATCAGAATCGCTCGGCGCGCGTGATCGCACTCGAACTCAGCGCGACGATGCAGGCGCAAGACGTGACACCCAGCCGCTTCGCACGCGCGCGCTACAAGATCGCCGACATCTTGCAGCGCACGGCCGATGGGCAGTCTGCGTTGATCGCGTATGCCGGAGAACCTTTCGTCGTCGCGCCGCTCACCGACGACGTGAACACCGTATCGAATCTGCTCGACGCGCTGGAGCCGACGGTGATGCCGGTCCAAGGCAACAACACGGGCAAGGCGATCGACATGGCGGTCTCGCTGATTCACGGCGCTGGTTTGCATCAAGGCGAAGTCCTGTTGCTCGCCGATGCCGTCGGCGACGGCGCCGATGCAGCGGCCGAGCGCGCGCGTTCGGCGGGTGTGCGCGTTTCGGTCATCGGTGTCGGGAGTGCGCAAGGTGCGCCGGTGCCGTTGCAGCAAGGTGGGTTTTTGAAGAATGCATCAGGCGACATCGTCTTGCCGAAACTCGACGACGACGCGCTGACGACACTCGCGCGGGATGGCGGTGGTTCGTACACGCCGATCAGCACCGATTCGAGCGATCTGGATCGCGTGCTCGATTTGCGATCGACAAACTCGGGCGACACCGCGATCGCGAAGGAAGTGACGACGACGCGCTATCTCGACCGCGGCCCATGGCTTGCGATTCTTCTGCTTCCTCTCGCGCTGCTCGGTTTCCGCCGTGGCTGGCTCATGTTGCTTCCGCTCGTGCTTTCGTTTCACGCACAACCTGCCGCCGCGTTTTCGTGGACCGATCTTTGGCAACGCCCCGATCAGCAGGCGCAGGTACAACTCGATGCCGGCAACGCGAAACAGGCGCAAGCGATCGCGCAGGACCCGGATTTGCGCGGCGCGGCAGCCTACCGCGCCGGCGACATGGCCGACGCGGCAGAAGATTTCTCACGCCGCGACGATGCCGACGCGCACTACAACGCCGGCAACGCGCTGGCGAAACAGCAACGTTTCAAGGAAGCGCTTGCCGCGTACAACGATGCGTTGCGCCGCAATCCGGATATGGACGATGCCAAGGCGAACAAACAAGCCGTCCAAGAGTGGCTGAAAAAGCAGCAACAACAGAACAAGAACGGCGGCGGCGACAAGAAACCGCAGGACGCGCAGGATCATCTGGGCAAGGATCAGCAGGACGACGGATCGTCGGGCAGTCAAGGTGGCGACAAGAAGAATCAGCCGTCGGACAAATCGTCGTCGTCCGCCGACGAGCCGCAGGACTCGAAGCAGAATCAGCAAACGCAGAACGGTCAGAGCAGCGGCGATCAAAAGCAGGATCAGTCCTCGAGTTCGTCGTCGGGTCAACAGAGCGATCGCGGCGACGACAACGGTTCGCAGCAGCAAGCAGGCGCCGACAAAGCCGACGCTCAGGCGCAAAAGGATTTCGCGCAAAAAATGGACAAGGCCGTGCAGAAAGACAAGGACGCGAAAAAAGGACAGCCGATCCGGCTCGGCGCGAACGAACACGACAGCGCGCAGGACGAACGTCAGCAGGCCGTGCAGCAATGGCTGCAGCGCGTGCCGGACGATCCGGGCGGGCTGTTGCGTCGCAAGTTCCTGCTCGAATACCAGCGCCGCCAGCAAGGCCCGCACGCCGGAGACGATAGCCAATGAAAAGTGGCTTTGTGAAAAAGTATAGCTTTGCGCGAATTGCGATCGCGCTGATCCTGTTCTCGTTCAGCGCATTTGCCAACGCTGCGCAAGTGCGCGCGTGGCTTGATCGCACCACGATGCAGATGGGCGAGACGGTCACGTTGAATGTGGAGGTTTCCGATAGCGCGCCGACGACGGCGCCGGACTTCGCGGCGCTGCAAAAAGACTTCGCCCTGGGCGGTACGCAGAGTTCGAACAGCGTCGAGATCGTCAACGGCCGGACGAGCGTCAAGTTGTTGTGGGCGGTAGCGCTGGAGCCTCGGCACGATGGAGCGATCGTGATTCCGGCGCTGACAGTGGCCGGGCAATCGACGCAACCGATCACGCTCACCGTGCAACCGATGGCGCCGGGAGGATCGAAGGCCGGCGACGACGTCTACATCGAAGCAACGGTCGATCCGCAAACGCCTTACGTGCAGCAGCAAGTCACGCTCACGCTGAAATTATTTTTTGCCGTAAATCTCGTCGACGGCACGCTGGACGATCCGCAGGCCGAAGGCGTCGTGGTCAAGCGCATCGGTGGGCAGGATGCGAACTTCTCGGCCGACGTGGGTGGTCGGCACTATCGCGTCCTCGAAAGGCGTTATGTCTTGCAACCCGAGCACAGCGGCAAGCTCGCGATCGCGCCGATCATGTTCCGCGGCCACGCGATGGATCGCAATGACATGAATAGTTTTTTTACGCGCGGACGCAACGTCACCGCGCATGCGGACGCGATCACGCTCGATGTGCGGCCGCGCCCAGCCAACTCCGGAACCGATGCGTGGCTGCCGGCGCAGTCGGTCACGTTGAGCGCCGAGGGTCTCAATGCCAGCGCGAGTGCGCGCGTCGGTGAGCCGTTGACGCTCACGCTGCGATTGCAGGCCGTCGGTTTGGGTTTCGAACAACTGCCCGAATTGAATCTGCCGAAGATCGACGGCGCAGAGATTTATCCCGACAAGGCGAGTACGCAGAATCGCGATGCCGGCGATGTCGTCACCGGAGAGCGTGTGCGCAAGTTCGCGATCATGCCGAAACGTCCGGGACCATTGACGATTCCGTCGATCGGCATCGGATGGTGGGATGTGGTGCACGATCGTCCGGAGACGGCTTCCGTGCCCGAGGTGACGCTCGATGTCGCAGCGGCGTCGGGCGCTGCGACGGCGCCAGTTGAGCCCGCCGCAAAAACGGCGATGGCCTCATCGAACGAGACGGCCACACCGCCTGCGCCTATGAAATCTTCGCCCGACGAAACACAGCTCTGGCGGACGTTGGCAATTGCGGTATCGGCGTTGTGGTTGGCAACGGTCGTCGTCGCAATCATTGCATTCCGAATCCGACATACGCGTCGCCCTCCGCCGAAGACGGACCTACGGACAATGCCGGAAAACGTTTCGAACAAGGCGCGCTTCCGCAGCGCATGCCTGAACAGCGATTGGCCCACCGCTGCGACGACGCTCATCGCGTGGACGTGCGCGCGCGGTTCGAATGCACGCAATCTCGGAGAAGTGGCGCGGTCGCTCGACGGAACGGACCAAATCGTGGCCATCGACGATCTTCAGCGCGTGCTGTATGCCAGTGCACCGGCTGGCGACTTGGCGGCGAAGCTGACGTCGGCGTTCAGGGACGGACCGCGCATCCGCAACGAGATTGCCGACCGGAAAAAGTCCGCATTGCCCCCGTTGTACGCGAGCCGGACGGGAAGCGGAACCCCTTGAGCCGCTTAACAATTCGCCGTCGTGCGCAAAAAGCTGACGCGGAAAGTCAGCTTTTTGTGACCTAATCGACAAAAAATAATTCGCTGATATAGTCACGTCGTCCGTTGGGGAAA
>DATBAU010000286.1:0-3896 GCA_036271355.1 Rudaea sp. | reverse complement strand
GGTGACGACGGCGACTTTTCCCGACAGATACGATCCGCGATTGGCTTTGATCGGTCCGGCGGACACGCCGTCGGCCGGTTCGGGCACGGGCTTGCCGTCGAGTTCGTTCGGCTCGCTCTCGGTGCGACCGCCCGTGTTGGCCGCGAGCGCCGGGATGGCCGTCGCCATCAGCGCAGCACTCGCGACCAATCCGCCGCGCATGAGCACCGTACGCCGTGCGGCGCTGGCCGGTGCGAGCGAAATTCCGATATCGTTGGATACTCCTTGCGGTGCGCGCATCGTCGAACTCCGTTTTTTTTGGCGAGGTCGTGACTGGAGCAAGGCGTATGCCCACGCTTCGTAGGCGCAAAACTCACGCGCGCTGCCATGTCGACGTTCCAAGACTTTGTATTCGGCACGACCGCCACGCGACGCCGATGCACCTTGCGAATTTTTTCGTCGATCGACGGCGACGAATCCTTCACGAAGCACTCACATCGCGCGCGATCAGATGGAACGAACGGTGCAGTAGCAAAGACCGAAACAGAATTCGCAAACGCGAACTCAGGGAGCGAGAATGAAAACGATGGAGCCCGTGGTCTATCGATCGGACTTCGAAATCGGCGAAGAAAACGAAGCGGCGACGATCGCCGAGTTGACGAAAACGCTGACGCACATCGAAGACATCGTTTTCAAGGATTCGAATCACGCCGAACGCAGCGTGCACGCGAAAAGTCACGGATTGCTGGAAGGCACGCTGACCGTCAACGCGGATTTGCCGGCAGAATTGCGGCAGGGCTTGTTCGCCGAACCGCGCGACTATCCTGTCATCGTTCGATTCTCCACGAGCCCGGGCGATGTGTTGAGCGATGCGGTTTCGACACCGCGCGGCATCGCGATCAAGGTTCTCGATGTCACCGGCGAACGCCTCGCCGGCGATACCGAACAAAACACGCAGGACTTTCTGATGGTGGACGGTCCCGCATTCCTCGCGCCGGGACCGAAGAAATTTCTCGCGAGTCTCAAGGCGCTCGCCGGAACCACCGACAAGGCGCCCGGACTGAAACGCGCGTTGTCGTTCGCGCTGCGCGGCGTCGAACGCGCATTGGAGGCGGTCGGCGGAAAAAGTCCGACGTTGACCGCGCTCGGCGGACATCGGCTTTCGTCGATCCTCGTCGAAACGTATTTTTCGCAGGTTCCGATTTTGTTCGGACCGTACATGGCGAAGCTGTCGCTGACGCCGGAGTCGTCGAATCTGACGGCACTGAAAGAAAAAAAACTCGATGTCCATAACGACGACGACGCCATTCGCAGCGACGTCGTGGAATTCTTTCGACAAAACGAAGCGCGATGGGATTTGCGCGCACAACTATGCACGAACCTCGATCGCATGCCGATCGAAGACGCGAGCGTGGTGTGGCCGGACGACGAAAGTCCGTTCCGTTCGATCGCTCAACTTCGCATCGCGCCGCAGACCGCGTGGTCCCCGGAACGATCGGAGGCGGTCGACGACGGAATGTCGTTCAATCCGTGGCATTGCCTCGCCGCGCACCGACCGCTCGGCGCGATCATGCGCGCGCGCCGCGCCGCGTATGCGGCGTCGGCCCAGCACCGTTTCGCGTTGAACCGCTGTCCGTATCATCAGCCGGCCAAGCTCACAAAGGCATAATGCGGAACGACGGATGTCGTCTGGATCGTCCACTCGCACACAACAACGGATGAGCGATGCGTTTTCTCGGCGTCGGTGATTATCACAGCCTCGGCGATATGTATTGGCGGCTTGAACGCGCGGGCCATGAGGTGCGTGTCTTCGTCGGAGAAACCGAAGCGCACGCTATTTTTCGCGGACTGATCGAACGCGTCGACGATCTCGGAAAAGCATTGGACTGGGTCGGCCGCGACGGCATCGTCGTTTGCGAAACGGCGACGTTCGGCGAGCGCGCAGATGCGTTGCGTGCGGAGGGTTTTGCGGTCGTCGGCGGCAGCGCGATCGGCGATCGCCTCGAAGTCGATCGCGCGTTCGGTCAGCGCGTGATGGCCGACGTCGGCATGCAGACTGCACCGACGCATCGGTTCGATCGTTTCGACGACGGCACCGATTTCATCCGAAAAAAACCCGCGCGCTACGTCTACAAACTGAGCGACGCGGCCGCGTCGTCGACGCAGAATTATGTCGGCATGCTCGACGGCGGCGCCGACATGATCGCGATGCTGCAGGCCGAAGCGGCGCGTTACGGCGCCACGCCGCCCGAGTTCGTGCTGATGGATTTTCTGCGCGGCGTCGAAGTCGGCATCGGTGCGTATTTCGATGGCGAGCGTTTCCTCACGCCCGCGTGCATCGATTGGGAGCACAAGCGTTTTTTCCCCGGCGATCTCGGCGAACTCACGGGCGAGATGGGCACCGTCGTGAGTTACCGCCATTCGCAGCGATTGTTCGAACGCACGCTCGCCCGCGTCGCGCCGTTGCTGCGCGATGCGCGGCATCACGGCTACATCAACATCAACACCATCGTGAACGACGACGGCGTTTTTCCGCTCGAATTCACCAGCCGCTTCGGCTATCCCGGTTTCGCGATCTGCGATGCGTTGCATATCGACGGTTGGGACGCGATTTTGCAAAAGATGGCGCGCGGCAAAAGCACATCGTTCGCGACGCGCGATGGCTTCGCGGTCGGCGTGGTGCTCACCGTGCCGCCGTTTCCGTACGAATTCGGCTATGCGGAGTTGTCGCGCGGACGTCCGATATTTTTCGACGGCATCGCGATGGATCACGATGCGCTGCATTTCGGCGAAATCGAATTCGATGGCGAACGATTGCTGACCAGCGGATCGATCGGCTACGTGTGCGTCGCGACCGGCATCGGCAAATCCATTCGCGATGCGCAATCTGCCGCGTATTCGACGATTCGCCGCGTCGCCGTCGCCAATGCGCGCTATCGCAACGATATCGGCGAAAGGCTCATGCGCGACGATTGGTCGACGTTGCGACGCCTCGGCTGGATCGATTGATCAGATTCCCAACTCTGCGCGATAGCGATCGAAACAACGCTTTCCGCATTGCAGACGCATCAGCGCGCCTTCGGCGATCGGGGTGACGAGGCCGGGGTCGTCCTCGACGAGCGGACGAATGACTTCATCGTTCCACTCACGCGAATGGCGGATGTCCAATCCCGCGTGAAGCTGGAAATATTGACGGCCTTCCGCGGAAACGCCCAGACGTTTCAAACCATCGTTGACGAGCGACACGCGACTCGGTGCGGTCAATTCGATCGCGCCCAGCGCGCCGACCGAGTGATACGCGTAGCGCCGGTTCGCCGCAAGGCCCGCCATCGTGTTGGCGAGCGCGAGCGATTCCCACACCGTGTCGTCGATGCGCGTTTTCAGACCGAACGTTTTCGCGGTGTTTTCCAGCATGCCGCCGTGCATTCCGTGTACATGGCCGCGGCCCATTTCGTCCCAATAGTTGCGCGCCATTTCGAGTTTGGGTTGCGTCGGGAACCGTATTTGGGTGAGCGCGACGAGATCGTCGAAGCCCGCTTCGCCGGCGACTTCCTGACCGAGAAACCAGCGCATCTGATCCCAGTCGGCGTGTTCCAACAACCACGGGAAAAGCGCGTCGCCCTGACCGGGACCGATGTCGCGCAACGACTCGAACCAGTGCATGAACGCGTCGGCGTCGCGTGGCACGTCGGCGAGCATCGGCTGAATTGCCGCGCGTTCGGCTTCGAGGAATTCGCCCTCGTCTTTCTGCATCGCGATGTCGCGCGTCAGCACGGTGGCCCAATCCTCGGTCGGCACGCCGGGCTTGAAACGGCGCGCATTGAAGCACATCAGCCGAGCGTGAAACGCGTGCTGTTCCTCGTCGAGAGCGGGTAACGCTTTCAGTTGGGCATTCATGACGATGTCCTTGTGACGAC
>DATBAU010000285.1:0-3338 GCA_036271355.1 Rudaea sp. | reverse complement strand
GATGGATCGGAACTTCCGATGCGTGCGAAATCATCGGAGTGAGCAAAAGCAAAAGCGCAACCATTGCCGCAACGCGAAGCATGACGTCATCCCCACGATGGATGCGCGGAGACTAGCCGATTCGCGCGGACGTTACGACGTCAGTTTTCCAGCACTTGCCAGCGTGAGTACGCCGTGTCGAGTTGCGTTTGCAGATCGGCGAGCTGTGCGTTCGACGCGTTGACGGTGGTGGCGTCCTGCCGATAGAAATCCGGCGATTGCATCGCGGCGGTGAGCGCGCCGATTTGCGTTTCCAGAATCTCGATGCGCGCCGGCAATTCCTTGAGTTCGCGCGCGTCCTTGAAATTGAGTTTCCGCCGCGGCGCGGAATCCACCGGCGAGGTGTTGTCGACGCGCTGCAATTTCGCTTCGGTGCGCGCGGTCGACATTGTGGTCGAACGTTGCCGTAACCAGTCGTTGTAGCCGCCGATGAATTCGCCGACGATGCCATCGCCTTCGAGCACGAGCGTACTCGTCACCACATTGTCGATGAACGCGCGATCGTGCGACACGAGCAGCAGCGTGCCTTTGTACGACGTCAGCAATTCTTCGAGCAATTCCAACGTTTCGACGTCCAGATCGTTGGTCGGTTCGTCCATCACGAGCAGGTTCGACGGTTTGGCGAACAGTTTCGCGAGCAACAGGCGATTGCGTTCGCCGCCGGACAATCGCGTGATCGGCGAACGCGCGCGTTCGGGCGAAAACAGAAAATCCTGCAAATAACCCAGAACGTGACGACGTCCGCCGTCGAGTTCGATGTATTCCAAACCGCCGGCGACGTTGTCGAGCGCGTTCAGATCTTCGCGCAACACGGCGCGATGCTGATCGAAATACGCGATCTGCAGATTCGTGCCGAGTTCGACGCTGCCGTGCTGTGGCGTGAGTTCTTGCAACATGAGTTTGAGCAACGTCGTCTTGCCGGATCCGTTCGGACCGATGATGCCGACGCGGTCGCCACGCACGATCGTGGTGGAAAAATCCTTGACCATCGCGCGATCGCCGTACGCGAAATCCACATTGCGCGCGTCGATGACTTTGCGTCCGGACGATTGCGTCGTCGCGAGCGTCATCTTCGCCGTGCCGCTTGCCTCGCGGCGTTGCTGGCGTTCGCGGCGCATCGATTCGAGCGCGCGCACGCGGCCTTCGTTGCGCGTACGGCGCGCCTTGATGCCTTGGCGAATCCAGACTTCTTCCTGTTCGAGTTTCTTGTCGAACAACGAATTCATCTGCGATTCGGCGTGCAGCCGTTCTTCCTTGCGGCGCAGATAATTGTCGTAGTCGCCCGGCCACGACGTGACTTGTCCGCGATCGATTTCGACGATGCGCGTCGCCACCGCGCGCAGGAACGTTCGATCGTGCGTGACGAAAACGATGCTTCCCGAAAACGCGCGCAGAAATTCCTCGAGCCACGCGATCGCTTCGATGTCGAGGTGATTGGTCGGCTCGTCTAGAAGCAGCAGATCCGGTTCGCGCACGAGCGCCTGCGCAAGCAGCACGCGGCGCTTCATGCCGCCGGACAATGCCGAAAATTCGACGTCCGCCGGTAACTCGAGTTTCGTCAGTACTTGCGAAACACGAAGGTCGAGCGCCCAGCCGTTTTGCGCTTCGATGGCCGACTGCACGCGCGCGAGTTCGTCGAGATCTTCGCCGCCGAGCAGATGGTGATAGCGCGCCAGCAGCGCGCCGATGTCGCCGATACCCGCCGCGACGACATCGAAAATCGTACCGCGCGTGTCCTGCGGAACTTCCTGAGCGAGCCGCGCGATGCGCGTGCCTTTTTCGACGCGGATTTCGCCGTCGTCCGGTTTGATCTCGCCCGCGATGAGCCGCAGCAACGTCGACTTGCCTTCGCCGTTGCGTCCGACGATGCAGATGCGCTCGTTCGGTTCGATGCCGAAATCGACATGTTCGAGAAGGAGCGGACCGCCGACGCTGTAGTCAAGCTTGTTGAGTTGGATCAGAGGCATCGTCGAAAGGTATCCACCGAAAACAGAACAGCCCGCACGCGGCGGGCTGCTCGATCGAACGAATGAAACGAATTTACTTCAGCTTCGCATCCGACCGCAGCACGTCGGCCTTGTCCGTTTTTTCCCAGCTGAACGTGGTGTACGACTTGCCATCCGCGCCTTTCACCGTTTCCGGCGTGCGGCCGAAGTGACCGTAGCTCGCGGTCTGCTGATACATCGGATGGATGAGATCGAGCATCTGGATGATGCCGTACGGACGCAGGTCGAAATGTTTGCGAATGAGTTTTTCGATCTTGTCGTCGCCGATCTTGCCGGTGCCGAACGTGGTTACGGAAATCGACGTCGGCTCCGCAACGCCGATCGCGTAGCTCACTTGAAGTTCGCAGCGATCCGCCAACCCCGCCGCGACGATGTTCTTCGCGACATAGCGCGCGGCATACGCGGCCGAACGATCGACCTTCGACGGATCCTTGCCCGAGAACGCACCGCCGCCGTGACGTGCCCATCCGCCGTAAGTGTCGACGATGATCTTGCGTCCGGTCAGGCCGCAGTCGCCGACCGGTCCACCGATCACGAATTTGCCGGTCGGATTGATATGGAACTTCGTGCCTTTGTGCAGCCATTTCGATGGCAGCACCGGCATGAGGATTTCTTCGCGCACGGCTTCGACGAGATGCTTCTGCTTCACATCCGGATCGTGCTGCGTCGACAGAACCACGGCGTCGATCGCGGCGACTTTGCCATCTTCATAACGCAGCGTGACCTGCGACTTCGCGTCCGGACGCAGCCATTTCAGCTTGCCCTTCTTGCGCACCTTCGCCTGCTGCTCGACGAGACGATGCGAGTAGTAGATCGCCGCCGGCATCATGTCCTTGGTTTCGTTCGTCGCGTAGCCGAACATCAGGCCTTGGTCGCCGGCGCCTTGCTCTTCGGGATTTTTGCGGTCCACACCTTGGTTGATGTCCGGCGACTGCTTGCCGATCAGGTTCAGCACGCCGCACGTGTGGCCGTCGAAGCCGACTTCCGAATCCGTGTAGCCGATGTCGCAGATGACCTTGCGCGTGATCGCCTCGATGTCGACCCACGCGCTCGTGGTGATCTCGCCGGCGACGATCGCGACGCCCGTCTTGACCATCGTCTCGCAGGCGACCCGCGCGCGCTTGTCCTGCGCGAGGATCGCGTCGAGCACGGCATCGGAGATCTGGTCGGCGACCTTGTCCGGATGGCCTTCGGAGACCGATTCGGAGGTGAAGAGGGTACTCGTCATCGCGGCAAATATCCTTCTATACGGATGAATGGATGGATGTTTCGGGCGCGCATCATACACGGCTC
>DATBAU010000284.1:0-8009 GCA_036271355.1 Rudaea sp. | reverse complement strand
GATTCCTTGCAATCGCTGATCGACCCATTCGATCCAATGCCGAACCGGAGTTGCAGTGCCGGTTTCCAAGTGTGATAAACAACCGATGTTCGCGCTGAGAATTTCATCAGGCCGGTCGCGTTCGAGATTTTGCAGTTTGCGCGCGCGCAAATCCTGCGACAATGCCGGCTGCAGAATCGAGTACGTGCCCGCCGATCCGCAACACAGATGTGAATCCGCAATGGGAACGAGTTCAGCGCCGAGTGAAGTCAGGATCGCTTCGACCACACCGCGAATTTTCTGTGCGTGCTGCAGCGTGCACGGCGGATGGAAAGCGATGCGCTGTTTCGTGAGTGCGCCGGATTTCCCGACGAGTTCGCCGACCAATGGCGTCAAGAATTCCGAAAGATCGCGCGTCATCGCGGCGATTCGCTCGGCCTTTACGCGATAAGCCGGGTCATCGCGCAGCACACGCGCGTAATCCTTCAGCATCGCGCCGCAGCCGGACGCATTGATCACCATCGCTTCCGCGCCCCCATCGATCAGCGGCCACCACGCATCGATGTTGCGGCGCGCTTTTGCGCGTGCGGCATCGTGTGCGTCCAGGTGATAGTCGATCGCGCCGCAGCATCCGGAATCCGCGGCAACGACGGCTTGAACGCCGAGTGCATCAAGCACGCGCGAAGTCGCCGCATCGATCGCCGGCATCAGCGCCGGTTGCACGCAACCGTTGAGCAAAATGACTTTTCGCGTGTGAATGCGTTTTGGCGTCGCGCCCGGCTTACGCAGCGGAGAAAGTTTTTTTCGCAGTGACGCGGGCAACAGTGAACGCATTGCACGGCCAAGCAAAACTGCTGTGTCGAAAATCCAGTGACGCGTCAACGCGAAGCGCAATGTCGCGCGCCGAAACGCATCGAGCGGTTTGCGCGGTACACGTTTTTCCACCGCCATGCGTCCGATGTCGACGAGTCGTCCATATCGCACACCGGACGGACATGTCGTTTCGCAGTTGAGGCACGTGAGGCATCGATCGAGATGCAATTGCGTCGATTGCGTCGGTTGCACACCTTCGAGCACTTGCTTGATCTGGTAGATGCGCCCGCGCGGACCATCGAGTTCGTCGCCACGCAATTGATACGTCGGGCACGTCGCGTTGCAGAAACCGCAATGCACGCACGCGCGCAAAATCGATTCGGCGTCGTCGCCGTCGGCTGTACCTTTGATCCAGTCGGCGAGATGCGTTTCCACGCTACAGCTCCGCGACCAGACGACCGCGATTCAAAATCCGGTTCGGATCGAAATTGTGTTTCAGACGACGATGCAATTCGAGGTTTGCCGGTTTCAACGGATGGAACATGCTCGTGTCGCGTTCGCCGCGCCACAGCGTGGCCGATCCGCCGACACTCGCAGCGGCATCGCGAATATCCGCGGACGGCGCGTCGCTGGCGAGCCAGCGTTGCGCGCCAGACCATTCGATCAGCGCGATTCCGGGAAGTAGAAACGTCGCCGTCGCCGGCAACGAAAGACGCCACAGACGCGGTGCCGCGAATGCGGAATGCGTTTGATCGCGCAGACTGCGCCAGAGGTCGGTATCGTCCGCGACAACGTCGCCGCCGAGCGTAGCCTTCGCCGCTTTGATCGCGCTCGGGGCACCCGCGAGTTTCACGTGCGCAATGCCGTCCGACCACGCGGTTGCAACGATGGGTAGCGGTTGTCCACGCCAAACGTTGAAACGGGCGAGCGCGTCGATGGCGGTCATCTCGAAACGCAGCGTCGTTTCAGCGCGTGGTTTCGGCAACACTTTCAATGAAACTTGAGTGATCAATCCGAGAATGCCGAGCGACCCGCAAAGCAGTCGCGAGACGTCGAACCCAGCGACGTTCTTCATCACCTGACCGCCGAAGCGCAATTCGTCACCGTTCGCGTTGAGCAGATGCGCACCGAGCACGAAGTCGCGCACGGCGCCGGATGCGGCACGGCGAGGCCCCGACAAACCAGCCGCAATAATGCCTCCAATCGTCGGATCGCCATTGAATCGCGGCGCTTCGAAAGGAAGGAATTGATCGTTTTGATCGAGCGCCGCATCGATTTCCGAGAATGGCGTTCCGCACCGCGCCGTAATCACAAGCTCCGTCGGTTCGTAGGCGACGATGCCGCGATGCGGACGTGTGTCGAGCATTTCGCCGTCGAACGATTCGCCGAAAAAATCCTTCGTTCCCGCGCCGCGAAAACGCAGCGGCGTTTCCGACGCGTTCGCCGCGACGATGCGGTCGCGCAGCGGCGCAAGCGATGCGTCCATCAAAAGCGCGGCAGATCGGCGAACGGCAATTCGCCGTTGTGAACGCGCATGCGGCCGTATTCGGCGCAGCGGTGCAGCGTCGGAATCGCTTTGCCCGGATTGAGCAAACAGAATTCGTCGAACGCAGATTTGACGGCGAAAAACGCGTCACGCTCGAGATGGGAAAACTGTACGCACATCGAATTGATCTTCTCGATGCCGACGCCGTGCTCGCCGGTGATCGTGCCGCCGAGTTTCACGCAGAGTTCGAGGATGTCGGCGCCGAAACGGTCGGCGCGTTCCCATTCGCCGGGTTGGTTGGCGTCGAACAAAATGAGCGGATGCAGATTGCCGTCGCCGGCGTGAAACACGTTCATGCAGCGCAAAGTATACTTTTTCTCCATCGCTTCGATGGCGACGAGCATTTCGCTCAAGTGTTTGCGCGGAATCGTGCCGTCCATGCAGTAGTAATCGGGAGAAATACGGCCGGCGGCTGGAAACGCGTTCTTGCGGCCGGACCAGAATCGCAGCCGTTCCATCTCGTTTTGCGATACCACGCATTGCGTCGATCCTGCGTTCTTGAGAACGCGTTCCATCTCGGCGACTTCGTCGGCCACTTCTTCCGGCGTGCCATCGGATTCGGAAAGCAGGATCGCTTCGGCGTTCAAATCGTAGCCGGCCTTCACGAACGGCTCGACGGCGTTCGTGGCTTTCTTGTCCATCATTTCCAGACCGGCGGGAATGATGCCCGCGCCGATGATGGCGGCGACCGCGTCGCCGGCTTTCGATACGTCATCGAATGACGCCATGACAACCTGCGCGAGTTTCGGTTTCGGCACGAGTTTCAGCGTCACTTCGGTGACGACCATCAGCAGACCTTCCGAACCGATACACAGCGCGAGTAGATCGAGTCCGGATGAATCGAGCGCTTCGCCGCCGAATTGAACGAGCGTGCCGTCGATCAGATAACCGCGCACGCCGAGCACGTTGTGCACGGTGAGTCCGTATTTCAGGCAATGCACGCCACCGGAATTTTCCGCGACGTTTCCGCCGATGCTGCACGCCAGTTGCGACGATGGATCCGGCGCGTAATACAAACCGAACGGCGCGGCGGCTTCCGACACAGCGAGATTGCGCACGCCGGGTTGCACGCGCGCGATGCACGCTTTCGCATCGATCGACAGAATGCGGTTGAGCTTCGCCAGCGACAAGAGCAATCCGTCAGCGCACGGCATCGCGCCGCCGGACAAACCGGTTCCCGCGCCGCGCGCGACGACAGGTACCTTCAGTTCGTGACAGGCGCGGAGGATTTCGCGCACCTGTTCCTCGGTTTGCGGCAGCGCAACGGCCAGCGGTTTCTGACGGAACGCAGCGAGTCCGTCGCATTCGAACGGCACCGTCTGTTCGGCGCGCCACAGCAGGTTTTCCGCTGGCAGCAGCGACGACAATCGCGCCACGATCTCGGGCGGTTGCGCGGCGGGGATGTCGGATCGAACGGCGTTCACGGCGGGGAATCTCCGCCACGCATGTTACGCCCTGCGATGAAAGCGACGCCGCGTTTACTACTAAAGGCTAAGCGCCGTGATGTTCTGCTCGCGCGGAATCGTGGTACGGTCGGCGCTTCCGCCGGCGGGCATCAGCGCCGCGCGGCCGTGCGCGTTTCAGCCGGCGTACGATCTGCTGGGACCGACGCCGGTATACCTATAAACCGCGGGGAGGGGACATGTTCACCCAAATCATCGATCCAATGAATAGCCTCACGCTCACGTGTCTCGTGGCGTTGATTCCGGTCGTGTTCCTGTTGCTCTTGCTGGCCGTGTTCCGTTTGCCGGCGTGGCTGGCGACGCTGCTCGGTTCCATCGTCACGTTCGTTCTCGCGGCATGGGTGTGGAAGATGCCGCTCGATCAAGGCACACACGCGTATCTGTACGGTTCGTTGACGGGAATATGGAACGTCGACTGGATTACGTTCTGGGGATTGATCCTGTTCAACACGCTCAACGTGACCGGCGTGTTCGAGAATTTTCGCAAATGGCTCATCGCGCAAGGCAGTCTCGACGTGCGCGTGCAGACGATGCTGTTCGCGTGGGCGTTCGGCGCGCTGCTCGAAGGTCTGGTCGGATTCGGGTATCCGTGGGCCGTCGTCGCGCCGATCCTTATTTCGCTCGGCATCTCAGATCTCAACGCGATCCGCGTCGCCGCCATCGCGAACAACGCGCCGGTGTCATACGGTGCGCTCGGTGCGCCGATCATTGCGCTGTCGGCGGTCACGTTGGCCACAGGTCAGGATCCGAATCAGCATTTGATGGATCTGTCGGGTTCGGTCGGCATCGTCGTCGCCGTATTGGCGCTGTTGCCGCCGTGGGTGCTGCTGTATCTGGTGTCGGGGAGACAGGGCATGCTCGGCGCGTGGCCGCTGGCAATCGTCGGATCGCTCGGTTACATCGCCGGACAATATCCGACGGCCGTGTATCTCGGCCCGTATCTGCCCGACGTCAGCGGCTCCATCGTCTGCTTCGCCGCGCTGCTGATTCTGCTTAAAGTGTGGCAACCCAAACAGGTGCTGGGCTACGGCGGCGTGCCGCTCAATCCCGCTGCCGCGCAACAGAATCGCGCGCACGGTTTGAGCTCGGCCGAAGTCGGCCAGGCGTGGTTGCCGTTCATCGTGTTGCTGGCGGTGGTGGCCGCGTGGACGGGTCCGTGGTCGACGTTGCCGAAAGTCAGTCTCTTCAGTCAGAAAGCCGTCGCGTGTTCGTCGCTGGCGACCGTGTGCGATCCCGCGAAACCCGACGTGAGCGCCGTGTTCAACTTCACGCCGTTCGTCGCGGGTTCGGCGATCCTCGTGTCGTGGATCATCGTCGTGATTCTGCTGATGGCGATGAAGCGTCTGCGCGGCGATCAGATCGGCGAAATCTTCGCGCGCACGTTCCGTCAGATGTGGGGCGCGCTGCTGGTCGGCATCTTCATTTTCGGACTGGCGTACGTGTTCAATTATTCCGGGATGGCATCGTCGCTGGCGAAAGGATTCTCGCTGATGGGAACGGCGTTCATCGTCGTTGCGCCGATCCTTGGGTTTATTGGCGTCGCGCTGTCGGGATCGAACACGTCGACGAATGCGATGTTCGGGAAGTTCCAGGCGCTCGTTGGTGCGCAGCTCGGCATGCCGCCACTGTTGTTGCCGACGTTCAATTCCGTCGGTGCGGAAATCGGCAAGCCCATTGCGCCGCAGACGGCGAGCGTCGGCGTTTCGACGTCGAAGTTCGTGCGCAAGGAAGGTGATGTGATTCGGCATAACATGGGGTGGACGTTGGCGTTGCTGGCGTATTTGATTGTGCTGGCGGTGGTTTTCTACCTCGTGAATCCGCATGCGATGACGGGATCGGCGGTGATTGTGCCGAAGTGAGTTGGATTGACGGCGCCACGTTGCGTGGTTGGCGTGGCGCCTTGGGTTTTTAGTGCGGAGCTTCCGCCGCGAGCGGCGGGTAACTTTTTGTCCGGTGACAAAAAGTCACCAAAAAACACCTTTTAAATCTGAGCAACAACTCAGGAACCGCCGGTCAGGCGTGATGGGCGTTCACACACAAGGTGCAGTGCCGCGCACTGCCCAGAACGCTTGCTCTCAAGTAACTCGGCACGCGTCTGCTAAGCAACGTCGTCGTACTTCTTGTCTTTTCTTCTTTTGATTTTGCGGGCAGAGCTGGGTCGGCGGTCAGGATTGTTGGATGCGACACGACCGCACGCCTGAATTCGAACGACGAGCTACCCGCCTGTAGGACGGTTCCTGAGTTGTTGCTCAGATTTAAAGGGTGTTTTCTTGGTTACTTCTTTGCACCAGCAAAGAAGTAACCCGCTGGCCGCAGGCCAGTGGAAGCTGTTGCTCTGGGAAGTAACCCGCGCGCGGCGAGAGCGAAAGCACTCTCGAATCAACTATTCAACCGTCACACTTTTAGCAAGATTCCGCGGCTGATCCACATCCGTCCCGCGCAGCACGGCGACGTGATACGCGAGTAACTGCAACGGCACCGTAAACACGATCGGCGCGATCATCTCGCCGCACGGCGGCAACGCCAGCAGATTTCCATTCGCATTCGGCATATGCGCCGCGACGTCCGCATCGGCAAGCACATACAACTCGCCGCCGCGCGCGCGAACTTCTTCGAGATTCGATTTCAGTTTCTCGAGCAGATGATCGTTCGGCGCGACCGCGATCACGGGCATGTTCTCGTCGACCAACGCGAGCGGACCGTGCTTGAGTTCGCCGGCCGGATACGCTTCGGCGTGGATATAGGAAATTTCCTTGAGCTTCAGCGCGCCTTCCATCGCAATCGGAAATTGCGTGCCGCGCCCGAGGAACAATGTGTGATCCTTGGCGACGAACTGTTCGGCGAGCTTGCGGATTTGCGCGTCGAGACCGAGCGCGTCGCGGATCGCGCCGGGCAGCGTTTCGAGTTGATGGACGAGTGCGTCATAACGTTCGCGCGCGAGTCCGTGATGGCGCGCGAGTTCGAGCGAGAGCAACGCGAGCGCGGCGAGTTGCGTCGTAAATGCTTTGGTCGATGCGACGCCGATTTCTGGACCGGCGCGCGTCATCAGCGTCAGCTCCGAATCGCGCACGATAGACGATTCCGGCACGTTGCAAACCGCGAGTGTCGCGAGGTAGCCGCGCGTTTTCGCGAGCTTGAGCGCGGCTAGCGTGTCGGCGGTTTCGCCGGATTGACTGATCGTGACGAACAACGAATCCGGCGGCACAACGGCATCGCGATAACGGTATTCGGATGCGATTTCGACGTTGCACGGAATGCGCGCGAGACTTTCAATCCAGTACCGCGCGACGAGCGCCGCGTGATAACTCGATCCGCACGCGATCAGGTGAACGCCGCGCGTTTTGGACAGCAGTTCGCGCGCGTTGACGCCGAAGATTTCCGTGAGGATGTGTCCGCCCGCGATGCGGCCTTCGAGCGTGTCCGCGATCGCCTGCGGTTGCTCGTGGATTTCCTTGAGCATGTAATGACGGTAGTCGCCGCGTTCGACGGCGTCGGCACCGAAGTGCGCGGTCTTGATCGGGCGCTGTACCTCGTCACCGTTTTCGTCGAGCACGCGCACAGTATCGATCGTGATTTCGGCGACGTCGCCTTCGGCGAGATAGATGAAACGGCGCGTCACCGGCAACAACGCATGGATGTCGGACGCGATGAATTGTTCGCCATCGGCGAGCCCGACGACCATCGGACTTCCGCGCCGCGCGCCGACGACATGGCCGGGCTCGCGTTTGGAAATCACCGCGATCGCGTACGCGCCGCGCAGTCGCGGAATCACGCGTTGGACGGATTGCAGCAACGTCGCGCCCTGCGATTGTTCGTGCTCGATCAGATGGGCGACGACTTCGGTATCGGTTTCCGTCGCGAAGGCATAACCGAGCGCCTTCATTTCGGCGCGCAGTTCTTCGTGGTTTTCGATGATGCCGTTGTGCACGACGGCCGTCTGGTCACGCGATGCGATCGGATGTGCGTTGACCGTGTTCGGCGCGCCGTGCGTCGCCCAGCGCGTGTGCGCGATGCCGGTGTGACCGGTGATCGGCTGCGACGCGTGCAGTTCCTCGAGCTGGCGCACTTTGCCTTTGGTGCGCACGCGCTCCAGGCCCGTATCGGTGAGCAGCGCGATGCCGGCCGAGTCGTAGCCGCGATATTCGAGCGATTTCAATCCGGCGATCAGCGTTCCGACCACGTCACGCCGCGCCGCGGCAGCCACGATT
>DATBAU010000283.1:0-9361 GCA_036271355.1 Rudaea sp. | reverse complement strand
CTGGATTTGCAGCGCGATTTCAACGTGCCGATGGCGCAGATCAACGAGCAGTTCCTGAAAGCCGTCACGCTCGATCCGGATTTCGTACTCGCGTGGACCGAGGTGATCTGGCAGCGTTTGCGCGCTTACTGGTTCGGTTTCGACGCGACCGAAGCGAACCTCGATCTCACGCGCACGGCGCTCGACCGCGTGACGAAACTCGCGCCAGATTCGCCGCACGTGCAACGCGCGCAGGCAGCGTATCTGTATTTCGTGAAGCGCGATTTCCACGGCGCGCTCGACATCATGAAGCGCGTACAGCAAGGCCTGCCCAACGATGCGCGAACGTGGTTTTTCACCGGCCTGATCGAACGCCGCGCGGGTCTGTTCGACGATGCCGTCGCGCATCTGCGCAAGGCGCAAACGCTCGATCCCAAAGACGACTTCATCGCCTACGAACTGCCGAACACAGCCACGGCGCAGCGTCGGTTCGACGAGGTGATCGCACTCGTGAAGGACATGCCCAAGTCCAATCTCGGCGCGATGGAAATTCAGCTTTTCGCCGAATGGAATCTCGGCGGACTCGACGCCGCCGAGCCGGTGCTGGCGGAGTTGCCGAGCTCGCCGCTATCGGAAGGCATGCGCGCGGACCAACTCCTGTTCCGCCGCGACTTCCGCGGCGCATCGGCGTTGTACGCAAAAGCGATCGGCACTGTGGGTGAGTCGCCGTCATCGGATCTGTACCAGTCAGAACTGTTCATGGCTGGATATCTTCCGACCGAACTCGGCTGGTATCTGCGGCAAGCCCAATGCGAGAGGGTGTTGGGCAATAAAGACGCCGCGAAAAAGTTGCTCATCGACGTGCGCAATCGCGCGCAAGCCGAACTGGCGAAGAAACCGGTCAATCTGAATATCGAAGCGGCGTGGCGCGCGACGTTGGCGCTTGCGCTGGCGAATCTCGGCGAGCGCGACGCAGCAGTCAGCGAAGCGACGAAAGCCACGCAACTGATTCCTGAAACGCTCGATCGGTACGAAGGTCCGTACTGGCTCGACACACTCGCCGCTGTCTACGCGGTCAACGGCGACGCGGCGCATGCGGTGCCGCTGATCCGGCATCTCGTCGACACGACGGGCAGCATGACGACGCGTGCGATGCTCGCGCTCGATCCAGTGTGGGATCCGATTCGCAACGATCCCGCTTTTCAGGCGTTGGTGAAACCGTGACATCGTTTTTCGAGCGACTGCAGCAACGCAAGATCGTGCAGTGGGCGCTCGCGTATATCGCCGCCGCGTTCGCGTTGATTCAAGTCGGCGACATCGTCGGGCAGCGCTTCGGTTGGCCGGAACAGGCGATGCGTATGTTCATCGTCGTCGCCGCCGTCGGGTTTTTCGTCACGCTGATCGTCGCGTGGTATCACGGCGAACGCGGCGCGCAGCACGTTGCGGGCACCGAGTTGCTGATCCTCGCGCTGGTGCTCGCAATCGGCGGCGTGGTGGCGTGGAAACTCGGTCCGCCGTCGACGCCGAAAGCCGTCGTTGCCGCGACGGATGCGCCGCCGCAATCGGTGGCCGTGTTGCCGCTCATCAATGAAAGCGGCGATCCGAAGCAGGATTATTTTTCGGATGGATTGTCCGAAGAATTGATCTCGGCGCTGGCGCAGGTGCGCAGTTTGAAAGTGATCGGGCGCAGTTCATCGTTTCGCTTTCGTGGCAAGGATCAGGACGATATCGCCGCGATCGCGGCCACGCTCGGCGTCGCGACGCTGCTCGAAGGCACGGTGCGCAAGCAGAACGGCAACGTGCGCATTGTCGCCTCGCTCATCCGCGCGTCCGACAGCAGCGCGATGTGGTCGCAGACATACGACCGTGAACTGAAAGATGTTTTCGCCGTGCAGACCGACATCGCCACGTCCGTGGCCGGCGCGTTGAAAACGACGCTTCTCGGCAAGACGCTCGAATCCGCCGACAAACCGCCGAGCGGTAATCTCGATGCCTACAACGCCTTGCTGCAAGGCCGCTTTTACGCGGCACGCCGCAATCGCGCGGATTACCTGAAGGCGTTGGACTATTACCAGCAAGCGATCAAGCTCGATCCGGACTACGCGATGGCTTACGCGCGACTGGCCAACGCGCAGCAATGGTTCGTCGACTGGATCGCAACCGGCGAGGAGCGCAAGGCGACGACGCCGCAAGCGCAGGCCAATGCGGAAAAAGCGCTCGCCCTCGATCCGCAATCGGCGGTGGCGATGGGCGTGCTCGGCATCAATCAGGCGTGGTCGCAGTTCGATCTAAAAACCGGCGAGGCGACCCTGCGACGCGCCTTGCAACTCGATCCGACCAACGCCGAAACGATCTATCAGCACGCCGACGTGATCGGCTGTCTGGGTCGGCTGGACGAATCCGTCGCGATCATGCGCAAAGTGCTGGCGATGGAACCGCTGAATGCGCAGTTCCATTTCAACATGGGTCAGTTTTTACTCGGATCGAATCGCCTCGACGAAGCCGAAGCCGAATTGCACCGCGCTATCGATCTACAGCCCGAAGCGGCCGGTTTTCGCTTGATGCTGGTGCAGGTGTACATCAAGCAGGGGAGATTCGATGAGGCGCTGGCGGCGTCCGCCGACGAACCTGATGCGGCGACACGTCGTTCTGAACTGGCGCAGGTCTATGCGGCCAACGGCGACACCGTCAAAGGGCAGGCGCAACTCGACGACATGCTGAGGCTCGACGGCGAATCCAATGCGTTCTACATCGCCGAGGTGTACACGTTGCGCGGCGACGCCGACAAAGCGTTCGAGTGGCTCGAACGCGGCTATACGATCAGGGACCCCGGGACGACGACTCTTTACGAAGATCCGATTGTGCTGCCAGCCTTGCGCAACGATCCGCGCATGAAGGCGTTCGCGAAAAAAATCGGCGTGCCGGATCCGGACACGGTTCCCGATCCATGGGCGAACAAATAGACGCGCCACATTTTTTTCGACCGGCGCGGCACGAAGATCAATGCAACACTGACAAGCGGTAGTTACATGTCGTGTTTCGCGACGTCGAATCCCGCCGCCTTGTACATCGACCAGCGCGTGCGCGAACCGTCGCGCTCGGATTGTTCGGCGGCCACCACTTCGAGCACGCGATCGAACAATCCTGGCGCCGCGTCTTCGCGCAGATTGATGACCATCGCGCGATCAGGCGTCGTCGTGTCCGGTGGAACGATCAGCACCGGCGTGATCGCATCGTCCTCGTCGCCGGCAATCTGGTGCGGAATGAATGCGTCGTCGGAAAATTCCCACAATTTTTCGTCGATCTGCTCGGCCTGATCGAACGAACGCGCGAGGATGAGCGTCGGCTGTCCCGCGTCGAACGCGCGCTTGGCGAGTTCGCAAACGAGCAGCAGCGGATCTTCGCGGAAGCGCGGTTTGTCGATCAGGTAGAAATCGGCGCGAGCCATCAGGCCGCTTTCAGCTTGAGCTTGGTGACGCGCTTGAGATTCAGATTGCGGCGTGCGTGCCAGAGGTCGTAGTTCTGCTGCATTTGCAGCCAGCTTTCAGCCGAACGGCCAAGCGCTTTTGAGAGGCGAAGCGCCATTTCCGGAGTGATGCCGCTGGTACCTTTTAGAATACGGTTCAAGGTGGACGGCGCCACATCGAGCTTTTCCGCCAACTCGCGGCCGCTGATCTCATGTTCGTTGAGATAGATCTCGACGATGAACTCGCCGGGATGCATGGGATTGAACATAGGCATTAGTGGTAGTCCTCGTAGTTCAAAACGTGCGCGTGTGAATCGTTAATTTCGAAAGTGACACGCCAGTTGCCGTTGACACGAACCGACCAACGCCCGCGCTGCTCGCCCTTTAACGCATGCAGTTTGAACGAGGGATCCTGCATATCTTCGATCACTTCCGCGACTTCCAGCGCCGTCAGGATTGCTTGGAGGCGCTTGGCGTGTTTGGCTTGAATGCCTGACGTGCTACCGGTTTCGTAAAAGCGGCACAATCCCTTGTGACGAAATGAACGAATCATCCATGATCCCAGTGTAGCGTGTTGCGCACCACGCAACAACATGTGTATCTAATCAGGTTGCCGACAGCCTCCCAACGAAACGGAAGTCCAGCGCATATATGCGTCGTATCGTATCCAAGATAGGATGCAGCTCGGTCGAGTTATCGAGACCGAGAAAAGGACGCGATCGGGACATCGCGCCCAATTTGCGCGGTGATTAGCCGTTCGCAACCTTCGTCAGATATTCGACGAGCATCGGCACCGGACGTCCCGTCGCGGAACCTTTGCGGCCTTCTTCCCACGCCGTGCCGGCGATGTCGAGATGCGCCCAGCGATAGCCTTCGGTGAATCGCGCGAGGAAACATCCGGCGGTGATCGCGCCGGCGTATTTGCCGCCAATGTTGGCGACGTCGGCGTAGCCGGTGTCGAGCTGGCTTTGGTAGTCGTCCCACAGCGGCAGGCGCCACGCGCGGTCGAGCGAGGTTTCGCCGGCGGCGATGAGATCGTTGGCGAGCGCATCGTCTTTCGTCATCAAACCGGTCGCGTGTTTGCCGAGCGCGACGACGCACGCGCCCGTGAGCGTGGCGGCGTCGATGATGATTTGCGGATTGAATTTCTGCACGTAGGTGAGCGCATCGCACAGGATCAAACGGCCTTCCGCGTCGGTGTTGAGCACTTCGACGGTTTGGCCTGACATCGTCGTGACGACGTCGCTCGGACGTTGCGCCTTGCCGCCCGGCATGTTCTCGACGGCCGGCACGATGCAGACGAGATTGAGCTTGAGTTTCATCTCGACGGCCGACACGAACGCGCCGAGCACGCCCGCGGCGCCGCACATGTCGAACTTCATTTCTTCCATGCCGGCGCTCGGTTTGATCGAGATGCCGCCGGTGTCGAACGTGATGCCTTTGCCAACGAGCGCGACCGGTTTTTCCTTTTCGCCGGCGCCGTTGTATTGCAGCACGATGAACTTGGGCTCGTTCGCCGAACCTTGCGACACGCCGAGCAGCGCGCCCATGCCGAGTTTGCGCAGGTCGGCCTCTTCGAGGATTTCGCACGTCACGCCGCTATGATCGTCGGCGAGTTTTTTTGCTTGATCGGCGATGTATTGCGGATTGCAGATGTTCGGCGGCAGGTTGCCGAGTTCGCGCGCGAAGCGCACGCCGTTCACGATCGCGTTCGCGGAGGCGATCGATGATTTCGTTTTGTCGCTCGCGAAGAACGCGATCGATTCGAATTCGGGCGTCTTCGATTTCTCGCGCGGTTTGAACGTCGCGGCGTATTTATACGCGGCGGTATCGGTGGCGACTGCGGCGACGCGCACTTTCCACGCATCGTCCTTGGTCGCGACGTCGATGTCGGTGAGATACGAAATCGCGTTTTTCAGCGGCAGACCTTTCAGCACTTTCGCCGCTTCGGTGTTCGCGCGGTTGAAACGCGCGGCGTCGAATTTTTTCTCATCGCCCAAACCGACGATCAGCACGCGGGGCGCTTTCACGTCCTTCAGTCCGAACAGCACCTGTGTGCTGCCGATTTTGCCGGTGACGTCGCCCGCTTCGAGCAGACGCGCGATCGCGCCGCCAGATTTTTCGTCAACGCGTTTGGCCGCATCGGTCAGCACGCGGTCTTCGAACACGCCGACGACGAGGCATGGCGCATCGGCTGTTTCGGGCGATTGCTGGGTGAGGCTGAACTGAATGGTCATGGTCGTTCCAGTGAGAAAATGCGCCGCGGCGTGCGAGGCGCGGTTAAACTTAGCACTGACTTAGGCAGCGCCGACTTAAGGCGCTTTGAACGCAGCGCGCGATCCAATCCGCGCCCGCTCCGGCCAGTCCGCGGGTGCGGCGAAAACCGAAAGTTTACTGCAAATCGTTCATCATCGATGGGTCCATGCTCAGAATCGTCGACCGCTACCTGGCGCGCGAGTTGTTCTTCAGTTTTATCGCGGCGCTGTTGATCCTGCTGCTCGTCGTCACCGGCGCGACGGTGGCCGATCTGCTCAATAAGATCGCGCACGGACGGGTGGCGGCGGACTTGCTCGTCGCGCTCATCGGTTTGCGCACGGTCGATACGCTGTCGCTGCTGATTCCGCTATCGGCGTTTCTCGGTGTGCAGATCGCTTATGGGCGCCTGTATCGCGAAAGCGAGATGGCGGTGTTCGCGGCGTCGGGTTTGCCGGTGACCGGCTTGTTGCGTCCGCTGTCGCTGTTCGCGATTCCGGTGATCGTTCTCACCGCGCTGGTTTCGTTCTGGCTCGCGCCGGCGGCCGATCGCAAAGCACAGACGTTGCAGGAAGAAGCCAGCCGTTCGCTCATCATCGCGGGTCTCGAACCCGGTCGTTTCGTCACGCTGCCGAACGATGACGGCGTGATGTACGTCGAGAGCATGAATTCCGACGGGACGACTTTCACCAAAATGTTCGTCGCCAGCGAACGCGTGAGTACCGACAAGAAAACCACGGGCATCAACATCATCACCGCCACCGACGGCGAGCTGTATCACGAAGCGGATGGCGTCGAGCGATTCCTCGGACTCAACGACGGATTCCGCGTCGAAGGCACGCTCGGTCAGGACAATTTCCGATTGATGCGGTATCAGCGCAACGACATCAAGCTCGCGGACAATTCGAACGACAACACGCCCGACTCGGTCAAGCGCAGCGCGCCGACGTCGGATCTTTTGGGCAGCACCGACGGCGTTCAGCGCACCGAATTGCAATGGCGACTCGTTGCGCCGTTGTCGGTGCTCGTTCTCGTGATGCTGGCATTGCCGCTGGCGAAATCGAGTCCGCGCGAACCGCGTTATGCGCGCTTGCTGATCGCGCTGCTGGCGTGGTTCGCGTATTACAACTGCCTGGCGCTGTGGCGCTCGCGGTTGAGCCAGGGATTCACCGATCCGCGTGTCGGTTTCTGGATCATTCTTTTGCCGACGTTCGTCCTCGCGATTTACATGACGTGGCGCGGTCAGCAATTGCCGAAACCGAAAGCCGCCGCGAAGTCGCGCGAGGTGGCCGCGTGACGGTGATCTTCAAGAAGGTCGACAAACTCGTCGCATTGTCGGTGCTCGGCTCGGTGCTGCTCGCGTGGGGATTTTTGGTCGGATTCGACGCGTTCCACGCGTTCCTCGCCGAGATCAACGACATCGGCACGGGCCAGTACACGCTGACGAAAGCGATCGTCTACATCCTGCTGACGATTCCGCGGCGCGGCTATCAATTCTTCGGTTATGCCGCGCTGATCGGCGGTCTGCTCGGCATGGGCGGGCTCGCGTCGAGCGGCGAATTGACCGCGTTGCGCGCGGCGGGATTGTCGAAGTTGCGCATCTGCGTGTCCGTGATCATTTCGCTCACGCTGCTGACGATCGGCGTGATGACGATCGGCGAAACGATCGGTCCGCGCGGCGAACAGCGCGCCGAAGCGTTGGCGTTGACGGCGAAATCCAAAGACGTCGCGATCAGCAAGAACGGCAGCCTGTGGGCGCGCGACGGGGCCACGGTCGTCAATGCGAAACACGGGCGTACGCACGCCACCTCGAAAGGCCCGACCGTCGAACTGCAGGACGTGCGCATGTTCGAATTCGAACCGAACGGTCAACTCGCCGCGCTTTCGACCGCGAAAACCGCGACGCACAACAGCGGCGAATGGACGATGTTCGATGTGCGCCGCACCGAATTCAAAGGCACGCAAGCGATCACGACGACGCAGGCGCAGACCGAATGGAAGTCGAATCTCGACCCGAACATCCTGGCTGTGTCGATGATTCATCCGGAGTATCTGTCGGCGCTCGATCTGTCGCGCAACATCGACTACAACGTCCGCAATCATCAGGACGCCTCGCCGTTCCAACGCGCTTACTGGGCGCGCATCTTCTATCCGCTGAACGTGCTCGTGCTCGCGTTTTGCGCCGTGCCGTTCGCGTTCGGCACGTTGCGCACGGGCGGACTCGGCAAGCGCCTGTTCATCGGCATCGCGCTTGCGATCATGTATTACTTTTTCCAGGGCGCCGTGGTCAGCATGGGCTCGGTATACAATTTCAATCTCGCGCTAGCCAATGCCGTGCCGTCGATCGTGCTGGCGCTCGCGGCGTTGTTCTATTTCCGACGACACGGTTAGCGTTTCGACTCGCGGATCATCCGGGTGTGCGCGATCGCGTCATGCGCGGTGCGTTTTTCGCGATCGAAAAATTGCCACCAGAATCCCGCGCCGAGCAATGCGAGTGAGACGCAGGCGAGAACAAAACGCAGCACCGCGCGTGGCCACGTGATGGGCGTGTTGTCGTCGGCGATCACGCGCAAACGCCACGCACGCATGCCGATGGTTTGCCCGCCGCGCGTCCAAGAAATGACGAAATAGCCCGCCGTGAACGACAACACGATCAGTTGGATGACGCTGTTGCGAACGAATTTGTCGGCATCGCCCGTGATCGACAGACCTATAGCGCCCGCGAAAAACCAAACTCCAAGCAACGGAAAGACGTCGTAGATCAGCGCGGTGAGACGCAGACCGAGCGAAGCCGGCGTGGTGGTCGTCGAGCTCATGCGATCGCCATCGGAAAGGGGCGCAAGCGTCGCGGATTATGTCCGGCGTGGCAAGATGTCGCCGATGCACGACGCCGCTGAAAACGAAGTCACGCTGGCCGATCGCGCGGCGATCGATGCGTTCCTGGAAAAGATCTGGTCCGAGCAAGGACTCGCCGACAACACGCTCGCAAGCTATCGCCACGATCTGGAAGCGCTCGCACGCTGGCTCGCGCCGCAGTCGCGTACGCTCGACGGCGTCTCGCGCGAAAACCTGTATCGCTATCTCGCCGAACGATCCTCGAAAGGCGGCCGACGCGGCACCGGCTACACCGCGCGTTCGAATGCGCGATTGTTGTCGACGTTGCGCCATTTCTATCGCACGCGCTTGCGCAGCGGCGCCATCGCCGAAGATCCGACGTTGCTGCTCGACGCGCCGAAACTTCCGCGCGCGTTGCCGAAAGCATTGTCGGAATCGCAGGTCGATGCGTTGATCGCGGCGCCGGATGTCTCGACGACGCTCGGTTTGCGCGATCGCGCGATGTTCGAGCTGATCTATGCGACCGGATTGCGTGTGAGCGAACTCGTCGGCATTCGCACCGAGCAGATCAATCTGCGGCAGGGTGTTGCGCGCGTCACCGGCAAAGGCGGGAAGGAACGTCTCGTTCCGCTCGGCGAACAGGCGCAGGACTGGATCGAACGCTATTACGCCGAATCGCGTCCGACGTTGTTGCGCGGCGCGCAGGTCGATGCGGTGTTCGTCAGCAATCGTCGCGCGGCGATGACGCGCCAGATGTTCTGGGTGACCGTGAAGCGTTACGCGCAACAGGTCGGCATCGACGGCAAGCGCATTTCACCGCACGTGCTG
>DATBAU010000282.1:0-9272 GCA_036271355.1 Rudaea sp. | reverse complement strand
CACCGGCCACTCTTTTTTCGTCACTCATGGAGGATGTATGAAATTCGACAAGCTCACGAAGAGGCTCACTGCCTCGCTCGGCCTCGCGTTGCTCGCGCTGGCCACGACGGCCGTCGCGCAGAACAGCGGCACGCAAACCACCGACCGCAACGGCAACTCGCTGATCGTGCGTTCGAGCCAGCCCGCGGCGGTGAATTACGGTCCGGCGCCGCCGTTCGCACAGCTCGATGCGAACCACGACGGACGCATCAGCCGCGACGAGGCCAACGCCTACATTCCGCTGTTCAACGACTTCGACTACCTCGCGCACGGCGCCAACTCGATTTCGCATCGTCAGTTCGACAACTGGAACGCGACGCAGAACCGTCAGTAATTGCTCCTACGCTTCCGGGCGACGCCGCGCGCGTCGTCTGGACGCGTCGGCGGACTCGTGCTTATGATGGCTTCCGCCCAACACGGAACGGGGTCATCCATGGCGACCAGCGAACGACCGGCGCGCAACGTGTTCAGCGATGTGCGCGATGCGCTCGGCGGATTGTTCGGCGGCAAGCTCGACGCCAAGCACGAAACGCTCTTGCAGGGCATGTTCGGACTTCTCGGAGCGATGGCTCGCGCCGACGGCGTGGTTTCCACCGAGGAAGCCGCGTTCACCAACACGCTGATGGACGAACTCAAGCTCAGCACGCGAGCGCGGCAACTGGCGATCGAAGCATTCGCGCGCGGAAGCAAACGCGATTACGACGTCGATCGGGAAACGCTGAAACTCACCAACGTCTTCAACCGTGATTCCGACGAATTGCGCCGCGTGTATGAAAGCCTGATCCGCCTCGCGATGGCCGACGCCATGATCCGGCCCGGAGAGCGGCGCTTCCTCGAGAAAATCACGTTGGGTTTAGGCTTTACGCCCGACGAACTCGACAGCCGGATCGGCACGAAGTCGTAAGCGGCAATTCGAAACTCTCCCTCGGCGACGCCGAGGGAGATCGCACGCAATCAATGCAGGTTGTTGGTCCGTCCGATGAACGCGGCCACGTCGTCGTGCACTTTCTTCAGCGATTCGTCGTGCGCGTAAACCATGTGACCCGATTCGTAGAACGAATATTCGATGTTCGATTGCAATTTCGCCGGTATCGGGAGATGACGCATTTCAAACACGGCCGCGAAGAATGGCGTGGCGAGATCGTAATAGCCGCCGGTCAGCATCACGTGAAGTTGCGGGTTGTAGATCATCGCGTTGGCGAGATCGGGCATCACGTTCGTTGAAATCGGAAAACCCGATTGCCCGTTGGGTTCTTTGTGATCCCAGTTCCACGGATTGACGTCGCCGAACACATGGAACTTCATGCCGTCGCCGAACTTCAGTTCACGGCGCGCGTAATCGTTGTACGCGGAAACGTAGGCCGAGCTGATCGCGGCCGATTGCGGATCGTATTGCGCATCTTTGTCCAGCGGATCGGGACTCGGGCCGGAGAAACGCGTGTCCAGACGGCCCGTCGTCATGCCGGTTTCGTCTTGCAGCGTCTTCTCGAATTCGCCACCGTAGACGCGCAGGTTGGCTTTCTCGATGTAGTCGACTGGCAAGCCGGTGTAGTCATGCAGTTTCTGCGCGATCGCACGACGCCGCGTTTCATCGAGCGTGCTGCCGGCGGCGAGCGCGACGAGATAATCAGTCGTCGCGAACTGCTCGACTTCGGCGAGGAAAGGTTTCAATTCTTTCGGCTGATTCGGCACGCGGTGGTGATACCACGCGGTCGCCGCGTACGTCGGAAGCGCGAGCGCGTACGCCTGATCGACGCCGGGATTGAACTGCGGCGCGTCGATGTCGTTGCTGAAAGAAAGGATCTGCGACAACAGGATCACGCCGTTGAGATCCACGCTTTCCTGCGTTTCGAGAATGTTCGCGAGCACCGCCGAACGCGTGGTGCCGTAACTTTCGCCGAACAGGTACTTCGGCGAATTCCAGCGCTGATACTGCGTGAGGAATTTGACGATGAACTGCGCGAACGCCTGGCCGTCCTGATCGACGCCGTAGAATTCCTTTTTGCGTTCTTTCATTTGCTTGTCGCGCTTGTCCTTGTCTTTCTCCGCCGACAGCAGGCGCGAGAAACCGGTGCCGGGCGCGTCGATGAAAACCAGATCGGTCGCGTCGAGCAAGCTGTAATTATTGTTGGCGAGGTTGTACGGCGCCGCCGGCGTGTGTTGGTCGTCCGCCGTGATCACGCGCTTCGGACCGAACGCGCCCATGTGCAGCCATACCGTCGACGAACCCGGACCACCGTTGTAGAAAAACGTGATCGGTCGCTTCGCGCCGTTTTCGGTGTGCTTGAAATACGCCGCGTAGAACATGCTCGCGGTCGGGTCTTCTTTATTCTCGTCTTTGCCGGTGAGGATGATCGTGCCGGCGATCGCTTTGTAATCGATCTTCTGTCCGCCGACGGTCACGCCGTTGTCGGTGGTGACCGTTTGCGGTTTCAGATTGACGTCATCGAACGTTTGCTTGTCCTTCTCCTTGTCTTTGTCCTGATCCTTGGCATCAGCGCTCCATGCCGGCGCAGCGAGCGTGCAGACGACGGCGACGATAAAACTTCTCGCAAACATGCGCATGGATTCTCTCCGAGGGAAAATAACGGACCGGCGAAGTATCAAGCATCGACCGCGAAGCTCCTATGCGCCATAAGTCACAAAGCGCGTGTCGATGAGGGCACCGCGCTTCCGGCATACTTTGCCGATGGAAAAACAAACGATCACCCTCATCGGTGCCGGACTCGTCGGCGGATTGCTCGCGACACTCCTGGCGCAGCGCGGTTTTTCGGTCGAGGTGTTCGAACGCCGGCCCGATCCGCGCGTCGCCGGTTTCATCGGCGGACGTTCGATCAATCTCGCACTCGCCGAACGCGGCTGGCACGGCTTGCGTAAGGCAGGCTTGCAAGAGCGCATCGGCGCCATCGCCGTGATGATGCGCGGACGCATGGTGCATCGATTGGACGGCCAAACCGAATTGCTGCGCTACGGTCGAGACGACAGCGAAGTGATCTGGTCGGTCAATCGCGGATCGCTCAACATGGCGCTGCTCGACGAAGCGGAAGCCGCCGGCGCGCGCATCCATTTTTCGCGGCAACTCGATCGCGTCGATTGGGACACGACGACGCTGCATTTCACCGACGGAACGGCACACCGCGCGCGCATGCTCATCGGCGCCGACGGCGCGGGCTCCGCATTGCGGCTCGCGATGAACGAACACGAAGCGCTCGGCGAGCGTTTCGAACCGCTGCAGCACGGCTACAAGGAGCTTGAAATTCCACCGGTGAACGGCACGTTCGCGATGGAACCGAACGCGCTGCACATCTGGCCGCGCGGTAATTACATGTGCATCGCGCTGCCGAACTCGGAAGCGAGTTTCACCGTCACGCTGTTTCTGCCGAACGAAGGCGATCCGAGTTTCGCAACCATCCTGACCGACGACGACGCGCAAGCGCTGTTCGCGCGCGACTTCGCCGACGCGCTGCCGCTCATCCCCGAATTGCGCGAACATTTCGTCGTCAATCCGACCGGCATGCTCGGCACGTTGTACCTGGATCGCTGGCACATCGACGGCCGCGCGTTGTTGATCGGCGACGCGGCGCACGCGATTGTTCCCTTTCACGGACAAGGCATGAACTGCGCGTTCGAGGATGCCGTCGAACTGGCCGATCTGCTCCAGCAAAATAACGATCCGGAGTCTGTGTTCGCGGAATTCGAGAAACGCCGCAAACCGAACGCCGACGCAATCGCCGAGATGGCGCTGGAGAATTACGTCGAGATGCGCGACAGCGTCGCCGACGCGCGCTTCCTGCTCATGCGCGCGCTCGAACGCCAGCTCGCGGACAAATATCCGAATCGTTTCGTGCCGCGCTACTGGATGGTGACGTTTTCGCGCATTCCATACGCGGTTGCGCTCGAACGCGGCGACATCCAGGCGAGCATCCTGCGCGAACTCACGGAAAACATTTCCGACCTGCGCAACGTCGATCTCGCGCGCGCCGATGCGCTCGTGCGCGCGAAGTTGTCGACGCTCACCTGAGCGCCGACGTTTTTATTGGCAAGTCGTCGATCCGGTCAGCCGCGACGTCGGCTGGTTGATGTCGAACGCGCCGCTCAACGGCGCGGCCAACGTCACGTTCGTCGCGAAGCTGCCGCTCAGGGCGTTCGCGTAGCTCACATTGAGCGTTCCGACCGGTTGCAGCGTCGTCGCCGTGTACGCACACGTCGGACAGAAACCGCTGACCTGATTGAGCGCGATGCTCATCGTCGGCATGAACGGCGATCCGCTGCCGACCAGCCATCGCGGTTCGCCCAGCGCATCGTAAAGATAGAACGCATCGAACTGCTGCTGCGGATCGGCGACGACATCCATGCCGTACCCCGACTGCGACGGCGCGAACCACTGCCCGCTCAATCCCACCGATTGTCCGCCGACCGACACGCACGCGTTGCGGCTTAGCACGGTGAACCGCTCGCTTCCGTTCACGCCGAACAGGTTCCACGTGAACATCAGATTGTCGCCATCGATCGGCGTGAGCAGCACGTCGCCGACGATCGGGAAATCCGACAGCGCCGATCCGTCCCACGTCACGCGGCGTAGCCACGCTGACCACGACGTCGCATCGGCCGCGGGTGCCGCGCCTTGCGCGGAATACCACGCCGGCGTGCCGTCCTCGAGATACGAATACCAGTACACGACTTGCTGCCCGGCCGCCTGGCTCACGAAGATGCCGTGGCCGGAGCGATCCGGATTGAAGTAACTGCCCGGCGACGTCGGTGCGGTATTCGGTGTCGTCGGTGGATACGGCTGAATCACCATCGTCGCTTCACCACCCGACGCAGCCGCCACGATGTACCAGCGGCCGGGCGTAACGGGGAACGCGGCTGTCGACTGCGTCGTCGTGGGGCTGATCGACCATCGCGTCGCTGCTGCATCTGCGGCAGGTGCCGCGTCCACAGCAGGCGACGATGACGATGGCGGGAAATCCGTACGAATCGCATAGAACGCCACGCTGCCGGTGCCGCCAAGTAGCTGTGTGGAAACCTGCATCGTGCCCGTGCCGTTGACGTCGATGAATTGATGGCTGAGCGTTTCGCCGCTTTCGATCACGCGATTGTCGGCCGGGCCGAGCGGATGGATCGTGTCGTCGTTGCCGGCGATGCGCGTCAGTCCCACCGGCAACAATCCGCCGTCGCCACCGCTGGCGGAGACCACGATTTGCACCGCGCCGTAATGGCGTCCAGGAACCAGCGCGGGCGTGCCGGATATGCCGTCCGCCCAGGACAGCCGCAGCGGAAATGCCTGATCCTCCGAGGTGTGTCCGGGACCCACCGCGAGAAGGTGTTGTGTCGGCACCTGGTTTTCGTCAACGAGTCCGCCTTGCACCACGGCGCTCGTCGTGTCGACCGTATACGTCGTCGTGTCGCCGCTCGGCGAAGGATGCTCGACGAGGAACCACACGTTGCCCGTTTGCGCGATGCGCAGATCGACGACGCAGCGCATCGTCGTACCCGCGGTGCTGCTGCTTTCGCACGTCTGTTCCTCGGCCGAGGGAAGTCCGTCGCCGTTGTAATCGACGCCCGCATAAAGATTGAGCTGTGGCGCCGTCGTATTCGCTACTTCGACAATGAACAAGAGCGCCTGATGCGCACCGTCGCCGGCCGGCAAAGTGGAGAACGGCACCATGACGAACGATTTTCCGGCGCTCGACGGATTCGTGTAGATGTCGTCCGGATTCTTGTCGCCCTGCAGGCTGAAATGATTCGGCGTCGCAGGCTGCAGCGGCGTCGCATTGAACTTCGGCTGCGGTAGCGCGGCGAGTCCGGTCAGTTGCACGATCTGGCTGCCGCCAGTCGTCGTCGCCGTGATATCGACGAATGGAAGTGCCGCGCCCGCCGTCGCGAACACCGAAACAGGCATCGTCGTGTCGCTTGCGACGGCGCCGCTAGATTTGTGGAGAAGTATACGTCCGTGCAGCCACGAGCCGGTCAGCGTCGGATCGCTCACGTCCGCGTTGATCGTGATCGTCTGCGATCCGCCCGCCGCCAGCGTGAACTGCGACGGCGTGACCGTGATCGCGCCCTTCGTTCCGGCGATCACCACGCTCGCTTGCCACGTGCCGCCGCCGGACATATCCGTCACCTTGCGCGTGAACGAACACGCGTGCAGACAGTTTTCGCTTTCGACGCCGACGCGGTTGAGCGTCGCCGGATTGTTCGCGCCGGCGCGCAGGTCCGCGGCGCTCAGCGGGAAAAACAATCCCGCTTTCGCCGCGCTCGCGGGCTGCACGCGTCCGCCGCCCGCATCGAGCGGCGTCGCCGGCGTGACGCCGTCCGACAGACGGATCGACGGCAATGCGGTTCCGAGCAACGCCGATTCCACGCGCGACGGATCCCAATCCGGATGCGCTGCGATGAGCAACGCTGCAGAGCCGGTCACGTTCGGCGTCGCCATCGACGTGCCCGACATCAGCGCGAGTCCGGCGCTGAATCCATCGGATGAAAGAATGTTCGAGCCAGGCGCGGTGATGTCGGGTTTCAGCACGCCGCCGCGAAATCCCACAGGTCCGCGCGAACTGAACGACGCGAGGATGTCGCCGTTCGAATCCGCCAGCGAAACGTTCACGCCCGTAATGCGGCCGGTGTGCGTGCCCTGCGAGGTCAGCCAGTCTTTCAGCGCATTGCCTTCGGTGAATCCGATATGCACCGCGGGCAGAAAATGATCGTCGCTGATCACCGATTCCCCGTCGGCGAAGGCGTTGGCGAGAATGTATCCGCCCGCGCCTGCCGCCTTCACGTTGTAGCCTTTCTCGACGCGCGCGTAGATGCCGCGATCGCACACGACGATCTCGCCGTGAAACGTGCCCGGCGGAAACGGATTGCTCGCACCGGTCGGCGTCGTGCCTTCGGTGGCGCCCGTTCCGCACAGCGCGTTGCCGAAATTGCCGGCGTAGACGATCGTCGCCGGACCGTAGCCTGACGTGAAACCTTGACCATCCAGTTCGCCGGGCGCATCCGGCGCGCCGGCGAGATCAGTCAACGCGTTGACGAACACGCGGTTGTGACTCGCCGCCGCCGCGGCGATCACCCACGGAGCATTCGCCGGTTCCGACAATGAATGCGGACCCGGACCGTCGTTGCCCGCCGCCGCCACGACGACGACACCCGCGCTGCGCGCCTGGAAAAACGCGTAGGCATCGTTCTGCGTGTCGTCGAGCAGCACGTACGGATCGACGGGATCGCCGCCGATGGAATAATTGATCACGTCGACGCCGTCGCTCACGGCCTGATCGATGGCCGCGACGATGTCGGATTCGTCGCACGTGCCGGTGCCGTCCTTCAGCGTGCACGCTTTGTACATGATGATGTTCGCGTGCGGCGCCACGCCGGAAACGTTGCGCGTGACGGACGTCGTCATGCCCTGCAGCGAATCGGCGATCGAATCGCCCGCCGCAATTCCCGACACGTGCGTGCCGTGTCCGACCGTATCGACACCGTTGGTGCCCTCGTCGGTCATGTCGTAGATGCCGATGAGTTTCGCGTTGCACGTCGCGTCGCCCGTCGTGCACAGTCCATAAAAATGACCGCGCGGATTGCTGATCGTGTAGCCATCGCCGCCAATTACAGCGAACGACGGATGCGACGGATTGATGCCCGTATCGATCACGCCGACGACGACGCCCTCACCTTTCGTCGCCGCAATACCGGACACGCTGCCATTCCACAGATTCGTCGCGCCGATCCACTGAGGTCCCGCGTCCGTCAACACATGTTCGGTGCGCGACTTTCGTACCGACACGACGCCCGGCAACGTCGCGATCCGCGCCGCTTCGTTATCGTTGAGCACCGCCGAGAAACCGTTGCTCGCGGTCTGGAATGCGTGACCCGTCGCGATCGCGTGCCCGACTTCGTGAGCCGCTGCGTCGAGCACCGCCTGCCGATGCGCCGTGAGCATCCGCGCATATTCCGTGCTGTCGGACGATTGCATCGCGCGCCGCATGGATTCTTTCGGCGAAAGTGGCGGCGTGGCGTGTACCGATGCGCGCGCGTGTTCGACAAGCGGCGGATCGCTGAGGCCGATCAGATACGTTTGTTGCGCGGCGGACGCCGGTAACGCGACGACGGCGAGCAGCAAGGGATGCAATTTCATACGCTTAAACCGGAAAGCTTTTCCCGAGTCTAGCGCGAAGACGCCGCTTGGCCTACGCACCGCGGACAGGTAGCATCGCGCCCGCATGGATCCCGCTCTCGCCGACTCCGCGCCGCTGCTCGAGGCCGCGGCTCTCGCCTACGCGCGCAATTCCGAAGCGGTGTTCGGGCCGATCGATTTTGCGTTGCGTCCGGGCGAGATCGTGCTGGTCGAGGGCGACAACGGTTCGGGCAAAACGACACTTCTCAAAGTGTTGTCCGGATTGCTTGCGCCGACATCGGGAACGATCACGCTTCACGGCGAGCCGCTGACGCTCGCGCAACTTTCCCATCAAGTCGCATTGCTCGGTCATCTGCTCGGGCTAAAAGTGGAACTTTCCACATTGGAAAATCTGCACTTCGCCGTCGGCATCGGCGGGATTCGATCGGGCATCACGCCGATGCTCGCGCTCGCGAGCGTCGGGCTCGAAGGGTATGAAGACCAAGCCGTACGCACCCTGTCGGCTGGACAGCGCAAACGTGTGGCGCTGGCGCGGCTGCTGCTCGTGCCGGCGTCGTTGTGGCTGCTCGACGAGCCGTACGCGAATCTCGATCGCGGCGGCATCGAACTTGTGAACCGTTTGCTCGACAACCATGCGCGTCGCGGTGGCGCCGCGTTGATCACGTCGCACGGTGCGTATGCCTATACATCCGGCACGCCGCGCCGCATCGCGTTGCAGCCAGCACATCCGTCGGCATGAAACCCGGCACGACCACCGTCGCGTGTTTCGCCCTGTTGCGTCGCGATTTCAAACTGGTCTGGCGCCGCCGCGGCGATGCGCTGAATCCGCTGCTGTTCGCGATCATCGTGGTCGCACTGTTTCCACTCGCGCTCGGTCCGGAGACGGCAGTGCTCGCGAGGATTTCGTCGGGCACAATCCTCGTCGCGGTGCTGCTAGCGATGCTGCTGTCGCTGGACGCGTTGTTCCGCAGCGATCTGGACGACGGTTCGCTCGAACAGCTCGTGATGTCGCCGCATCCGCTTTCACTGCTTCTCGGCTGCAAGGTTCTCGTGCATTGGGTCACGACGGCGCTGCCGTTGCTGGCCGCCGCGCCGCTGCTCG
>DATBAU010000281.1:0-6560 GCA_036271355.1 Rudaea sp. | reverse complement strand
CGAATTCGCCCGGCGCGCGGAACAGCGCCATCAGCGTCATGAAGCCGCCGTATGAACCGCCGTAGATGCCGACGCGTTTCGGATCGATGTTCCAATTGTCGACGAGCCATTTTTTGCCGTCGAGCAGATCCTCGAGTTCGGGATGGCCCATCTGGCGATAGATCGCGTCGCGCCAGTCGCGGCCGTAGCCTTCGGACGCGCGGTAATCCATGTCGAGCACGAGGTAACCGTGCTGCAGCAGCAGGTTGTGGAACATCTGCTCGCGGAAATAGTACGGAAATTTGTCGTGCACGTTCTGCGTGTAGCCGGCGCCGTGCACGAACATCACGGCGGGATGTTTTTGCGATTTGTCGAAGTTCGCCGGTTTGTAGAATTTGGCGTAGATCGCACCTTTGAAGTGCGTCGACGGCACTTGCAGGATTTCCGGTTGCACCCACGTGATCGCTTTGTACGCGGCGGTGCGCGTATCGGTCAGCTCGCGCGACGATCCGCTGCCGTCCGCATTCACGAAACCGAGTTGCGGCGGGAGATAGCTGCCCGAATGCGCGACGAGCAGCCGAGATCCGTCGTGCGACAACTCGAATTGCTCCACGCCTTGATATTGCGTCACACGCTGCAGATCGCCGCCATTCGCGGCGACGCGGTAGACGTCGTAAGCAGCCGGCGCTTGCTTGTTCGACAGCACGTAAAACCATTTGCCGTCGGCGGACAACTGCGGGTGCGCGGATTCGAACGTGCCGCGCGTCAGCGATTGCGCCGCGCCGCCGATGGGCTTTGTATACAATTGCGCATAACCTGTTTCTTCCGACACGTACCACAGTGTGCGATTGTCGTCCTCCCAACCGAATTCGTTGAAGTTCCAGTTGATCCACGCCGGATCGTGCAGTCGATGTTGCACCGCGAACTTCTTCGATGACGGATCGACCGTAACGATCCAGCGATCCTTGTTGTCGATCGCGCGCACCTGCACGGCAGCCGTCGAACCGTCGCGCGAGAAGACGATGCCGGCGATCTGAACATTGCGTGCTTTTGGCTTGTCGTCGGATTTCTTGTCCGCCGGTTTTTCCTTTTCGCCGGCCTTCGCGTTTTCGTCGCGGATGGCTTTGAGCGGATCGTCATGCAAGCCGGGCAGCGCGTCGAAGGCGAGTTTCGTCTGCGAGTGCGCGGCGATGTCGAACAGCCATAAGTCGTTCGGCGCCGGATCGTTGCGCCCAGCACGCAGTCGCTCGTCTTCGAACTCTTCGTAGCCGGATTCGGTGACGTAGCGCGTGAGTTTTCCTTTGCGGCCTTCGTCGTGATTTTTTGGTGCGGTGACCGCGAGCATCCAGCGTGCATCCGGCGACAATGCCGTGTCGATCACGCGCACGTCGTCGCCGACATAGAACGGCAGCGGTGCGCGCGTCGCATCGCCACGCTGCATCGCTTCGTTGTAGTCGCGCGCGGTTTTTTTCTCGTCGTGCGCTTTTTTCAGCGTGGAGAAGATGCGTAACTGCATGTCGCGAAGATCGTCGGCCTTGGGCGCGGCGTCCGGATCTTTTTCGGTTTTGATCTCCGGCGCGCTGCCGGTCACGCCGCTGGCCAGATCGTGTACGTACCATGTGTTTTGCGCGCGAAAGCTGAGCAGACGGCCATCGGCCGAGAATTGCGGCGAGCGTTCGTCTTCCGACGAGCGCGTGACTTGCGTGATCGCGCCGGAATGCAGATCGCGTAGATACACATCGCCGTTGCGAACGAACGCGGCGTGATTTTTCTGCGCGTCATAAACGATCGACGAGCCGTCGGCGCCGGACATCGCCGCCGCATCGACGACGGTGTCCGCGCCATCGCTAAGAGTGATGCGATGCAAATCTTTCAGTGGCGATCCGGATCGCTTGAGTTTGTAATACACCGACTGACCGTCGACGCTGAAATGCGGCGGCATTCCGTGCGTCTCGAATCCTTCCGGCAATTCGATCTGGCCGGCGATCCAGTCCGGATCGGCCATGATCTGTTCGAGCGTCAGCGGGGCCGGTTGTGCGGCGGCCAGAAACGAGATCGATGCGCAGGCGGCGAGGACGGCGATACGAAGCACGGCAATCTCCCGGAACGAACGACAGCGCGCAGGATAGCCGACGAACGCATCCTCGCAAGCGGTCGAAAGTCACGCGCCGCTATGGCGGCGGCCGGGCGAATGCGGCACCATCGCGCCATCTGTTCCCGGGAATGCGCATGCCTCTGCCCAGCATCGTCATCGAAACGGCGGCCGATCCGAAATTCGCCGTGATCTGGCTGCACGGCCTCGGCGCCGATGGTCACGACTTCGAGCCGATCGTGCCGGAACTGGTCGATAAATCCTGGCCGGCGTTGCGCTTCGTGTTTCCGAACGCGCCCGTGCGTCCGATCACGATCAACGGCGGCATGCCGATGCGTGCGTGGTACGACATTTCCGGCATGGAGATCGCGCAGAAACAGGACGAGACCGGTATCCGCGATTCGATCCGGCTGCTCGACGAATTGATCGACGAACAAATCGCGCGCGGCATTCCGTCGGACAACATCGTGCTCGCCGGATTTTCGCAAGGCGGCGCGATCGTGTTGTCGGGCGGCATTCGCAGCAAGCACAAATTGCGCGGGATCGTTGCGTTGTCGACGTATCTACCGATCGCCGAAAAAACCGATGCCGAAGCGAGCGACGCAAACCGCGACACGCCGATTTTCATGGCGCACGGCATGCTCGATCCGACCATCTCGCATGCGCTCGGCGAGATGAGTCGTGAATATCTGAAACAGCGACGCTTCCACGTCGACTGGCATCCGTATCCGATGGCGCATCAGGTTTGCGCGGAAGAAATCGCCGATCTGAAGCGCTGGCTCGGCGCGCGTTTGCGCTGAATCACATGGCAGCGGCGCCGCCATCGGTTCGACGCGATCCGCCTCTCACGCCGCCGCGCTGGCTGCCGGATTTCTGCAGCGTGCAGGTGTTGTTCGCGGTGATGGTGGTCGCCGAATTGCTCGTGTTCGTGATACTCATCGCGCCGAGCGACGAAACGCGTGCGCTGTTGCCGCGGCTCACCACGACGAGTCTGTTCGTGCAGTGGCTCGCGCTCGTTTCCGCCGTGTGTTTGTGCAAGCTGCGTCCGCGATTGGAAAAATTGAAACCGTGGGTCGGCGTCGCGTGGGCGTACGCATTGATGCTGATGGTGACGGTGCTCGGCAGTCTGCTCGTGTTCTGGATCGATCAGGCGCTCGGTCTCGGAATGACGCTGCCCGCGCAATTCGGTGTGCGATTCGTCTGGCGAAACACGTTGCTGTGCGCATTGATCGGCGCGGCGTTGCTGCGTTACTTCTACGTGTTCGAGCAATGGCGGGGGCGCGTTCGCGCCGAGGCGAAAGCGCGCTTCGATGCATTGCAGGCACGCATTCGCCCGCACTTTTTGTTCAACAGCATGAACACGATCGCGAGTCTGATTCCGCTGCGTCCGAACGAGGCCGAAAGCGCGATCGAAAATCTCGCCGACTTATTTCGCGCCGCGCTCGGCAACGACACGTCGCCCAGCACGCTCGGCGAAGAACTCGAACTGGTGCGCCGTTATCTCGATATCGAAAAGCTGCGTCTCGGCGATCGTCTGCACATCGATTGGGATGTCGCGTCGCTGCCCGCGTCGCAACCGGTTCCGGCGCTATTGCTGCAGCCGTTGATCGAAAACGCGGTTTATCATGGCATCCAGCAATTGCCGGACGGCGGCACGATTGTCATTCGCGGTGTGCACGATGTGGGGCAGATCGAAATCGTCATCCGGAATCCACGTCCGCCCGAAAGCGCGCGGCTCGCGGGACGTCACGGCATGGCACTCGCCAACACGCGAGCGCGCATCGAGTACCATTTCGGCCGACGCGGCTCGCTCGATGTCGATGCCGGCCCTGACTACTTTGCGTGCACTGTGAAAATGCCTGATGAAAGCGCTGATCGTTGACGACGAACCGCTCGCACGCGAGCGCCTCGCGTCATTGCTGCGCGACGCGGGCGGCGAAGTCGTCGGCGAAGCGGGCGATGGCCGCGCGGCAGTCGAAGCGGCCGCCAAGCTTTCGCCCGACGTCGTGCTGCTCGACATCCGCATGCCGGTGATGGACGGACTCGAAGCGGCGCGGCATCTCGCGCAACTCGAGTCGCCGCCGGCGGTAATTTTCTGCACCGCGTACGACGAACACGCACTCGCCGCGTTCGAAGCGAGCGCGATCGATTATCTCGTCAAGCCTGTGCGTCTCGAACGTCTGCGCGCCGCACTCGAACGCGCGCAACGTTTCGCGGCGACGACGGTCGAGAAAGTCGAACAAGCCACCGGCACGTTGCGCGCGCGCAGCCACCTGTGTGCGCGCGTGCGCGGGAATCTGGTGCTCGTGCCGATCGGCGACATCGAATATCTGCTCGCCGAAGACAAATACGTGCTCGTTCACACCGCGAAAGGCGAAGTGCTGATCGAGGAAGCGCTCAAGGCATTGGAAACCGAATTCGGCGATCGCTTCGTGCGCATCCATCGCAATTGCCTGGTCGCGCGCGATCGTTTGTCCGGACTCACGCGCAATGCCGACGGCACCGTTTTCGTCAAGATCGGCGATCGCGCCACGCTTGAAGTCAGCCGGCGCAATCTGCCGGCCTTGCGGAAACTGGTTCGCACGCTGTGACATCGCGCATACGCATCGCCACGCGCCAAAGTGCGCTGGCGCTCTGGCAGGCTGAGCATGTCGCCGCGTTGTTGCGCGCCGCGCATCCGGGAATCGATATCGAACTCGTGCCGATGACGACGCGCGGCGATCGCATTCTCGATCGACCGCTGGCGGAGATCGGCGGCAAAGGTCTTTTCCTGAAAGAACTCGAAGTCGCGATGCTCGAACGTCGCGCGGACATCGCCGTGCATTCGTACAAAGATGTGCCGATGGATATCGAACCGGAATTCGTCATCGGCGCCGTGCTCGAACGCGCCGATCCGGCCGACGCGTTCGTGTCGGTGAATTACGCGCGGATCGATCAGTTACCCGAGCACGCGCATGTCGGAACGTCGTCGTTGCGGCGGCAGGCGCAACTGCGCGCGGTACGACCCGATCTGCGCATCGGCGATCTTCGCGGCAACGTCAATACGCGGTTGGCGAAACTCGATGCGGGCGATTACGACGCGATCATTCTTGCGTGCGCAGGGTTGGAACGACTCGGTTTGCAATCGCGCATTCGTAGTCGGCTCATTGCGCCGTCGTGGTTGCCCGCTGCAGCGCAGGGTGCGATCGCTGTCGAGCATCGCGTCGGTGACGCGCGCGTCGCCGAATTGCTGAAGCCATTGCACGATTCCGCCACGGCGATTTGCGTCGATGCCGAACGTGCGATGACGCGTGCGTTGCAAGGCAATTGCGAAGTGCCGATTGCGGCGTTTTGTATCGACACCGATGCGGGATTGCATCTGGAAGGATTGGTCGGCGGCGCGGCGACGGGTCAATTGATCCGTTCACACGCGACCGGAACCGATCCGGATGCCCTGGGCAAAACGGTGGCCGACGCGTTGATTGCGAACGGCGCCGACCGATTGCTGGATCGGTAGCGTAGTATTAATTCGCAGCTGCGACGGCTCGCCGGAAATCGTCGACGGACATGTTTTTCAGCGCTGGAATCGTGCCGTCATAAATCTCGCTAGACGCCCACGTCGTGGGCATTGCGCCGACATAAAACACGATCGCACCGTCGCCGTAGACCGTGTTCGGTTTCACGGTGCGGCGCTGATCGGGTACTTCGTCGCCGATTTTCGCAGCGAACTGAACGTGGGGAGCGCGTTTCAAAACTTCCGTGACATAGCCGCGAACCGTTTCATCCTGTTTTCGATTTTCGGTAATCACGATCACGCTGGCTTTCGATAGTCTTTGATCGAAAGAGAGTTCTTGCCACGACGGAAATTCTTCGGATGATCTGGAAGCCGAAATCATCCTCGCGGGCAAAAGAAATAAGGGCGCGAAGATCCAAACGAGCGCTGCCAGATTCATGAAAATGACGCATGCCATCAAAACTTTGAGCGTGGTGAGCGATTTTTCAATCGCGGCAAGACGCGTTTGATCGTCCATGCCGATCTCCCCTCGAAGAGTCTGACGAAACCTTAGCACGTTGCCGCCGATGAAAAAAAAGGGCGCCATCGGCGCCCCTTTTTCGAATATCAAAAACGCCTCAACGCTTCATCGCATTGAAGAACTCATCGTTCGATTTCGTGTTCTTCATCTTGTCGAGCATGAATTCCATCGCGGCCAGTTCATCCATCGGATGCAATAGCTTGCGCAGGATCCAGATCTTCTGAAGCATGTCCGGTTCGATCAGCAACTCTTCGCGGCGGGTGCCGGAACGGTTAATGTTGATCGACGGATACACGCGTTTTTCTGAGATGCGGCGATCCAGGTGCACTTCCATGTTGCCGGTGCCCTTGAATTCTTCGTAGATCACCTCGTCCATCTTCGAGCCGGTTTCGACCAGCGCGGTGGCGAGGATAGTCAGCGAACCGCCTTCTTCGACATTTCGCGCCGCGCCGAAGAAACGCTTCGGACGTTGCAGC
>DATBAU010000280.1:0-14452 GCA_036271355.1 Rudaea sp. | reverse complement strand
CACTGGTTGTCGCTGCCGACATAGAACGTGGGCGGCGGCACGCCGATGGCGCAGCTGGCGTGCGCGGCGGTCAGCCACGCGCAGGACATGATGAACAAGGCGAATACGATTCTCACGGCGTTCTCCGGCGCGGCATCGAATATGCCGATCACCCGATAAACGCCGTATCCGGACAAATTGCGCCATTGGGTTTCAATGGCGCATGCGGATGTCACGGGTTTCCGCGTCGGATCAGTACGAAGGGAAGTCCAGACCGTTGTTGAAAATGACGTCGAACGGTGCGAATCGGGCGGCGGAGATGTTGCTCGTGCCGCCGCTCGTGCACGCGGTTTCGCCGACGACGGTCAGTTTGCCGTTCGCATAAGTGGCGGAACCTGCGGCGTTGTACGTTCGCAGCAAACCAATCCCGTCCGGGCACTCGTCGAAAAACACACTCTGAGTTCCGCTGCCGTTGAATGTGGTATCCGGCGCGAAATTCACATAGGCCGGCAAGGTGAAGCGGGCCACGCCGAACGCATCGCCGTAAGGAACGCTGGATTGAAAGCCCGTGCCGATTGCCATGAGCGTCGGCGTTTTCGTGTCGTTATTGTCGATGATCAGTTTGCTGACGGTTGTCGCGGCGTCTGCCGCGCCGCCGTAAGTGAATGCGAGCCTCGCGGGATATCCGATCTGGTCGGAATAGTACTGGTCGAGATCGCCATTGTTGTCGAGCATCGCAATGATCGCCTTCTGGTTGCCGCTCGCGTCCACGGAGGCGTGACCGCCGATCGCCATGTACTGGCTGCCGTGGAAAATCGCGATGGCATCGCAACTGTCGCCGTCGTCGCCGCCGAGATCGAACGCGACGGTTGTCTGCCCGGCGGTTCCGAAGGTGTTGTCGACGTCGAACAGATTGTTGAGGATGCGGATCGCCGCGCAGTCGTAATTGCCGCCGGAACCGCGATGGTATCCGACGAGTACGTAGCGACCCTGGTTGTCGATGGCGAGATTCAGCGCGTGATCGTCCTGATTCGGGCCGGATCCGAATTCGTACTGGAACGGTTCGATCGTCTTGCCATCGGTGCTGACGCGCGCGAAATAAAACTGATTGCCGTTGAAGCCACCTTGGTTGTTGTAATACGTGCCGGCGACGTCGGTCGTGCCGTCGCTGTCAATGATCAGTCGCGCGAGATAACTGCTGTCACCGCTGGCGGGCGTCAGGTACGTAGCGCCGGGACCGTTGTTGCCGAAGCTGCCGTCGGCCGACCCGTCCGCGTTGAGTTGGAGGACGACCGCGGTGATGCGGCCGTTGTTCTCGTCGATGATCGTGCCGCCGACGACGATGTGGCCATCGGGACGCAGCGCGACCGAAAACGCCTGGTTGACCGAACTGCCGGCATAGGGAAATTCGAATCCCGCTACCGGATTTCCGTTCGTGTGTCCGCCGAAGTTCGTGTCGAGCGAACCGTCGGCATTCAAACGCGTGACGACCCACCCGTCCGGCGTTCCCTGATAGTCCGTGTAGCCTGCGATGACGGTCTTGCCGTCCGGCTGAATCGCGGCGTCGGTCGCGACGAAACTGTCGTTCCCGGGCGGATTCGCCAGCCGCATCTTGCCCGCCGTTCCGAACGTTGCGTCGAGTGCGCCGCTGTCTTGCGGCGCGCCCGCGTGCGCGGTGGCTCCCGCGAGCAGGATCGCCGCCAGCGTCAATTGCATGTGAATTCGCACGTCGCACCTCGTCGTTGATCGCTGAAAGCGATGGTCACGACGGGTTACGACACTCGATATCGGTCGCTGACAAATCCTTCCGCGCGACGTCGCATGGCAGAGCGCGCTGCGTCTTTCCGTTTCCGCACATGCAACCACTTTTCCAATCGGGAGACGTTATGAAACGGGTACGGGTGCTAAGCATGTCATGGGCGCAACGCGCGGGTGCCGCGGCGTTGCTGTGCGCAACGAGCGCCTCGGCGCTGGGCGCGGTGGTGTGCGCGGGCACGAATGCGCAACTCGCATCCGCGTTGCTGCAAGCGCAGACGGCCGCGACGCAGATCGAGTTGATGTCAGGAAACTACGATCTGACGACGACGATCTGGAGCACCAACGGTGTCGCCGTCGCGGATCTGTTCAGCGGATCGAGCCTCACCGGCGGTTACGGCCGCTCGTGCGTGGCGCGCACGAGCAACCCGGCGGCGACGGTCATCACCAACACCAGTAATTTTTATTCGCAGGTCAACGTCCTCGGCAACGCCACCTTTAATAATCTGACATTCACGATTCCCAGCGGCTTCGTGATCAAGACCGACAGCATCGCGAACTTTTCGACGCTCACCGTCGAAAACTCGATGTTCCACGGTACGACGATCAACAATCCGCTGTTCATCAACTGGGAAGAGCCGACGACGACGTCGGCGACGTTGCGCATCGCGAACACGCTTTTCTACGACAACGACGACAACAGCGCCAACAACGGCGTGGGCGCCCTCACGATCCGCGTGCTGGAAGGCGCACCCACGATCGAGGCGGTCAACAACACGGTCGTCGACAGCACCGGAACGCTCGGCGCGTTCTACGTGGTCAACGAAGTGCCGACGCAGATTTACGTTTACAACAACATCTTTTACGGTAGTGCGTCGATCGACGTGTTCCTTAAGGACAGTTCGGCGGCCACGCTCGACAACAACGATATCGGAACGTACATCGTCGGCACTCCGCACGCGATGGCGAACACGTTGCGCGGCGATCCGAAGCTCGACGCGAATTTCCGTCCGATCGATGCGCCGCGCTCGCCGGTGATCAATTATGGAACCGCCAGCGTGATCGACGGTTTGCCGAGCACCGACATCGTCGGCAACGATCGGCAGACCGGCAGCAAGCCCGATCTCGGCGCGTACGAATCGGATGTCAACGACAGCGCCAGCCAGGTCGTTACCAGCACGGACGACAGTGGTCCGGGCACGCTGCGCGCGGCGATCGACAGCATCAACGCGTACACGTTTCAAAAAACGGCGGTGACGTTCAACATCACCGGCGCGTGCCCGCACAAGATCACGCTGCAGTCGCCCTTGCCCGCCGTTACGCAGAGCGCGGGAATCCTCGGCTTATCCCAAGCCGGCGCGCTTCCCAACACGTCGACGATCGGCGACAACTCCGCGCAATGCATCGTTCTGGACGGCAGCGCCGCAAATCTCAGCACGGCGTTCGCGGTTCCGTCGACTGTTGCCGACGCGATGTCTCTCGAGATTCAGGGCATCGCCTTCAGCGGTTTTTCCGCCGTCGGCATCGAACTGCAGGGCGGCAGTCAGCATGTGGTGGACGGCAATCGCTTCGGCGGCGCGCTCGGCTCGCTCATGCTGGCGTCGTTGGGCACCGGCGTCAACGTCGATCCCGGCGTGCACGACGTGACGATCGGCGGCAGTTCGAACGGCGCGCGGAATGTGTTCAGCGGTCTGACCATCGACGGCGTATTCATCGCGCAGCGCGTCGGCTCGACGGAGCCGGCGAGCAACGTGCAGGTCACCAACAACTATTTCGGTTTCGCGTACACGAACGGCGTGCAGTCCGCCGCGCCGATCACCTACAACGCGCTGTCCATCAGCGGACCGAACAACGCGGTGACGAACAACGTGATTGGAAACGCGAATGGCTACGGCATTCTGCTGAAAACCACCGACGCGCACGACAACATCGTCAGCGGCAACCACATCGGCATCGACGGTAGCGGCGCAGCCGCAGGCAACGCACTCGGTATCGAATTGTTCGACGGCGCGCACGATAACAACCTGTCGTTCAACACCATCGCCGACAACCCGCAGGGCGGTATCGTCATTAAGGATACGGGCACAGTGCACAACAAAATCCTCAGCACGCGTTTTTACAACAACAACGGTCTCGCGATCGATCTGGGCGGCGACGGCGTCACGCCCAACGATACTGACAGCGTGTCCAACAACGGCCCGAATCGGCTGCAGAATTTTCCGGTGCTGACTGCGGCGGGCGGCACGAATACCGACGGCACCGTCAGCGGCACGCTCAGCTCCACCACCGGCAGCTACACCATCGATCTGTTCGTCTCGTCGGTGTGCAACGCGTCGGGATATGGCGAAGGTTCCATCGAAATCGGCAGCGGCACGGTCGCGCTTTCGGGAAGCAGCGCGACGTTCACCATTCCCGTGAGCGGACCGTTTTTGCCGAGCATTCGCGTGATCACAGCGACCGCGACCGACAGCATGAACAACACGTCGGAATTCTCGAAGTGCTTCAACTACACGAGCGATACGATTTTCGCGAACGACTTCGAGTTGTAGCCGACAAACGAGCGAGCGCGACGAATCGATTTCGTCGCGCCGCTTATGAAACACAAATCAAATGCCCTCGGAAGAAATGTTCCAATGCCGAATGGCGGCGATCGTTTCATGCCGTTCGACGAAACCCAACACGCCGAACGCAGCGGGATCGAGAACGAAGTGCTGAGCGTTTTCGATCGGCAAACCGATCCATCGCGTGGCGAGCGCGCACGAAAAATGGCCGTGCGAGAAAAGCGCGATGTTGCCTTCAAGTCCGCGCAGACTCTCGAACACACGATCCGCCCGCGCGGAAATCTGTTGCGGCGATTCACCGTTCGGCGAGCCGTCCGTCCACAAATTCCAATGTGGATTATTCTGCAAAATATCGGCGGTGCGCAGACCTTCGTAATCGCCGTAGTCGCATTCCGCCAAATCCGCGTCGATCGTCGCGGTTCCTGAAAGCCCGGCCAGTTCGCACGTGCGCTGCGCGCGCGAGCGCGGACTCATCAGCACCTTCGCGAATGAAATCGTCCGCAGATGTTCGCCGAGATTGCGCGCTTGCTGTTCGCCTTTCGGCGTCAGCGGAATGTCGGATCGCCCCGTGTGCTGGCCCGACAGCGACCAGCTGGTTTCGCCGTGTCTGATCACATAGAACGTCTGCAGTTCCGACATCGTTTGCCCTTATCGCTGGTTGGCGCCGTTTCGAGACGGACGCCGCACCGCGATTCTTGCACGTGTCAGCGCGCGGCGCGTTCTTCGCGATACGGATTGGATTTCACGAATCCGTCCGTCAGTGTTTGCATGAAGGCGACGACGTCGTCGATTTCCTGTCTGTTCAAACGCGGTTTCGCGCCCGGATGCTGATCCTCGAACGGCGGATCGCGATTCAGATTCGCTCGGTATTGTTTCGGCAGATCGTCGTAGATGCCGGATTTTCCGTACCAGCGCGCGGGCGTGATGTCGCGCGTCACGTAGAAATCGACGACGTCTTTCAAGCTGTGGAATTTTCCGTTGTGGAAGAACGTCTGGCGCAGCGCCACGTTGCGCAACGTCGGCGTGCGGAACAATCCGCAGAATGTCGGATCGTTCGCCTTGTCGGTTCGCAACGGGCCGCACGCGCCAAGATCGAAGAATGCCGGATCGCGGTTGTCGGCGATGTTCGGATTGCGCGGAACGCCGAGCGCGATGAGCCCGTAATCGGACAATGCCGGCGCGCCGCCGTCGAGGCCGCGCTTGCTGATGTGGCACTGCGCGCAATTGCCTTTCTTTTCGTCGTTGAAAAGATCGAGGCCGTGCTTTTCCTGTTTCGTCAGCGTCGCGCGGCCGGTGAGGTAGGCGTCGTACTTGCTCGTGTACGGATTGAATTCGGTGTAGTCCTCCTCGAACGCACCGAGCGCGCGCACGACGGCGGCGAAGGCGCTGGCGTCGGTGTCGAGCGCGTCTACGGCGAGCGCGTCCCGCAACGATTTCGCGTATGACGCCTCGCGCGCCGCGGCGGCGATGCCGGCTTTGGTGCCGCCCATTTCGTTGTCGGCCAACAACGGCAACGCCGCTTGATGGGCGCCGCCGTCGACGCGGCCATCCCACGTCAAACCGCCGGTCGGTCCGTTGTCGATGGATTCGTCGCCCTCGTCGTCGGACTCGTGATAGTGATTGCTGTACGCCGGCACGCGATTGAGATACGTCAGCGTCGGCGGTGCGCGAAAGGAAAACGCATCGAGACCTTTGCCGCCGGGCTGGATGTCGCGCGCGTTGGGCGGGTTGTAGCGGCGATCCGGCGCGTGGCAGCTCGCGCACGATTGCTTGCCGGACGACGACAGCGCCGCATCGGAAAAAATCGCCCGGCCCGCATCGCGCAGCAACGCCGCGCGCTTGAACGGATTGCTTTCTTCAGCGGCCGACATCGGTTTCGGAAACAGCATCGCCGCCGCCACGGCAATCGCACACCACGACAGACGCGACATGACCGTTTCGTTTCCCCACCCAAATTCGAACGGCAAACGATAAAGCCGCCGTGTGACGACTGCGTGTAACAACCCCAACACCGAACTGAAATACGTGGGCGCTAGCTTGGCGCGTGTTCGATGCAGTCCTCGCCGGTCTGGGGCCGGCCCATCCCGTTTCATTTCGCAAACGAATTTGGAGGTTCAATGCGAATCCGTATTCTGATGTTGACTGCGCTGGCGATGTCGCTCGCCGCCATGACGCAGCCCACGCACGCGGCGACGTCGCAACCGACGCTCGACGACGTGCAAACCATCGTCGTGATCTACGCCGAAAACCGCGGCTTCGATCATCTGTACGGCACTTTCCCGGGCGCGAACGGATACAACAACGCGACGCCGGACGAATACACGCAGCGCGATCGCAACGGTACGGTGCTCACCGCATTGCCGCCGATCAACGGCAACGGCCTGACCGATCCGTCCGACCCGACGCAGGTGTCGACCGAAGAAACGACAGGCCATCCGAACCAGCCGTACGCGCTCGACGATCCGATCGGGTACAACGTTGACTTCCGCTATAAGCTGCATGATCTGGTGCACCGTTTCTACAACAACCAGATGCAGATCGACGGCGGCAAGAACGACAAGTTCGCCGCGTGGAGCGACGCCGGCGGCGAAGTGATGGGCCACTGGAACAACGGTTCGCAAACGGCGATGTGGCAGATCGCGAAGAACTACGTGCTCGCCGACAATTTCTTCCAGGGCGCGTTCGGCGGTTCGTTCCTCAATCATCAATATCTGGTCTGCGCGTGCGCGCCATACGACTTCAAGACGGCGACCGATCCGACCACGTTCGCGACGAATATTTCGGCCGTCGAAGCCGACGGCGTGACGCTGAAAGTGGACACGTCGAAAAGTCCGGCCTCGGCCATCGACGGCGTGCCGGTTTACGTCAACGACAACGTGCTCACGCCCGACTATTACGGCGTGAACACGATGCAGCCGCCGTACGCGCCGACGGGCAACGTGCTCGCCAGCAATCCGGCGCTCGGCGATCTGAGCAAAGGGAACACGCTCAGCCCGCAGGCCGCGACGACGATCGGTGATCTGCTCACGCAGAAAGGCATCAACTGGGCCTGGTACGCCGGCGCGTGGCAAGCGGCGCTCGACGGCACCGCGCCCGCGAGCGTGGCGTTCCAGAATCACCATCAGCCGTTCAACTATTACCAGGCGTACGCGCCGGGCACGGCCGCGCGCGCGGCGCATCTGCTCGACGGCGGTCTCGGCGGCGCGCAGCTCATCGCCGACATCGACGCGGGCAAACTTCCCGCGGTCACGTTCTACAAACCGCAAGGCAACCAGAACCAGCACGCCGGTTACGCCAACGTCGCCGACGGCGACGCGCACATCGCCGATGTGATCCAGCATTTGCAGAAGGGTCCGCAGTGGCAGCACATGGTCGTCGTCGTGACGTACGACGAAAACGGCGGGTGGTGGGATCACGTCGCGCCACCGAAGGGCGATCGCTGGGGTCCGGGCACGCGCATCCCGGCGATCATCGTTTCGCCATTCGCGAAAGTCGGCGTCGTCGATCACACGCAATACGACACCGCGTCCGTGCTGCGTCTGATCACGCATCGCTTCAGTCTGCCGGCGCTGCCGGGTTTGCAGCAGCGCGACAACGCGCTGATCGCGAACGGTCTGCCCGCGATGGGCGATCTCACCGCCGCGCTCGATCTCGCGCCGACCATCGACGGCAATTTCACCGGCTCGTGGTACGACCACACGCAAGCCGGTCAGGGCGTGAACATCGAAGTGCTGCCGAACAACCAGATGCTGGCGTACTGGTACGTGTTCGACAGCGCGGGCAATCAGGCGTGGATCTTCGGTTCCGGGCCGATCAGCGGCAACACCGCCACGATCACAGCCGCGCGCGGACTCAACGCGAAGTTCCCGCCGAACTTCAAATCGTCCGACGTGCAGACGCAGAACTGGGGCACGCTCAACATTTCGTTCGACAGCTGCTCGTCCGGCACGATGACGTGGACGACCAGCGCGACGGGCTTCACCAATGGCTCCATGCCGCTGGAACGCTTGACGCAACCGGCAGGTACGAGCTGTCAGTAACGATCGATCGACACGTTCGACGATCCCGAGACAGGAGTGCACACGGATGTGCGCTCTTTTTTGCGGAAGGATTGATCGAAACCGATGTGTCGCGTGCCTGAACGATCAGGACACGCCGCCGACGTGAAAAAATTTCTCGACGATGCGATCAGGATTTGCGCGACAGCAATTTCCAGCTGGGCAATGCGCCGTCCTGCTGCGCACGCGACATCGCGCTCAAGCTCAACGCGAGAAGATCGAGACTCACTTCCGGTTCGTCGCTGCGGCCGTCGGTGACGATGTCGAATTCGTTCGACAGTTCGGTGCTGTTCGTGCGCAATCCGAAACGACCGAGGATCGCATCGAGAGTGGCCGCGCTGGATGGGATCCGAATCGTTGCGAGAGCCGTTGCATTGATATGCATGGTGCCTCCGTCTATCCCGGGTTCGTAGTTTAAAGGAAGCGTTATGAAAATCCGTAGCGCGACGTTCGTTCAATATCATTAAATCTTTGCTGGTTTTATGCGCGAAAAAATTGCAGTCCACGCAAATCACGCTGTAGCGGCGCCACCTTGGCGCTTGAATTTCGGTTTGACGTCAGCATTCGTGAGCATGCATTTGATCGCATTGACGTTGTTGCCGGCGATACACGTGAGCACGCCGATTCTGTGGGTGGTTTGCGTATCGATTGGACTGGCGACCACGCCGATGTGGGCGCTCATCCACGAAGCGATCCACGGTCTGCTGCTTCCGCTGCCGCGCGCGAACGCGATGGCCGGGCGCGCGCTGGCGATCGTGTTCGGCGCGCCGTTTCGCGCGTTGCGTTTCGCGCATTTGCGTCACCATCGCTACAACCGATCGCCGTGCGCGCGCGAAGAGGTCTACGACCCGCTGAAACAAAAAAAAGTCGTCGCTTATTTTCATCACTATGTTCGAATCACGGTCGGACTCTACTTCGGCGAAATCGCGTTGCTGTTTCTCTGCTTTTTGCCGCGCGCGGTTTTACGCAAGCTCGTCGCCGCGCAATGTCCCGCCATTGACGGCACGCCGGGCATGGCGGCTTTCGCGGATCGCGACATCCTCAGCGTCGATGGTTTGAGAGAAATCCGCATCGATGCATTCCTGACGCTCACGCTTTTCGGCATCGCCGTTTGGCTGTATGCGGATCGATGGTTCGTCCTGCTCGGATTGTTCGGCGTGCGGAGTCTGCTGATTTCGCAAGTCGATCACGCGTTCCATCACGGAACGCCGCTCGACGAAAAATATTTCGCGTTGAACCTCTCCTTGCCGCGATGGGCGGAGCGCTGGATGCTGAACTTCAACCGGCATCGCGCGCATCACTGCTATCCGCAATTGCCGTGGAAATACCTACCGGCGCACGCGGATCGTTGCGAATCCGACATGGGATTTCTTCGCGGTGTGCTGCGTCAGTGGAAAGGCCCGATCGCGATCACGCACTTCGCGACGCGCGATACGAAGTCAGACGACGCTTAGATAACGCTCGCGTTTCGCCGCGCGCAATCGCGTGAGGTCGAGTCGAATGAGCCCGTCGACGCAATGGCAGAACGCCGGATCGGTGCCGAACGCCAGAAATTCCACGCCGTCGGGTTCGCACAGATCGGCATATTGGCGATACAGCACCGGCAATCCGCAATTTAATTGCGCGAGTTTTTCGCGCAACACGACCATGCCGGCGGCGATGTCGCGATCGATCCACGCGTCGGATGCAAGCTTGTCGACCGCGTTCGATACGACGAAAGGATTGCGCGCCGTCGCGAGTGCCTCACAGCTGCCGTAATAGTGTCGATGGAAATGGACGATCCAATCGCGCGCGTCGGCAGGCAGCGATGCGCTCAGCGACACCGGCCCGAACAGATATCGCATTTCCGGACGCGTCCGCAAATACGCGCCGATGCCTTGCCATAAATAATCCAGACTGCGCGAACCCCAGAACGCGGGCTGCACGAAACTTCGTCCGAGTTCCACGCCCGCCGCGAGAAAATTCCGCGCGGTCGGTGCATATTCGAACAACGATGACGAATACAGTCCGGATGCGCCGCGCGAACTCAGGATGTCGTCGCCTTCGCCGAGCCGGTACGCGCCGACGAGCGTGAGTGCGTTTTCGTCCCACAACACGAGATGACGATAATAAGTGTCGAAACGATCCAGATCGCGGCGCGCGCCGGTGCCTTCGCCGACGCGGCGGAACGACAATTCCCGCAAGCGGCCGATCTCGCGCAGCAACGGACAATCCGGCTGTGCGTCGAACAAGAGAATAGTTTTTCCGTCGCGGGTTTTTCCAAGCGCCTGCGCACGTTTCAGCGCGTCGCGCAGCACCAGCGGCGATTCGGGGTGTGCGATCGTGCGCGACGTCGCGAACACCGGCGATCGGCGTCGCGCGAGTTGATAGACATGGCGTTGCATCGATTGCGCGGCGCGCTCGGCGGATGCGCGTCCAAGTTCGGAACACGGCACGGGTTCGCCGACGGCGATGTCGATGCGCGTCCGTGACGCGCCGAACATCTCGCGCGCCAGCAACAACGACGACAGCGGTTTCGCCAGCATCGACAAACCATAAAACGATGCGGAGTTGTGCGCCGTGATGTGCACCGGCAACACCGGCGCATCGGCGTGTTTCGCCAAGCGTGCGAATCCGCTCGACCAGCGTCCGTCGCGAATGCCTTTGGGTCCCATGCGCGACACTTCGCCAGCAGGAAACACGAGCAGCACTTCTTCGCGCTCGAGCGCGCGATACGCTTCGCGCATCCGTCGCGGCGCGCTGGCCTTGTCGCCCAGCACGTTCACCGGAAGCAGCAGCGGCGACAGCGGTTTCAACTGCAGCAGAATGTCGTTCGCCAGAATCCGCACGTCACGCCGTACGGTACCGAGCAGTTGCATCAACGCCAGTGCATCGAGCGCACCCAGCGGATGATTCGCGACGACGACGAGGCGGCCTTCCGACGGAATATTATCGCGATCGGTATTGGCAATACGGTAGCTGACCTGCAGATCGTCGAGCAGTCGCTCGATGAAGTCGAAACCGGAAAACGCGCCGAAATCGTGCAGCACACGATTGATCTGGTTTTCGCACGTGATGCGGCGAAGCAAATCGACGACCGGTTGCGAAAAACTTCGCGCGCGGCCGTCGGCCAGCCGCGGAAACCGGTTGAAGAAGTTTTCCTCCACACTGATCATGACCGCACCCCCGTTACCGGCACGACCACGCTACCGTGCCAATGTGACAACGCGATTGTCGACGCGATTCGCGGCTCGTGAATCAGAGGTCGCCGCGATATGATCGAATGATGTCTCAGCGCATTTCCGGACAGGCGCGATTCGGCATGACGTCGAAAAGCGATACCAACGCAAATAAATTTCGGCGACTGCTGCTCGCGTTCGCGATCACGCCGTTTCTGCCGGGTTTCTACGGAGCGCTGCTGTTCGGCCAACCGTGGGCGTTGCCGATCGGTGTTGCGACGGCGTATCCGAGCGCCGTCGTCGTCGGCGTGCCGGTGCTGATCTTTCTGCGCAGTCGACAATGTATACAGTGGTGGGCGTTCGTGATCGCGGGCATGGTGTGCGCGGTGCCCGCACTCGTCGTCTACGCGTATCTCGGCGACGTGCCGCATCTGCAACCGTTCGACGTCGTGAACGCGCTGGCGCTGCTCGCCTGGGGCGCGTTCTCGGGTGCGTGTTTCTGGCTATTGGGAATCGCCGGCGATTCCCCGTTGCGGTTGCGCGATCTTTTCGACGTCGGGCCGCCGGCGAAATAGCCGCGTCAGTGTGCGCCGAACAGGCGGAACACGACGAACAGTCCCGCAGCGAACAGCGTCGCGCCGAGGAACACGCACACAGGCAACGTCAGCACCCACGCGAGGATGATGTTGCGCACCGTGTCCTTCTGCAAGCCGGAGCGATTCGCCGCCATCGTTCCGGCGATGCCGGACGAAAGAATATGCGTCGTGCTCACCGGAAGACCTACGTAGTCGGCGCCGCTGATGGTGATCATCGTCACCAGTTCCGCCGCCGCGCCTTGCGCGTACGTGAGATGCGCCTTGCCGATTTTTTCGCCGACGGTCACGACGATGCGTTTCCAGCCGATCATCGTGCCGAGACCGAGCGCGATCGCGACAGCCGCTTTTACCCAGATTGGAATGAACGTGGTCGCGCCCTTGAGTTCGTCCTTGTAGGCGCCCAGCGTTTTCTTTTCATCCGCGTTGAACGTCGCGCCTTTCAGCAGTTTGTTCAGCGATTCGGAAACGAGGTAGATGTCGCTGCGCAGCGGACCGCGATCTGCTGCCGGAATATCCTTGAGCGCGGCGGCCTTCGCGACCACCGCATCGATCGCGTGCGCTTTCGTGCTCAGCGCAGGCATCGTTTCGGGCGCCGTCTGACCGCTGCGCAAATAATTCGACAGCACGTCCTGCGCATGTTTGGAATCCATCTCGCCCGCCGGCGGCGCGGTGTTTTGCCGATCGATGATCGTCACGCTCGCGTGCGAATCGGCGATGAGCTTGCCCATCAATGCGGGATCGCCGGAAAGATTCAGCGCGAACACCGTCGGCACGATGCCTATCAGGATCAGCATGATCAGTCCCATGCCTTTCTGGCCATCGTTCGAGCCGTGCGCGAAGCTCACGCCAGTGCAGGTGAGGATCAGCAAACCGCGAATCCACGGCGGCGGCGGTGTTTTGCCTTCCGGAGATTTGTACAGTTGTGGATTTTTTATCAGCGCCTTCGCCAGCAGCAGAAGCAGCGCGGCGCAGACGAATCCGATGACCGGCGAAACGAGCAGCGCGGTCGCGGTGTCCTGTACTTTGCCCCAGTTGATGCCTTCGCCGAATTTCGCCGTCGCCGACAGATACGAATTCATCAGTCCGACGCCGACGATCGATCCGATCAGCGTGTGCGAGCTGGATGCGGGCAATCCGAAATACCAGGTACCCACGTTCCAGATGATGGCCGACAACAACAGCGCGAAAACCATCGCGAAGCCCGCGCCGGAACCGATGTTGACGATGAGTTCGACTGGCAGCAGCGCGATGATGCCGAACGCGACGGCGCCGGTGGATGTGAGCACGCCGAGGAAATTCCACAAGCCCGACCAGACCACGGCGTAGGCGGGTTTCAGCGAATTCGTGTAGATGACCGTCGCCACGGCGTTGGCCGTGTCGTGAAACCCGTTGACGAATTCGAACGCCAACGCGAGCAGCAACGCACTGCACAGCAAGAGCAGCGTCATGCTGCTCAACGAACCATCGAACAAGAAATCCATCGCGTTTCCCCCTGTCGCCAAGACGCGTAAGCGTAGGTAGGCCGGATGACGGTCCGATGACAGACCGCGAAATCGAAGCGCGGTTAAACGAGCGCCGCTTTCCGCCCGACGAACCGATAGTACGGAACCATCGCGACGGGCAAATACGGCACGCGTGCACGTTGTTCGACGATTTCGTTTTGCGGAAAAAGCTGACGCAGGATCATTCGGTGTTGCGGATCGAGCCGCACGCCATCGTGCGCGAACCAGCGTTTCCAGAATTTCCCTTCGAGCGATTTCACGGTGCGATTCTTCGATGCCGTCTGCATCGGCACGCAGAAATCCACCACGCCGATGGCGCCGCCCGGCTTCAGCATCGTCCACGCATTTGACAGCGCGGCTTGCCAATTCGGAATCATCGTCAGCGCGTAGGAAAAATAGACGCAATCGACCGGCGCGTTCGGCTGATATGTTGTCGCGTCCGCCTCGATCACGTGAACGTGCGACTTGGCCGATGCGCGCGCTCGCGCGACGTCGAGCAATGCGGGACACAAATCGACGATGTCGACGGATGCGCATTGATCGAGACGCGCGCCGAAGAATCCCAGGTTGCGCCCGGTCCCGCCGCCGAGCTCGACGACGTGCGCGCCGTTCGGCAACGGCAATCGCTGGATCAGTTCCTTGCGTCCGGGCAAAAGACGATCGCGGAATTCGTCGTAGTGCGCGGCTTGCGGTCCGTAAAACGCTTGCAGTTGTTGCGCGTGACCGACATCGCGCGGCATGCCGCGAATCAATTGCCGCAACACGACGAAATCGTTTTGCAATCGCTCAAGCAGGGGCATGGGCGATCACGAATCCGGGATAGGTGTGAACGCGATCCTGCGT
>DATBAU010000279.1:0-6790 GCA_036271355.1 Rudaea sp. | reverse complement strand
CACCGCCGGCAGTTTGATCGGCAGCGGCTGCGCAAGCTCGGTGATCGACAACGTTTCCTCGCGCTCCAGTCGCGCGAGAATTGCGCGGCGCATCGGATCCGCGAGCGCCGCGAACGTTCTGCCGATACCCGGAGATGGACGAATCGCCATTCTTGTTCAAAGAAACCCTGAAACGACGGCGTTATTGCCGCCCGGTGCTGACGGCCGAAGCATACGTCGATTGGCCGCCGAAAAAACACTGGATCGCCGCGATCTTCCCATTCTTCAATTGCAGGAATTCCGTGTTCCGAAACGTTTTACCGTTTTTGGTCAAGCAGTCGTACATCACGAACGCCGCGTTTCCGTTTCCGAACAACTGAAGCAGATCGAAACGTTTGATGTGATCGACCTGACTGTCCCAGCACCGCGTCTTGAATTCACTTTTGCTGATGTGGTCGTCGCCATTCGGACTCGTGAACGTGAAGTCGTCCGCCAACACCACATCGAATGGCTGCCAATCTCTCGTTTCCCACGATTTGTAATATTTACGAACGGCGCGTTCGTTGTCGACGCTGAACTCCGTCGCAGCCATCACGCCGCCACTCTTTAGAATCCCCGCCGTCAAGGCGAGCGAACACGTTCCCGCGCCCAGAAACAACCGGCGCGACATGACTGAAGTCTTCATAAGTTCACCTTCGTTGAGGAAGTCTGCAAGAGTCCGCTTTATACTTCACCATATAGCGAACTATAGATACTGACGGTCTATCAAGTCAATCCGTCGCAACGGGCTTGCACGTAGTGCCTGCGACGGATTGCTCCACTTCACCGTATAGTGAAGTTACGACCGCACGCGATCGGCAAGTCGAATGAGGACAATTCCGGTGAAAGGCTTAGTCACGTTTCTGCTCACCGTGATGCTTTCCGCGTGCACGGGAACCTACGCCGCAAAAAACTTGCCGACTCAAACCACCGGCAAGATGACGTCGGCCACCCTCTCCTCGACGAAAACAGGCGCCGACTATCCGCTTAGCATTTACCTGCCGGCTTCTTATGCCCTCGGAGCCAAAACATACGCCGTGATCTACGCAACGGACGGCGACGCAGGATTTCCTCCTGCAGGCCGATTCCTGAATTTCGCGGAGATCCTGCAGCGCCGAAACATCGACGCCATTCTCGTCGGGATCGGCGGAACGTCGCGACGCAACACCGACTACAGGCTACCCGGCGCGCGCGCTTATCACGCGTTTCTCATCGACGAGCTGGTGCCTTTCATCGAATCGCATTTCCGCGCCGACCCCGCCCAGCGAATTCTTTCGGGCGTGTCGTTCGGCGGCTCGTTCGTCGTGAGTTCGTTGTTCATGGAAGCCGCGAAATCGCCGGTATTTTCCTGCTACATCTCCACCGAAGGTTCGTTCTTCCAGCCATCGTTCGTCGTACAGGAAAAAGCATTTGTCAGCGATGTCGGAAACAAAAGCATTCCAGCCACGCTGATCCTCGCGAGAGGCGCACCGAACAGAACCCGACAACAAGTTTCCAGCGTTCCCGGAACCAAGGACACGCTCGCGTTCTCGAACCTCGCGCGGAATCTAAGCAGCGAGGCCACCAATCACACCGAAGTGGACGTTTTCTACCATCGAATGATCGACAGAAACTATCCCGGTCTGACGATCGTCGAAACCACGTTCGACACCGATCATATCGGCACGGACAACCCGGCATTCGACGATGCGATGAAAAGGATCTTCAAGTAGGTCGGCGGCGAAACCATGTTTCGTAGCTGGCGAAATCTTTCTCGTTACGTAGCGCCAAGCCCTCTTGACTCATACGATCGCCGCATCCACGGTTTTTTGCGCTTCGGCAAGAATGCTCTGCAGATGCTCGGCGCTCTTGAAACTTTCCGCATAGATTTTGTAGATCGCTTCCGTCCCTGACGGACGCGCGGCGAACCAGCCGTTTTCGGTGATCACCTTGATGCCGCCGATCGGCGCGTCGTTTGCCGGTGCGCGATCGAGTACCTGCTCGACGTTTTCGCCGGCGAGCTTTTTGCTCGTGAATTGTTTCGGCGAAAGTTTGGCGAGCTTCGCTTTCTGTTCCGTCGTCGCTTTCGCGTCGACGCGGCTCGCGAAGGGTTTGCCGAGATCGCGCGTGAGTTGCACGTAGAGTTCGCCGGGATCCTTGCCAAGGCGTGCAGTGATTTCAGCGGATACGAGCGCGGCGGCGATGCCGTCCTTGTCGGTCGTCCATACAGAACCGTCGCGGCGCAGAAACGAGGCGCCGGCGCTTTCTTCGCAGCCGAAACCCAGCGAGCCGTCGAACAATCCGGACGAAAACCATTTGAATCCGACCGGCACTTCGAACAGCGAGCGCCCCAACCGCTTGGCGACGCGATCGATCAGTGCTGTGCTGACCAGTGTTTTTCCGACGCCGGCCTTCGCGTTCCATTGCGGACGATGCCGATACAGAAAATCGACCATCACGGACAGATAGTGATTGGGTTCGAGCAGTCCCGCGCTGCGCGTGACGACGCCGTGGCGATCGTGATCGGTGTCGCAGGCGAACGCGACGTCGAAGCGATCCTTCAAGCCGATCAAGCGTTGCATCGCGTACGACGACGACGGATCCATGCGGATCTTGCCGTCCCAGTCGAGCGTCATGAACGCGAATTGCGGATCGACGACGTCGCTGACCACCGTCAGATCGATGCGGTAGCGTTCGGCGATCGGCGCCCAATAATGCACGCCCGCGCCGCCGAGTGGATCGACACCCATGTGCACGCCGGCGCTACGGATCGCATCGAAGTCGATCACGTTCGCGAGATCGGTGACATAAGCATCCAGATAATCGTGTGTGTGCGTGGTCGATGCGTTGCGCGCTTGGGCTATCGGAACGCGCTTCACGTCGCGCAATTTTTCTTCGAGCAGCGCGTTCGCACGTTTCTGGATCCAGTCGGTCACGTCGGTATCGGCCGGACCGCCGTTCGGCGGGTTGTATTTGAAGCCGCCATTGTCGGGCGGATTGTGCGACGGCGTGACGACGATGCCGTCCGACAATCCGGATTCGCGACCGCGGTTGTAGACGAGAATCGCGTGCGAGATCGCCGGCGTCGGCGTGAATTCGCCGTTCGGCGAAATCATCGTCTGCACGCCGTTCGCGGCGAGCACTTCGAGCGCGCTTTCGAGCGCGGACGCGGACAGCGCGTGCGTGTCGATGCCGATGAACAGTGGTCCATCGATATTTTTCGTCGCACGGTATTCGCAAATCGCCTGTGTCGTGGCGAGGATGTGCCATTCGTTGAAACTACGATCGAACGAACTGCCGCGATGTCCGGACGTGCCGAACGCGACGCGCTGTTCCGGCACCGACGGATCGGGCTTGAGATCGTGATACGCCGCGAGCAGTTTCGGTACGTCGACCAGCACTGACTTCGGCGCCGGTTTGCCGGCGAGTGGATTGATTTTCTGACTCATGCAACTGTCCTTGTTCGCATCGTGATTCGTCGATGATGGGTGTCGCGCGTTACTTTACGACGATGGGCCGAGCGAGACGACCACCGCGTGCCGTTGCCCGTCACTTGTCAATGGAATGGCGGCGTCGGGCTGCACAATGCCGTCGACGGTAAGGCTCGCTGGTTCGCCGGATCGCGTGACGTGGATGTCGTATGCGGTCTCGCCGTGCATGTAGACCATTCTGTATTCGTTCCACGATGTCGGCACGCAGGGCGCGACGTGCAGCGTTTCGCCGCTCAGGCGCAGACCGAGAATGGATTCCGTCATCAATCTATATAGCCAACCTGCCGAACCGGTATACCAGCTCCATCCGCCGCGTCCGGTGTGCGGCGCGACGGCGTAAACATCGGCGGTGACCACGTACGGTTCGACTTTGTATACATGTATATTTTCCCGCGACCGCGCGTGGTTCACCGGATTGATGTAACCGAGCAGTTCGTTCGCGCGTTCCGCGTCGCCAAGTGCGGCGAACGCCATCGACGCCCACACCGCCGCGTGCGTATATTGCCCGCCGTTCTCGCGCACACCGGGCACGTAGCCCTTGATGTAGCCCGGATCAATGGGCGCTTTGTCGAACGGCGGTTCGAGAAGCTTGACCAGATGATGTTGGCGATCCACGAGATGCTGATTGAGCGACTTCATCGCGGTTCGACGGCGCTCGTCCGGCGCTGCGCCGGATAGGACAGACCAACTCTGCGCGATCGAATCGATCTTGCATTCGATGTCGCTCGACGATCCGAGCGGCGTGCCGTCGTCGAAATACGCACGGCGATACCACTCGCCGTCCCAGGCATTCCGTTCGATGTTTTTCGACAGCGTTTCCGCCTCGCTGCGGCAGCGCGCGGCGAACGCGGTGTCGCCGCGCAATTCCGCGATGCCCGCAAAATTGATCAGCACTTGGTACAGGAAAAACGCCAGCCACACGCTCTCGCCCTTTCCGTGCAGACCGACGTTGTTCATGCCGTCGTTCCAGTCGCCGCTGCCCATCAGCGGCAGGCCGCGCGCGCCGAAACGCAAACCGTGCGTGATCGCGCGCACGCAATGTTCGTACAAATCGACGTTGTCGCCGGACGTCGTCGGCAAGTCGTAATACGATTCTTCGCCTTCGCCAAGCGGTCGGCCTTCGAGGAATGCACAACGTTCGTTGAGCACGTCGCGATCGCCGGTGCAGGTCACGTAACGCCACACCGCGAGCGGCAGCCAAAGATAATCGTCGGAGCAGCGCGTGCGCACACCGCGACCGGATGGCGGATGCCACCAGTGCTGCACATCGCCTTCCTTGAACTGACGGCAGGAGCTGCGCAGGATTTGTTCGCGCAGCAGTTTCGGCGCGGCGAAGACGAGTGCCATCGCGTCCTGCAATTGATCACGGAATCCGTACGCGCCGCCGGACTGGTAATAACCGCTGCGTCCCCACAACCGGCATGCGATGGCCTGATACAACAGCCAGCCGTTGGCGAGCACGTCGAGTTCGGGATGCGGCGTCTGAACGTGCACGACACCGAGCGTGCGTTTCCAGAATTCGCGGATCGCAACGAACGCGGTGCGCGCGGTGTCGGTCTTGCGCAGACGCAAAACCAGATCGCTCGTGTCGTCGACGCCGTCCCCCGCACCGAGCCGGAAAATCACTTCGCGCGATTGTCCGTCGGCCAGTTCGAACGTCGTCTGTATTGCGGCGCACGGATCGAGCGTGGCGCCGACTTTGCCCGACAACCGCGCCCGCGACAGTGCCGCCGGATTTTGCAGCGTCCCGTTGCGTCCGATGAATTCCATGCGGTCGCCGCTGAGCGTGCGTTGCGGATCGTCGAGATCGAAAAACGCGACGCGATCGGCGAACTCCGCGTTGTACGAATTGCGCGCGAAAAGTGCGCCGCTGTCCGGATCGATCGAGGTGATCACGTGCATCGCCGATTTCGGACGCAGATCGCCGAGCACCCATTCGACGTAGCCGGTCAGCGACAGTTGCCGCGCGCGACCGGAAACGTTTTTTACGCGGATGACGGAGAATTTCACGGGCGCGTCGAGCGCGACATATGTCCACAATTCCGTTTGTATACCGTCTTCGGTGTGCTCGAAAACGCTATAGCCGAATCCGTGGCGCGTGGTGTACGGCGTGTCGCCGCAGCGCGGCGCGGGCGATGGCGACCAGAAGCGTCCAGTTTCCTCGTCGCGCAGATAAAACGCTTCGCCGGAAACGTCGGTCACCGGATCGTTCTGCCACGGCGAAAGGCGAAACTCGTGCGCGTTTTCCGACCAGGTGTATGCGCCGCCGCTTTCGGTGACCACCGTACCGAAGTTCGCATTCGCCAGCACATTCGCCCACGGCAGCGGCGTCCTGGATTGCTTGCTCGTGGTGATGACGTATTCGCGGCCGCTCGGACTGAATCCGCCGATGCCGTTGTCGAACATCAGCGCGAGTTTCGGCGCGTTCGGAACGGTGACGATCGGCGCGCGATCGGCGCGCGCGACGAAACGCGGAATCGCGATGTCGACCGGATCGCGTTGCTTGATCTGATCGACGAGCGTGCCTTTCACATCCGAAACGATCGCGCGTGCCACCGACATCAACAGCACGCGATCTTCCGCGGCGATCTGTTCGGCTGGCCGCACGAAGATGCCGCCGGGTTTGTCGATTAGGCTGCCCGAAATGCCGGCGGTGATGATGCCGAGAATCTGATCCTGCAACGCCTGGCGATAACCGCCGTGATCGTCGTTCCAGATGACGAGATCGACGATGAGTCCCTTCGTGCGCCAGTACGCGTGCGCCTGCACGAGCTGGCGAACGAGTTCGATGTTCGCCGCGTCGGTGATCTGCACGAGCAGCACCGGCAGGTCGCCCGAAATCGAATAGCGCCATAGGCCCGACTGTCCGCGGCGATTGGTGATGATGAGTTTGGGATCGGCACGCAACGAACCGTTCGCGTAGACGATGCGTCCCGCGAGACGGCCGAACAGTTGCGCGTCGACTTCCGTCACATTGATCTGTCGCAACGCGACCTGCGCGTGCGTCCAGGCGAGATCGAACACGCGATCGCCGAGATTTTGCCCGTGATATTTTTCCGCGAGTGCGAGACATCCTGCGCGATCGCTCGCGATGCCGGTGACGATGTCGAGCGTGGCCGATTGTTTCGGTTCGAGCACGAAACGATGACGCACGGCGACTATCGGATCGAGCACCGCGCCATGCGTGCCGGAGAGTTCTTCCGTGTCGCGCAGCGCAGCGGGATCGGCGGTGCTGTTGCCGCGACCGATGAATCGCATGCGGTCGGTTTCGCACGACGTGCCGATGCTTTCCGCGCCGTGCA
>DATBAU010000278.1:0-4409 GCA_036271355.1 Rudaea sp. | reverse complement strand
GGACTGCCAATGGCAACCGACCGGCAGTCTCGGCTCCATTCCGAGACGGTCGGCCAGTTGCGTCTTCAACATCGCGTCGGCGTACGACCGGCGCGCTTCCGGAAATCGTGAGATCACATCGGCGTCGCACGCGAGTTCCTGATCGAAACGGAAACGCGACGCAGCCGCGTGCAGCAAAGGGTTGAACCAGAACGCGCAGCGCAACGCGCTGACGACGAGATTGAGCGCGGCGTCCGCGCGCGCGACGTGCGTGCGTTCGTGCGCGAGAATGAGCGTGCGTTCGATGTCGGTGTAGCGTTCGTCGAAATCCTGCGGCAACACGATGCGCGGACGCCACGCACCGATGAGCGCCGGACACGACGTGACGTTCTGCGCGCGCCAGGCGTTGTCGGCATAGCGATCGAGACGACCGAGTTCGTTGAGGAAGCGGCGTTGTTGACGCGCGAGCCACAGGATCCACAACGCGACACCGACGAGCCATGCGCCGATCAACCACACCTCGATGTCGATCGACGGCGCGACCGATTCGGTGATCGGCAACGATGTCGGCGCAACCAGCGGTGCGACAAGCGGCGAAAGCGGCGTGTCGATGTCGGTTGCGATTGGCGCGGGAATCAGCGATACGCCGATCGCAATCGGCACGATCGCCCACAACGCGTACGCGACGTGCGCGCCGAAGCGATGACGCACGAGCTTGCGCAGTGTCAGCACGAGAACGATGGCGGTGCTGGAAGCGAGCGTCGCGCGTAACAGGAGCGTCAACAGATCAGCGGTCATGATCGAGTTCCCCGATGAGTCGCTTGAGTTCGGCGATGTCTTTCTTGGTCAGCTTGCGTCGCTCGGAAAAGTGCGCGACCAGCGGCGCGACTCGTCCCCCGAATAGGCGATCGAGCAGCGTGGTGCTGGCCGCGTCGATGTAATCCTCGCGTTTGAGCAGCGGACGATAGAGATAGCGGCGGCCGTCGCGCACGGCGGCGATCGCGCGCTTTTTCAGCAAACGATTGAGCAGGGTTTTGATGGTCGGTTCTTGCCAGTCGGTGGTTTTCGAAAGTTCGGCCACGACGTCATCCGACGTTGCCGGATTTTTCTCCCACAAGACTTCCATCACCAGACTTTCCGCGTCGCTGATCGCCATCGATGCACCATTTACGGCTGTAATCTTTAATTGAGATTACACCTGTAAATTTAAAAGTCAAGCGGCATCGCAAGACGATTATCGAACGAGCGGAATCAGCGCGCGGCGAGCCGCTTCGCTGCGGCGACCACGTTGTCGAGCGTGAACCCGAAGTGCTTGAACAACGCGTCGGCCGGTGCGGACGCGCCGAACGTATCGATGCCGATCACGGCGCCGTCGAGACCGACGTATTTGCGCCAGTAATCCGTGACGCCGGCTTCGATGGCGAGACGACGGCGACAGTCGGTCGGAAGCACGGCGTCGCGATACGCCTGCGGTTGACGATCGAACACGTTCGCGCACGGCATCGAGACGACGCGTGCGGCGATGCCGTCCTTCGCGAGCGCGTGCATCGTCTGCATCGCGAGACCGACTTCCGAACCTGTGGCGATGAGGATCACATCGAATTTCGCGTTCGGATCGCTGAGGATGTATCCGCCGAGCGAAACGAGCGCGAGTTGTTCATCAGTGCGCGCTTGGTGCGGCAAATTCTGGCGCGAGAAAATCAGACACGAAGGTCCATCCTTGCGTTCGATCGCCGACTTCCACGCGACGGCGCTCTCGACCGCATCGCACGGACGCCAGACGTGATTGCGCGGAATCAAACGCAAGCTCGCGAGATGTTCGATCGGCTGATGCGTCGGTCCGTCTTCGCCGAGTCCGATCGAATCATGCGTGTAGACATGAATCGCGTGCGCGGGAATCAGCGCGGACATGCGCACCGCGTTGCGCGCGTAGTCGGAGAAAACGAGGAACGTCGCGTCGTACGGAATGAATCCGCCGTGCAGCGCGAGACCGTTGCTGATCGCGCTCATGCCGAATTCGCGCACGCCGTAATAGACGTAGTTCGCGTGCGCGTCGTTGGAATTTACGTCTTTCGAGCCTTTCCAGATCGTGAGGTTGGATCCGGCGAGATCCGCCGATCCGCCGATCAGTTCCGGCAGCTTCGGACCGAATGCATCGAGCGCCATTTGCGACGCCTTGCGCGAAGCGACGGTCGGGCCGTCGGCCTGCAGTTTGCGCACGTAGGCATCGGCGTGATCTTTCCAGTCGGACGGCAATGCGCCGGCGAGGCGTCGTTCGAATTCCGCCGCTTCCGCCGGATGTGCATTTTTATACTTTGCGAACTTTTCGTTCCACGCCGCTTCGCGCGCGGCGCCTTTGCGCTTCGCGTCCCATCCCGCATACGTCGCATCGCCGATGTCGAACGGCACATCGGTCCAGCCGAGCGACTGGCGCGCGGCGGCGACTTCGTCGGGTCCTAGCGCGGCGCCGTGAGAGGACTCTTTGCTCTGCTTGTTCGGCGCGCCGAAACCGATGATGGTCTTGCAGCAGATCAGCGTCGGTTTGTCGTTCGACACGGTCGCTTTCGCGATCGCGGACTTGACGGCGTCGGCATCGTGTCCATCGACATTAGGAATGACCCGCCAACCATAGGACTCGAAGCGCTTCGGCGTGTCGTCGGTGAACCAGCCGTGCACTTCCCCGTCGATGGAGATGCCGTTGTCGTCGTAGATCGCGATGAGTTTGCCGAGCTTCAGCGTTCCCGCCAGCGACGCCACTTCGTGCGAGATGCCTTCCATCAAACAGCCGTCGCCGAGGGAAACGTAAGTGCGGTGATCGACGATCTCGTGACCCGGCCGATTGAAACGTTCGGCAAGCACTTTTTCCGCGAGCGCCATGCCGACGGCATTCGCGAGTCCCTGCCCGAGCGGACCGGTCGTGGTTTCGATTGCGGCGAATTCGCTCGCTTCCGGATGTCCCGCCGTTTTCGAATGGAGTTGACGGAAATTCTTCAGTTCATCGATCGGCAAATCGTAGCCGGTCAGATGCAGCAGCGAGTACAGCAACATCGAACCGTGGCCGTTGGACAGCACGAAACGATCGCGGTCGAACCATCTCGGATTCGACGGATTGTGTTGCAGGAAATCGTTCCACAGCACTTCGGCGATATCAGCCATGCCCATCGGCATGCCGGGATGACCGGACTTCGCCGCCTCGACGGCATCCATGGATAACGCGCGAATGGCGTTGGCGAGTTCTCTGCGGCTCGTCATGGGATCGTCTTTACGGGACAGCGATGGAGCGCGGCTCCAACGGGGCGCGCATTGTCGCCGAATCGTGTTGCGTTGTCGCGAAAAAAAAGCCCCGGCAATGCCGGGGCTTCGAGGTTGCTTTTCGTCTGCGTTACTGCGTGCAGATGGCGAGCGCCTGGATCGTGACGGTTCCATTCGCGATGTTCTCGGCCGTGACGACCCACTGGTTCACCGGGCCGTTGGCGGCCGACGACGACGGATAACTCTGCGTCATGTGGAGCTGGCCGACGGCACCCGTGGCGACTCGCAATCCGCCGCCTGTGACGACCTGCGTTCCGTTGCAAGTCACGGTGACGGTACAGGTGCTGAAGCTGCCGCAGCTGCCCGTGCCCGAACTCGTCGTCAGCGATCCGCTGGCACCGATCGTCGACACGCCGCTGAACGAAACTTTCGCACCGGTGGCCATCGTGTTGCCGCTGGCGCCCGCGACCACGGACAGCGTCTTGACCGTGATCTGCGTACCGCTGTTGACGACCGTGACCTGACCCGTCATCGCGTGCGTGCCATCGGAAATCAGCACGTACTCGTTGACCGGGAATGCCGTCGAGTCGGCGACGTTCACGACCTGCGTGCTTCCGACCGCGGCCACGACGAAAGTTCCGCTCGTCGTCGTCGATCCGTGGCCGTTCGCACCTGTCGCACCCGCCGGACCCGCCGCGCCGGTATTGCCTTGCACGCCGGCCGCGCCGGTCGGACCCGCCGCGCCGGTAGAGCCCGTCGGACCTGCTGCACCCGTGGCGCCGTTGGAGCCAGTCGCACCGATCGAACCGGTCGCACCCGTGGCGCCGTTGGAGCCAGTCGCACCGATCGAACCGGTCGCACCCGTCGCACCGTTGGAACCCGTGCTGCCGGTCGCGCCGGCCGGACCGACCGAACCCGTCGCGCCGACACTGCCCGTCGCACCCGTGGCACCTGCAGCACCGGTCGCACCCGTATTACCCTGCACGCCGGCTGCACCGGTGGCACCCGTCGCGCCCGCCGGACCGACGGTGCCTGTCGCACCCGTCGGACCTGCTGCACCCGTGGCGCCGTTGGAGCCGGTCGCACCGATCGAACCGGTTGCACCCGTGGCACCGTTGGAACCCGTGCCGCCGGTCGCACCCGTGGAACCTGCCGCGCCGGTTGCACCGGTCGCCCCG
>DATBAU010000277.1:0-6097 GCA_036271355.1 Rudaea sp. | reverse complement strand
CGAACGTTGCCCGAATCCGCCGCGCTCACACCAACGCCGGCCCACGGTCCATACGGTTCCTTGTCGCGCTCGCAGCGATCGACGTCGTGCTTGCCCGCATGGAACTCGACGCAACTGGAATGATCGGTGATTTCGAAACATGCAACTTCGACGTTCGAACTGCCACGCAGATCAATCACGGTTTCCGCGCGCTCGGTACCCCACAACTCAGGCGGCGAGGCGCAGCCGCTGTTCCAACCGGCACCGAGGATGCGCGTGGGTTTGTCCGGCGACGGGCCACTCGGAACGGGCGTCATGTGACAATCCCACGGCCAATCGGCGCGGCACGTGTCCAGCGATTGCGTGCCCGGCGCACCCCGACCCATCTCGTAGTTTCCTGCGCCGATGATCAGTGTGTCGCCGCCGGCGATTCGAGCCGGACCGCCGGGCGGCAACGCCTCGAACGGATGACGCCATGCGCACGCGTGCTTCGCGACGCCTTTGGAATACGCAATATCGGACCGTCCGTCGCATTGCGAAGGCGAACCGCCATCGGCCCGCACGTAGTACGTGACCGCACCTTTCGTCGCGGAGTGCGGCGTTGGCGGCGCTGACGCTGCCGACAGCATGACCGCGAGAATCAGCCAATGCATGGCGAGTCGCTACTCTTTTTACTCGAAATCATTGCGCGAACCGCTGTGCGTGCTGCGGCCAACGTGGGTCTCGCTTGGAACGATTCCCACAATTCGCGAATAGCTTCGGCACGCCGATTGTCGGACAAAAGCCGATATCCAAAATCATAGTGACATTGTGCGAGTCGCTTCGCGGCGGCGACGCGATTGCGTTGCGCGAAATCCGGATTGTCACGAAGAAAGCGCGCGAGCGTCGACAAATCCGTGCGCGCATCTTTTACGTAATCGAGACGACTGAGGCTATCCGGCCGCACGCACCGTATCAATAATTTTTCCGGCGAATGATCGGCATGGAAATGTTGTGCGATGCGTAGAAATAAATCGTAGTCCTCGCCTACGGAGAGGCTTTCATCGAAGGGCTTCACGACATCGAATACCGAACGCTTCAATATGACGGCGGACGTCAGCAAGAAAAAATCGCAGAACAGCGGCAAGAGAATGTCGCCGCGGTACAACTCGATTTCCCGGGCATAGTTTTCCAGCGCGACGCCGTCGGCATCGATGAACGAATTCGCGCAATACACCAATCCGACGGAACCCGTCAGTAACGGAAGCTGCCGCTCGAGTTTGGCCGGTTGCCATTCGTCGTCGGCATCGAGAAATGCGATGCATTCGCCGCGCGCCAGCCGCATGGCGTGATTGCGCGCCGCAGCGGGGCCCGCGTTTTCCTGACGCACATAACGCACGGACAAGGCGGAATTGGCGGTGAACTCGGCGATGCGGTTGGTGGTGTGATCCGTCGATCCATCGTCGACGACGACGGCTTGGATGTGTTCGAGCGGATAGGTTTGTGCCGCCACCGATTGCAGCGCGCGAACCACGCGGTCCGCGCAGTTGAATGTCGGAATGACGACGCTGACAGTTTTCACGCGGATTGATTCGCCGCAGCGAGTAGTTTGCGTTCCCACGCGAGCGCCGTGCGCGCGATGAGATCGAGATCATCCAGGCGCGGCGTCCATCCGAGCGTGTCGCGAATTCGCTCGGCGCGTGCAACCAATGCGGGAGGATCGCCCGCGCGTCGCGGACATTCGATGGCTGGCACCGACGAACCGTGCGCCTTGCCGACAGCGGCGAGAACTTCGCGCACCGAATAGCCGTGGCCGTATCCGCAGTTGAGTGTCGTCGACGCTCCGCCGCGACGAAGATAGTCCAGCGCGTTGAGATGCGCGGTCGCCAAGTCCTCGACATGAATGTAGTCGCGCACGCCGGTACCGTCCGGTGTGTCGTAATCGGTGCCAAAAATGGCGACGTGCGGCCTTCTGCCGAGCGCCGCTTCGCACGCGACTTTCACCAGCAACGTCGCGTTTTTCGTGGATTGGCCGATGCGTCCGCGCGCGTCACATCCGGCGACATTGAAATAGCGCAACGCCACATAACGCGGGCCGCCCGCGAGAGCAAGGTCGCGGAGCATCCATTCGCTCATCAATTTCGACGTGCCATACGGATTGATCGGTAAAGTCACCGTATCTTCGCCGGCTTCGCCTGCGGCAGGAATTCCGTACACGGCAGCGGTCGACGAAAAAACGATGTGCTTCACGTTCGCCTTTGCGCAACACGCGAGCAGATTACGCGTCGCGCAGGTGTTGTTGGCGTAGTAGCGCAAAGGGTCGGCGACGGACTCAGGAACGATCGTGCGCGCGGCGAAATGCAACACCGTTTCGATATCGCGCTCGCGCAAAAGATTCTCGACCATCGGCATGTCGCCGACGTTGCCGATCACTAATTCGGCGCCGATGACGGCATCCGCAAATCCGGAACTCAAGTCGTCGAGCACGACGACGCGCTCGCCCGCTTCGACGAGTTGCAGCACGACGTGACTGCCGATGTAGCCGGCACCACCGGTGACGAGAATTGAACCGCTCCGACTCATTCCGATTTACACCTCACAAAATCGACATCGATAAATCCGTCAAGCACGTTGATTGCCGCGCAGATACGTGAATATCGAATCGCGCAAACGCCGATCCAACGCCAACGCGGGCAAGACGAACGTAAAGATCATCATGCCAGCCATCGCGATAAGACGGCCAAAATGCGACACGATCCCAAACACATTCGTGTAGTACGCCACGCCGAACGAAACGAGCGCGAGCGAGCCCGCGATCAACGTTTCGCGCACACCGGGCAATGCACGCAGATCGGGCGGACAAAAACGATACTTCACGATATGCAATGCCATGAAGCTGACGAATGTCGCGTAGACGGCGCCCATGACACCGAAACGCGGAATCCACACGAGATTGATTGCGACGTTCAGGATCAACGCCAGCAGACTCAGCACCAGGATCGTCGTCGTGCGTTTATGCAAAAGCAATCCCGCCGTGCAGACGCCGAAAAATCCATCGACGACATAATTGACGCCGATCAGTTGAAAGACCGGAGCCGATGCCGCTTTGCTGCTTCCGGCCATCAACAACAGAACATCATTTCCTACCGTTAGAAGTCCGGTGATCGTGGCGAACGCGATGTAGACGAGCACAAGCAACACCGCGCGTTTGGTTCGCACGACGGCCGCAGGGCCTTTCGTTTCGAACTCACGCACACTGACTTGCGTATACGCGTTGTACAGCGCGTAGTTGAGCAAATTGCTGATGTTCAACGCAAGACCGTATCCGATCGTGTACACGCCAACTGCTGCGAAATCTCCGGTCAGTTGACGCAACATGATGCGGTCGGCGAACGACAATAACGTCGACGCGATTTCGTTGACGACCATCGGCAATCCGTACCGCAGTCCTGCTTTGCCGTCCGTCGCGTTGATGTCGCGCCGATGCATCGGCAACTGACGTCGCACCCAACGCGCCAGAAACAGCGCGAAAACGATCGCCACCGTGAGCCGCGCAAGATAAACGCCGCGCGCGCTGCGATCGATGAAATAGACGGCGGTTAAAATCGCGCCGGCTTCGAGCCAGCGCTGCGCGACGGCGATGCCTGCCGACACGCGCGATTTTTCCTGCGCGAACGCCACCGAACCGGCGAAACTGATCCACATCGTCGGCGGCAACAGCAAAAGCATGATCCAGCCGATGACCGCCGCTTCCGGTGGCGCGATCCACACGATGACGCCGTAGACCGCGAGCGCAAACAACCACAGCGCGCTTCCGCACAGAAACGGCAACAGCACGAAATTCGCGCCGAAGCGCTCCATCGCGCCCTCTTTCGGCACGTGCGGATAAAAACGCAGAATCGTGTGCTGTGCGCCGAGTTTGAATACCGCGACGAGAATCAGCAGCCACGCGTCGAAATAGCCCAGGATGCCGTACTGCCCGTTGTCGAGCAGACGCGTCATGATGGGGAACGACACGAACCCGGCGATCATGACCAGCACATTGCCGACCATGTAGCGCAAATAATGGGTCGCGACGCCAGGGCGCGCGGAATCGGACATTGCAGCGCGTCAGCTTGGAAAGGAGGATTCGGGAAAAACGCTCAACCGGAACGTCACCGTTACCGGCCGACCTATTTTACTTGAATCGACGGTTCGCAGGTACGCGCCGCTTATACTTCGCGGGCATTCTCCGCACGAATCCGCCATGTCCTCACCGCGAAGCGCTTTTCGCCTGACCGTCGTCATTCCCACGTACAACCGGCGCGACCTCGTGCTTCGCGCGATCTCTTCGGTCCTCGAGCAGGACGGCGCTGAATTCGTGCAAATTGTCGTTGCGGACGATGGTTCTACGGACGGAACCCTCGACGCAATCGGTGCGCGTTTCGGTCACGACGAACGCGTTCACGTCGTAGCGACGCAACGGCGCTATGCCTGCGCCGCGCGAAACGCCGGCTTCGGCGCCGCCACCGGCGAATTCGTCTGTTTTTTGGATTCCGATGACTTCTGGCTCCCCGGAACGCTCGCCACGATCAACGACGTATTCGCCGCCCGACCCGAACTTGCTTTCGTGAGTGTGGAGGGCAGCACCGTCGAAACGCCCGGCCAAATCGCCATCGACCGCGTCGTAGAGCATTCGCCGGGATGGACGCATGCGGAATTCCGCCATGTCTCTTTGAACCGATCCAACTGGATCGATGCGCTCGGTTCAACGTGCCGAATGCTGAGCGGCGATTTTTTCCCCGCTGTCATCCACGGCGATCTTTTTTTGTTGAGCGGTCTCGTCGCACGCCGTAAAGCCGTTCTCGATGCGGGACCGTTCAACGAGCGTTTTCGTTTTTTCAACGATTGGGAATTCTTCGCGCGGCTCTGCTTGCAAGGTCCCGGCGCCTATCTGGACTTCAACTGTTTCCGCCGCGACACCGGCCGCGCCGATCAGATATCCCACGGACGCCCGATGATCGCCACGGCGCGTCGGCGCCGGTTCATTCTTCGCACCCTGCCGCGCCGGTTTTCGCGGCAAATGGCCGCCTATGCTTCGCCGCTCGCGGTGGCCACCGACGACGCCAATTACTTCATGGCGCGCTGCCTCGTTCAAACCCGTCATCGGCGCTGGGCGAGACGTTATCTGTACCGCTGCCTTCGGCGAGGCTACAAGCCCGTACGAAGCTTGGTGCTGCTTGCCAAATCCTTCACCGCCGTTGGGATAAGCTCCTGACTGGCTTCACCTTAAAGGCTTAGAGCTACCGGCCAAACGGCGTTAGAATTGCCGAGAACTGGCGCACGATTGCCAGATGTCGCGTAACGGCGGTTACGGCGCAACGAATTGTGCAATAGCCACATGCGGGATCTGAAAACCCGCCGATTAAATGAAACGTTTTTGACAGGATCGATGCTCCATGCTCACCCGCGTTTGTTCCACCCTGTTGGTTGCCTCACTCTGCGTTGAATCCTTGCCGGCGATGGCTGCCACCGACTGGCTTCAGTTCGGCTACGACCCGACGCACAGCGGAATCAATCCGAACGAAACTCAACTGTCGCCGGACAACCTTCAACATTTACGACTTCTGTACTCCAAATTGCTGAGCGCGCCGGCTCAAGGCGCGCCCGTTTATTTGAGCGATGTCGCCACCGCGCAGGGCACGATCGACCTCGTTTTCCTGACACTCAACGAAGGCACGCTGCTCGCGCTGAATGCCGCGAACGGTGCGCAGGTTTGGGTGCAGACGCCGTCGAGCACGCCGATCTGTGGTCAAGCCGGGCAAAACCCGCAGTGCCTCACCACGTCGTCTCCCGCGATCGATCCGAATCGAAAATTCGTTTACAGCTATTCGCGGCTCGACGGAAAAATCCACAAGTACGCCGTCGCGACGGGCGTCGAAACGATCGATGCGAACTGGCCTGAAGTGTCGACGCTGAAACCCGATGTCGAGAAAGGTTCGTCCGCGCTGGTGTTCGCGACGTCCTCGAGCGACCAGCAAACATATTTGTACATGACGAACAGCAGCATCCTGCTGAGCGATGGCGGCGACTATCAAGGTCACATCACCGCCATCGATCTCGCCAGCGGCACGCAAGTCGTTTTCAACGCCGTGTGTTC
>DATBAU010000276.1:0-12471 GCA_036271355.1 Rudaea sp. | reverse complement strand
GCTCGCGACGGTCAGCGCGGTTTCGAGCAATCCGGCGCCGAACGTGTCCGGGCCGGCGCTGATCGCGGTCGAACTGCGCGTGCAGCCGGCGGCGATCGCCCAATAGCCCGCCGGCGCGTTGTGAACGGAGTTGTGGAAGCGGATCGGCGAAACGTCGAGTGGCGATTTCGCCAGCGTTTCGCACAGATAGTCGTTGATCACCAGTTCGCCGAAGCCCGACGCGAACACGTGCGGCAGTTCGGCGGGCGCGATCTTCGCCATCGTGCATGCCTGCAATGCGACTTCGACGCCGAGCAAAACCGATTCCGGCGCGCGGCGGCGTTCGGTCGGCGGCAGGATTGCCGGCGCCGGACGCGATGCGGCATTTGCCGCACTATCCACATTTCCACAAAGGACGGCGGCAGCGGTATTCCAGTCCGGCCATTCGGGCGACCACGCACCGATGCCGAGCACGGCGACGTCGATGCCGCTCATGCGCGTTCACCGGCGACGAACGCCAGGCAGCAGTTGTTGCCGCCGAAGCCGAAAGAATTCGAGAGCGCAACGCGCACGTCGCGCTTCACGTTGTCGAGCGTGATCTGCGGGCCGCAGGCGGCGTCGAGATTGCGCGAATTTAGCGTTCCAGGCACGAGGCCGTGTTCCATCGAGATCAGCGTGAACACTGCTTCGGCGATACCCGCTGCGCCGAGCGTGTGGCCGGTCCAGCCTTTGGTGGAACTCGCGAGCGTCGTTGCCGGAAATCTGCGCGCGACGAGCGCGGCTTCGACGTCGTCGTTCTGCCGGCTCGCGGTGCCGTGAAGATTGATGTAATCGACATCGGTCGGCGCAATTCCGGCGCGTGCGAGCGCGTCGTTCAACGCCAGCTCCGCGCCGAGACCTCGTGGGTGCGGCGCGGACATGTGGTGCGCATCGGCGGATTCGCCGTAGCCGGCGAGGTGGGGAACCGAAGGATCGTTCGTCGTCTTTTCAAGCAACGCGAAACCGGCTGCTTCCCCGAGCGACAAGCCGGTGCGATTCGCGTCGAACGGCATGCAGCGTTCGCGCGAAACGAGCTCGAGCGCGTTGAAGCCGTACAGCACGCTGCCGCACAAGCTGTCCGCGCCGCCGACGATCACGGCATCGACGAATCCGCTTTCGATCAATCGCGCACCGCTCGCGAACACTTTCGCGCTCGAGGAACACGCGGTAGCGATCGTCAACGCGGGACCTTGGACGCCGAGCACGTGTTGAACGAATGCGGTGAGCGAATTCGTCTGATGCACGTTCGCGCGAAGTTGTTCGGGCGGCAAATGACCGTCGGGCGTGAGATGTCGATACGCGGTCTCGGTTTCCTCGATGCTCGATGTCGATGTGCCCATGACGAGTCCGACGCGATCCGCGCCGTAACGCGCGATGGTGTCGCGTGCACGATCGATGAAACCGTCGCAGTTCAGTGCGATCCATACGAGACGATGATTGCGCGCGTCCCACGATGCCAGTTCCGGCGGCAATGCTGTCGTTTCGACTGTCGCGACGCGTCCGATGAAACACGGCAGCGGATCGGCGCCGAAGTCGTTCGCGCGCAAACCGCCGCTGCGGGTTTCGATCGCACGCGCGATGGCGTCGCGTCCGCTGGCGGCGGCGCACGTGGCGGTGAGAGCGGTGATCGGCAGCGGCTGGATGCGTGACGGCAAGCGAGTCGTGCAGGTAGCGTGGGGCGCGCAAGTATAGTGAAAGTCGGCGCGACGGTCGCGGCTGCTACCATGTTCGCTCATCAACCTGAATCGATCCGATGTCCGCCACGTACAGCGCCGAGGTTGAACGTTATCTGCTCGATCTGCAGGACCGTCTGTGCGCGGCGAGCGAACGCGCTGATGGCCAAGCGCGATTTCGCGAGGATCGCTGGCAACGTGCGGAAGGCGGCGGTGGACGCACGCGCGTTCTCACCAACGGCGCGGTGTTCGAACAAGCGGGCGTCAATTTTTCGAGCGTCAGCGGCGACACATTGCCGCCCGCGGCGACGGCGCATCGTCCGGAACTGGCCGGTTCGGCGTGGATGGCGCAAGGCGTTTCACTCGTGATCCATCCGCACAATCCATTCGTGCCGACGACGCATCTCAATGTGCGATTTTTCGAAGCGAAGAAACCCGGCGGCGATTCGGCGTGGTGGTTCGGCGGCGGATTCGATCTGACGCCGTTCTATCCGTTCGACGAGGATGTGGTGCATTGGCATCGTGTCGCGCGCGATCTGTGCGCGCCGTTCGGCGACGATGTCTACGCGAAATACAAGCAGTGGTGCGACGATTATTTCTACATCAAGCATCGCGGCGAAACGCGCGGCGTCGGCGGATTGTTCTTCGACGATCTGCACGCATGGGAGTTCGAGCGTTGCTTCGCGTTTCAGCGCGCGGTCGGCAATGGATTTATCGATGCGTATTTTCCGATCGTCGAAAAACGGAAAGACACGACGTTCGGCGAACGCGAGCGCGAGTTCCAGCTTTATCGGCGCGGGCGCTATGTCGAATTCAATCTCGTCTATGATCGCGGCACGTTGTTCGGATTGCAGTCGGGCGGGCGCACGGAATCGATTCTGATGTCGCTGCCGCCGAAAGTGCGTTTCGAATATGCGTACACACCCGAACCGGGTAGCGCGGAAGCGACGTTGTACGAGTACCTCGCGCCACGCGATTGGCTGCCGTCGTCGTAACGCCGATTATTCTTTCGGCCAGACGGCGCGTAGCGGATCGAATTCCATGCGTTCGCATTTTTCCGCGCGCCAGCCGAAACCGCAGATCGCCAACGGTCCTTCGCGCATCGATTCGAGCTGCAGTTCACGTTCGATATCCGCTTCGTTGATCGCGGATGTGATGAACGCGCCGAGACCGAATTCTGTGGCGGAAATCTGTAGCGTTTGCGACAGATGCCCAACGTCGAGCGTGACCGCGCGATAGACCTTCGCGTGCGCGCGGTATTTCCAGAAACTGCGTTCGAATCGCGGCGCGAGGATGACGATGGCGTGCGCGTTCGCGAACCAGTCCTGATGCGCGAGAAAGCGCATGGCGAGTGCGTGCGTCGCGTCTCGTGTCAGCGACTGCATGGGTTCAAGCGCATGCTCGCCTGCATGATAGTGATACAAACCCGGCGCGAGGCCTTCGACGTTTTGGAGCAGGAAATACGCTTCCGTCGGATGCAAACCGCCGGCGGACGGACTAGTCTTCTTGACGATCGCCGCCGTCGGCGTGACGTGATGTGTCGCCTGCGCGGCGAACACGCGGTGCACGATTTTGTTGAGCAGCGCGATCGGCAACGGTCGCGATGCGTCGTAATTGCGGCACACCGTCCGGCGGCGTAGAAGATCGTCGAGCGGCGTCTTTTCATCCGGCGGCGCAAGTGCGATGCGTTGCGCGCGCGGTGTGCGTTCGAGAAAGTGCGGCGGCGGTTCGCCGAGCTGATCGACAAGATCGGCCACGCTGACGATGCCGACGTTGCGCATGTTCTCGCCCGACGTCACGCCGTCCCAACGGCCGAACGCGTGAGCGACGGCGGTCAGCGGATGCCAATACTGATTGCGCAGACGTTCTTCGCGACTTCGCATGTCCGCGAATTCGGGTGCGTCGGCAATCAGCAATCCTTTTTTCAGCAACGCATCGATGAGCGCGCCATCGCATTGTTCAGCGAGGCGTTCGCGCTCGCTCCAGTCACGTGTCGACACGAGGCCGAGCGGTGCGATTTCTTCCGCGGACAATTCGACGGCCGCATCGAGATGCGGCGCGAGCGCAACCCATTGCCGCTGTTCGTGCAATCCGGCGCCGCCGCTGAGCAGGGAATCGAAATCGAATTCCACGCTTTCGCGCGGTTCGATCATGAGGATGGCGCAGCGCCGGATCAGCATGGGCGAGCTTCGTCGTAAACGTTATGCGGAGTGGGTGAACAACGCCGATAGTGTACTGCGCATTGGCACCGATCTTGCTCCCACGATCCGGCACAGCGATTCATCATTTCACAGGGGGGAGATTCACATGGCCAATTCGAAGTTGGGTTCCGATGTCGTCGATCGTTTGCTCGACAAATTGTCGACCGACGATCAGTTCCGCAGCGATTTCCAGAACAATCCGCGCGCGGCGCTGAATTCGGTCGGTGGGTCGGATGCCGAATGCGGCGAATGCATGCAGACGAAAAATCTCGCGAGCAAAGCGCAGTTCCAGCAAAGCCGTCAGGTGTTTCGTGATTCACTGCTCGGCGAATCCTCGCAGCGCATCTTCAGCCTCGAGGCGAAGTAAGACGCTTCGAAACGCCGTCGACACGGCGTTGCGCGAAGGCCGGACGATGCGCGTCCGGCCACGCGGATTTGAACTGGTCCAGATAGCGGTGCGCGTCGTCCGGGCGGCCTGATACCGCCGAGATTTCGGCCATGCGCAGCAACGCGAGGTCGGATTCGGCGACATTGGTCGCCTGCAGAATCTGATCGATGTTCGCTTCGAGATAAGCGCGGCCGCGATGCGCGACGAGCCAGGTGCCTTGTTCAAGCGCGGCCGAATTCTTGTCGGCGCGCTGCAGCGATTCCATCAGGATCGCGTGCGTCAGATAAAGCTCGGAACCGTCGATGTCTTTTTGCAGCGCGTCGACGGCGAGTTCGGGCTGATTGTTCTCGAGGAAAAGCGCCGCGTCGACGAGGGTCAGCATGTGCCGAAGATTGGCATAGCCCGATGCCGTCACGAACGGCCTGGCCAGTTCGCAGGTCGCTACAGCCAGATCGTGATCGCCGTTGTTCGATGCGAGAAAGGCGCCGAACAGCAACAGGAAGACGTTCGGATAATTCGCGTGCGGGTCGTCGGCGACGAGCGCGGCGCGTGCGCTCGCGATCAGTTCCTTGATCGCAACGGTGTGCGCGGCGCGATCGGTGGGATCGAAATAATTCAGACCCGAATTGATCGCCTGATACCGCACGACGCTGACCGCGCCGATTTTTTTCGCTTCGGCGAGTGAAGCCTGCGCGATGGTGCGTGCGCGATCCCAATCGTCTTGATCGACGGCGATGGCGATTTTTTCGCGGTCGTGGAAAACGTCTTTCGTCGGAATTCCGCTCGGGCTGGCGTGATCGAGCTGCTGTTCCGCCGCGCCGAAATGGCGCGCGCTCGCTAGTGTCCCAGCGTAATAGCTGCCTTGCTCGGGATCGCCGAGCTTGATCGCCGTTTCGAAATCGTCGACGGCCATGTCGTACTTTCCGTCCGCAGCGTGCAGCGCGCCTTGCATGTTGAACGCGACCGCACGCAACGGATCGCTTTCCGACAAGGCGGGCTGAAGCGCATCGAGCGCGTCGCTCGCGCGGTTTTCCCATTCCCATTTGAAATACGCATAGTTGAAATGCGCCGCGTAGTAATCCGGGTAGAGTTTTCCGAGCAAACGCCATTTGTCGAACATCGGCTGCGGCGGACCGAACTGCGCGAGCCACGCTTCCAGATACAACTGATCGCGCGCCGGCAAGCGATCCTTCAACTGGATCGCCTTTTCCGCGAACTCGCGCGCGGTCGCGTCGTCGTCGCTGCTGATGTAGATACGCGCGATGCCGATGTAAGCGAGCGCGAACGAGGGATCGAGCTTCGTCGCGTGCCGATAAAGTTCGAGCGCGTCCTTGTCGTTCGCGTGCGCGTACGCCTGCAATGCGAGCGCGTAGGCGCGAAGCGCATCCATGTTCGCCGTGGTCACCTGCGGCAGCGGAACGCTGTCGGCGGTCACCGCCGTCATCGCTTCGCCGAGGCGTAAGCGCAGTTGCCGCTCGGCGTTGTCGAGTGATGGCAGGATCGACGCGAAACCGGATCCTTCGGCCGTTTCCGAATACACCGTGTCGCGCGTGCGCGGATCGACCACTTCCAGCGTGACGCGAACCAGACCGCCGAGTTCGGTGACCGTCGGCAGCACGAGCGCTTTCGCGCCGGCGCGCAACGCGACATCCGACCCGATCGAGCGATCGATGCGCGTCGCTTCCGGGTCGCGCTGCATCAACTGCAATACGCTGCGCGCTTTCAAATCCGACACGACGTTGACGTAACGCGATTGCTCCAGTCCGATTCGAAACGCAGTCTGCAGCGAATCGTTGAGGATCGGTTCGCCGGTCTGGTTGATCATGTCGCCGACGACGACCCAATCGCGCTTGCCGAACGCGATCGCTTCGGGACTGCGCAGCGAAAAATAAAGTGCGCTCGCAACCATGACGAACAACGCGGCCACTTCGAAGGCGAGCGCGGTGCGGCGACGCCACCACGGCACGTCGCGATAGGCTTTCGCGTTGCGCGATGGCGTGATCAGCGGCGCGATGTCGCGTTCGCCGACTTCGACCACCGTCACCGGTTCCGGCACGCCTTTGAGGCGATAACGGCCGTGTTCCTTCCACAGCAGTTCGCCCTCGGTTTCGAGTTCATCCTGCGAACGCGACACGAGCGACTGCGCGACGCCGGAGAGCAGGATTTGCCCGGGCGCGGCCAGATGCATGAGCCGCGCGGCAATGGGTTTTGCGATGCCTTCCACTTCGACGGGCTTGGCGCCGCGCGCGATGTCGTCGCTGGAGTTTTCCCACAACATCACATCGCCGACGTGAATGCCGATGCGCGCTTTCAGCGGCAAGAATTCCATGTCGCCGAGCCGGCGCAACAAGCGCTGGTATTCGATGGCGAATGCGACGGCCTGTACCGGACGCTCGAACAGCAGCAGGAATCCGTCGGTCTTGTCGATTTCCCGACCGCGGTGCCGCTGCAGGATGTCGCGCGCGAAGCGGTCGAGCTGCTGCATGAACGCCGCGCCCTTGCGGTCGCCGAGTTGCTCGATCAAGGCGGTGCTGTCGACCAGATCGCTCACGGCGATCGCGCGCAGCACGGATTCGGGTCCGCTCTGCGCGCTGGATAGCTCTTCGGTCGCGTTCGGATTCATGCTTTCCGGCGCATCGCGGAGGATGCCGTCGGCCCCTTAAGCAAAATTCGATTCTGCACAAAAGGCCGTCGCGGGCCAATGCTCAGGCGTGCAGCGTCCAGGTTCCGCCGCCATCGCCCTTGGCTCGATACAGCGCGGCGTCGGCCTGACTGTACCAGCTCGACCAGTCCGCTTCGTCGGAACAATGACTCACGCCCACACTCACGGTCACGCGCAGCGATTCGAGCGGTGCGGCGAAACGCAGCTCGCTCACCGATTCGACGATCTTCGCGGCCAGCGCCGCCGCGTCGCCCGGATCGGCCAGTTGCGCGAGCAGCGCGAATTCGTCGCCGCCCAGGCGCGCCGGCAGATCGCACGGATGCGCGACGCGCGAGACTTCCTCGGCGACCGCGCGCAGCACTTCGTCGCCGGCGAGGTGGCCGTGTTCGTCGTTGATGCGTTTGAAGTTGTCCAGATCGATCAGCAGCAGCGCGAGCTCGGTGCCCGCGACGCGCTGTTCGTCGATCATTTCGAGGAATTGATACAGACCACGCCGGTTGGTGAGTCCCGTCAGTTCATCCGTGCGCACGAGATGGTTCGCGGTGGACAATTGCGTCTGCGTCTGCCGCAGCGAATCCAGCGTGACGAGCAAATCCTCGTTGCGGCGTTTTAAATGCGTGATCAATTGCTGCTCGCTCGCGACCAGATACGCGAACGAGCGGCGCATGAAGGTTGCGAGGATCGCCGGTTCCGTTTCGAGCAGGTGATCGAACGCGGGATATTCGATGAGCCGCAGCGAACACGCGGTATGCGCGATCGCGCTCGCCACGCGCGCGTGATTGCCGATGAACAATGCGAGTTCGCCGAAATACTCGCGCGGACCGAGCAGCTTGTGCGGCATGCCATCGCCGAATTCGATGCGGACCTGGCCCGTCTCGATCGCGTACATGCTGTGCCCGATCTCGCCCTTGCGGAACAGCACTTCGCCCGCCGCAACGCGGCGATTCGGTCCGGCACCGCGCAAGACGACGAATTCGATATCCGACAATTGACGCGGCAGATGCGGCGCAGTCGCCCGCGGCGGCAAATTCACCGCTGCTTCGAAACGAAGCTCATTGGCAAGCGAAGCGCTCGACACGGTCCCATAACCCCGCGGAAGGATCGATGCTGACAACGATCGATGGCCCGATCATAGCCGATAAATCCGGACGGCCGCACCCTGGCAACTTTACAGGCCGATCAGGCAGCCGAAGCCGCCGAAGAAGTGCGCGGTCGGAATCGCCGTGTCACCGCGAAACAACCGTAAAGGCCACGTGCCGCTATCGATCCAGCCGCGCTGGACGTGTTCGTCCGGCGCGGCTTTTACGAATCACGACATCCGCGCGATCAGTTGCCTTTTTGCTCTTTCTGCCAGAGGGCTTGGGCGGACACCCGGCTTCCATCGTTCGAGCGATCCTGCATGAACTTCTGCGTTTCGCTGCGATTGAGTTCGACGTCGGCGAGCGTGCGGCAATCGGTGACCGGCAGGTTCGATCCCACTTTCGAGCGGCGTTCGCAGATCAGGCGATTGCGGTCGGTGTGCGTGAGGATGCCGTTGACGTGTTCCTGCGTGTTGAACAACTTGATGCGTTCGGGCTGTTTCATGGCAGCCACCGACCCTGCGTTCGTCATCAGCGTCATCATGGTCGCGAAATCGGTATCGACATCGCGCCGTTCGGCGGGATTGATGAATTCGTAGCGCTTGCTCGGCGCCATTTCGGCATGGATCGAATCGATCACTGTCTGCAGCGCCGCTGGCGTGCTCGCGACATCGACCGGCTTTTTCACGACTTCGTCCGCGAGCGCGGAACTTCCCGCCAGCGCGAGAAGAACTGCCATCAAATGGTATTTCATACGTTGACCCCGATTTATAGTACGTAACATGTCGTACATCTATTATCGTACCGGCTGCGGACGTCTTCGGCAATGGCTTTCAGACGGTGCCCCGGTTTCGACCCCGCCAAGGGGCATAGAAGGCCCGGATGCGGGCCATGTCGGCGATCGGATCGGCGGTCGGATGCAGCAGTTCGCCAAGCCCGATCGTTTTATCCGGATAGTGGAAATAGATCATCAGGATCGGCACGTCGGCTTCGCGCGCGATGCGCCAGAATCCACTTTTCCATTTCTGCACACGCTTGCGCGTGCCTTCGGGCGCGATGGCGAGCCAAAATCGTTCGCGCTCCTGGAATTCGCGTTTCATTTCGCCGACGACGCCGTGCGGCGCGTTGCGATCGATCGGAATGCCACCGAGATGGCGCAACAACGGTCCGAGTGGCCAGAAGAACGCCTCGCGCTTGCCGATGAACTGCACATTGAGCCGCAAACCGTATTTGAACAGCAAACCCCAAATGACATCGAGATTGCTCGAATGCGGCGCGGCGATCACGACGAGTTTCGGCACGTTCGGAAATTCGCCCGCCATGCGCCAGCCGCTGATTTTCAGGATCCAGCGACAGATCGGCGCAACCACACGCGACGGCCGCATGCGCGGCATTTCCGGCGGGATGGCCGGAAAGCGTGCGTCGCTCAATCGAGACTCCAGCGCGCGGAACGCGTTTGCTTGTTTTGGCCGCGTTTCTTCTTCGACTGGATGCGGCGTTCTTTCGACGCGCGCGTCGGTTTGGTCGCGACGCGTTTCTTCGGCACATGCATCGCCGCGCGGATGATGTCGATCAAACGCGCGCGCGCATCTTCGCGATTGCGTGCCTGATCGCGAAGCCGGCTCGCCTGGATAACGAGCACGCCGTCGGCGGTCAGGCGTCGATCGTTGCGCGCGAGCAACCGCGCGCGCAACGCCTCGGGCAAGCTCGGCGAATTCGCGACATCGAAACGCAACTCGACCGCGCTCGCGACCTTATTGACGTTCTGCCCGCCCGGACCCGACGCGCGAATGAAACTTTCCGACAGTTCGCTGTCGGGAATCTTCACGTTGTGCGCTACCTCGAGCACGATCAGTCCCGGAAATTCTCGTACTGCAGCGGCATCTTCACATCCGCCGCGCGCAGCAGCGCGATCACGGTTTGCAGATCGTCTTTTTTCTTGCCGGTGATACGCAACTTGTCGCCCTGGATTTGCGTGTCGACTTTGAGTTTCGCATCCTTGATGCGCTTGATGATGTCCTTCGCGAGCGGCTGATCGATGCCCTGCTTCAGCGTGATTTTCTGCCGCGCGCTGCCGAGATTGATTTCCGGATCGGCGATCTCCGCCGCGCGAATATCGATGTGCCGGCTGGCCAAACGCTGTTTGAGAATATCGAGCATCTGTTTGAGCTGGAACTCGGCCTGCGCCTTGAGCGTGACGACGGTTTCCTCGTCGCGCGCGAATTCGGCGCCCGTGCCTTTGAAATCGAAACGGCTCGTCAGCTCGCGATTGGCCTGATCGACCGCGTTGGTCAGTTCATGCAGATCGAGTTTGGAAACGACATCGAACGATGGCATGCGATCACCCCGGAAACTGCGGTGATTCTATCAGCGGCTGGTCCAGTCGAGATCGATCCGATAACGACGACTCCCAACCGAAGCGTTCGATCACCGCGCGCCAGGTTTCGTCGAGCGCCGCGCAAAGCGACATCGCTTCGCCACGCGGATGACGAAATTCGATTTTCCACGCGTGCAGCAACATGCGATGCATCGCGAAATGGATGCGCCACAACCGGTTGTGATCGCCGCGACCATGACTCGTGTCGCCGACGATGTGATGCGAGACGTGATGAAAATGTTTGCGGATCTGCCGATAGCGTCCGGTGTGCGGCGACGCTTCGATGAGTGCATAACGCTGTTCCGGATAGCGGCCCATCGAGATCGGCACGGTGGTGGTCGCGAGCGTTCGCCATGACGTCACCGCCGCTTTGCGCGGCGAGTTGTCGCGCACGTCGGGCAGCGGATAATCGACCGTGCCTTCCGCGTCCGGCCAGCCGCGCACGACGGCGAGATAGCGCTTGTCCACGCTGCGATCCATGAACTGCTTGCCGAGGTCGCTCGCGACCTCGCGCGATTTCGCCAGCAGCACGAGTCCTGGCGTGGCGCGATCGAGACGATGAATCAAAAACAGGTTCGGTCGTTCGGGCGTGCGCAAACGATCGATCAGGAAGTCGTCTTCGGCGGCGGCGATTTTGCTGCGATGAACGAGCAAACCGGCCGGCTTGTTGACGGCGAGCAGGTCGTCGTCTTCGAAAACGACGTCGATGTTCAACGCGTGCGGCGCAACGCGATCGCGAACGCGACGATGCCGATCGCGGCCGACACGATCGGCAGCCAGCGCGGAAACGCGGGCGTATAAACCAGCGCCGCCGTCACGATAAACACCGCGCCGATACCGGCGATGATCGTGGTGCGCAAGCGCGAACGGTGCAGCGCTTCGCTGGCAATCAGCGACGGTCCGATGCGCGACGCATCGAAATCGCCAGCCTGCGCTTTCTTCAGGAATGTGTGCACGAGCTCGGGCATTTCCGGCGCGGTCGAAATCCATTCGGGCAATCGCGTGCGGATGTCACGCAACGTTCGGCGCAGGCCGTAGCGTTTGCGCAAAATATCGGCGAGCACCGGTTTCGCCGTCGCCCAGATGTCGATTTGCGGATAAAGAAGCCGTCCGATGCCTTCGATGTTGAGCAGTGTTTTCTGCAACAGGATCAATTGCGGTTGCAACGTGAGTTCGTATTGCCGAGCGACGGAAAAAAGTTTCATCACAACTTCGGCGAGCGAAATTTCCGACAGCGGCCGCGTGAAATACGGTTCGCACACCGTGCGCACGGCGGCTTCCAGTTCGTCGACGCGAATGTGCGCCGGCATCCAGCCCGCTTCGAGATGCAGTTCGGCAATGCGTTTGTAGTCGCGGTCGAACAGCGCCATGAAATTCTGCGCAAGCAGAAACTGATCGCGTTCGGACAGCGAACCCATGATGCCGAAATCGAGCGCGACGAAACGTGGATTCGTTTTTCGTTCGGTGTCGACCCAGATGTTGCCGGGATGCGCGTCGGCGTGGAAAAAATTGTCGCGGAACACTTGCGTGTAGAAAACGCGGATGCCTTTTTCCGCGAGTGCTATGCGATCGACACCGGCCGCGTCGATCGCGGCGAGATCGTCGACGGTGACGCCGTACACGCGATCAAGTGTGAGCACGCCTTCTTTCGAATGCGTCCAATGAACGCCCGGAACGAGCACATCGTCTCCGTTCGCGAAATTCCGGCGCAGCACGCTCGCGTTCGCGCCTTCGCGCTGCAGATCGAGTTCGTTGCGCAGCGTCGTTTCGATTTCGAGCACGATTTCGCGCGGCTTGATTTTGTCCGAAGCCGGATGCCAACGCTGCGCGAGTTCGCCGAGCGCGCGCAACAGATCGATATCGGCGGCGACGCGTTCGTGAATGCCCGGACGCAAAACCTTGACGACAACGGATTGTCCGTCCGGTAATTCGGCGGCGTGCACCTGCGCAATCGACGCGGAGGCGAGCGGCGTTTCGTCGAAGCGGCGATACAGCGTCGCGATCGGCGCGCCGAGCGATTTTTCGATGGCTGCGCGCGCAATCGATCCGGGAAACGGGGGAACCTGATCCTGC
>DATBAU010000275.1:0-6262 GCA_036271355.1 Rudaea sp. | reverse complement strand
ACGATGGTGGCGCATGCCGATCCCGGCGTCATGCGCACACGACGAACGACGATCGACGGCATCGACGTCACGCAAACCGCCTGCTTCGGCCGCGCGATGTATGCGCCGGTGAGTCCGACGTTTCCGTGGCATCTCAATCGGCTGGTTTCCGAAGGGCAGCCGGATCTGTTGCACCTCCACGTGCCGAACACGTCCGCATTCTGGCCGCGGCTGTTTCCATCGTTGCGACGGATACCGTGGATCGTCCACTGGCACGCGGATATTCCGCGCGACAGCCGCCGCGCCGGATTGCGGTTCGGCTACAGAGTATATCGGCCCTGGGAGCAAGCACTGCTGCGCCGCGCGCGCGCCATCATCGTCACGTCGCCCAACTATCTCGATTCGAGTGAAGCGCTCGCGCCGCATCGCGAGAAAGTCCACGTGATTCCGCTCGGCATCGCGCCTGTGCCCGATGCGCATTATGATACAAGTATACAATGGCCCACCGACGGTCTGCGTGTCCTCGCCGTCGGCCGTTTGAGTTACTTCAAGGGTTTCGATGTCTTGTTGCGCGCCGTCGCGGCGACGCCGGGCTGCAGTCTGGTTCTCGTCGGAGACGGGGAATGTGGTCCGAATTTGCGTTCGCTGGCGCGGGAACTCGACATCGAATCGCGCGTGCAATTCGCCGGACGCATCGACATGGACGCCGTCGGCCGCGCGCGTTTGGCTTCGCTCTATTCGAATGCCGACGTGCTTTGTCTTCCGTCCACTGAGCGCGCCGAATCATTCGGAATCGTGTTGCTCGAAGCGATGCGCGCGGGTTTGCCGACGATCGCGAGCGCGATTGCCGGTTCGGGTGTGAATTACGTCGTGCGCGACGGCGAAACGGGTCTGATGATTCCACCCAGCGACGCAATCGCGCTCGCGTCCGCGCTCGCACGCCTGCGTGACGACAGCGCGTTGCGACATCGACTGGGCGAAGCCGGCCGACGCCGGTGGCAACAGGAATTCACGCTCGACGCCAGCGTGGCGAAGACGATCACGCTGTACGAATCGATTCTCGCGGCAACGCCACGTCCCGAAGCAGCAATGCCAGAAGCGTAATCACCGCCGGCACGAGGTGCATGATGAGCCGATTGATGGCGGTGTAGCTTTCCGCCCACTGCGCTGCATCGGTGAACAGAAACAGGAACGCGAGAAACGCGAAACAAATTACCAGCAACGCGGCGAGACATCGCAGCGGTCGGCTTGCGCGGAATTCGCGCCAGCGCCAGATCACCACCACCGGCAACAGCCACCACAGCAGATGCCAACTCGGCTGCAGGAACAGGCTCGCGAACGCGCCGCCGAGCGCCTTCGCGTGGAAAGCGATCGCGAGCGTGCCGATCACGGGAACGTCGATCGATTGCCAGCCGATGCTTATCCAACCCAGTCCGTACACCGGCAACGTGATGTGTCCCACCGATGCGACGACGAAGGCGGCGACGCCGATCGCGCCGATGACGAAATGCCGCGCGCGACGAGGCACGGAGCACGCAATCGCCACGACGATCGACAACGACATCCACACCGCGCCTTCGAGTTTCAGCCACGGCATCAGCAACACGCACGCGGCGGCCAATGCGAGCTGGCTCACGTCACGTTGCGCGAGCCAGCGCATCCATGCCAGCACGGCGAATCCGAACAATGTCGCGATCCACAAATCCGCATAACCTGCTAGCGCGACGTGCACCGTGAGCAGGGGCAACGAAGCGAGCGCGTACGCGAACGCCGCCGCGCGCAGCGTCGACAGACCGAGCGCGCGCCACTGGCCGTAATGCGCGAGCAGCAATCCTATCCAAAGCGCAAGCCACGGAAGATTGACGAGCGGCTCGATCCACCCACCGGCCGCGCTGGCGAACCAGATCTGCATCCATGCGAGCGCCGCGGGATAGCTCCACGCAGGTCCGGTGTAATCGGCGCCTGCCGCCGACGTTATCCAGGTCGTGGCGGAAACGAACGGCTCATAATGTCCGAGCAGAAACCACGCCTTGGATTTCACGGCCCACGCATCCCACGCATCCCACGGAAACGTCGGGCGAAGCAGAATTTCGCGCAACGCGAGCCATCCGCGATACACGATCGACAGCGCGCCGGTCGCCAAAAGTATAACTTTCCACTTTTCCAATGTCGGCGCACCGACGACGACGCGCTCGCCCCCGATTCTGCGGCGACGCCACACAGCGAACGCGCCCGCACCCAACGCCAGCAGCGCGAGCCGCAACGCCGCGTGATGCACCGCATGTATTGTGTCTTCGCGCGCGAATGCGTCCGCCATCGCGCCTGCCAGCAGCATGCCGAACACCAAACCGTGACCGGCCGCAGACGCCCACCAACCGGGCTCGCGGCGTGCATCGAACGCGCAGTAGGCGGCAACACCGGCCGCCCATGCCAACAGCCAAGCGAACACGAGCGTCACGGCGACGGCGCCTCGGCATCGCGCCGAACGTACAGGCGTACGTCGCCCTTCTCGAACACGGATTCGATGCGCGCCGGATGCGCGAATCCGCCGTCGAACACCTCGTCCGCCGGTTCGCCGATGCGATGCCCGGCCGCATCGACGATTGCGCCTAGCGTCTCGTCGTAGCGCCACGGTGCATCGTTGTATAGCAACACGAACACTTCGCCCGGCGGCCATGTGAAGTTCGCCACTTCCTGCAACGGCGCCGCGTCGAGCGGCAGCAGTTCGTAGATCAATTTCAGGAACACGTATTTCGAATCCGCACCGACCAGCAATCGGTGCGCGCCGGGCTGCGATGCGAAATAACCGCGAACGCGCGCCGCGGTTTGTGCGATGTCCTCATCGGGCATGAGTTGCGAACGCTCGCTCCAAGGTTTATCGGCATAGACGGTCTCGGTGAAAGCGTGCTTCTTGTGTAAATCGTCCAGCCAAACGAGATCGAGCACGATCCACAGCGCGCCAAGCGCCGCCACGCTGCGCAACAAGATCGCGGAGCGCGACCAGCGCAAACAAATCGCCGCCGCCACGAGGCTCAACACCGTGGCGAGCAACAGCAGCGGCGCGAGCGGCACGGCTTGCGCGACTTCGCGCTGCGGCCCGAGCGCGCTGATCGAAAGCAACGCCCACGGCGTGTACGTAAACCAAGATGTGTAAAGCGCGGCAAAACTGCCGCGCCACGACGGCGACCACAATTCGATGTGATCGAACCGAAACGGCTGGAACGCCACACTCGTCGGCGCGAGTTGCGGCGTGGGATATTCGGAGAATCCCATCTCGATGATGTCGCCGCGCCAACCCGGCACCTTGCTCAAATCGAGCGTCTGCCAGCCGCCGTCGGGCCATGGAACGGTGACGGCGGGTTGCACGTCGTCGGGCGCATCGGCGCGGCGGAAGAAGAACGACAATTCGAGCGTGCGCGGAAACCCCTCGAAGCGATAGCGCAGCACGGGAAAATCGTCGGCGTGCACGTGATCGGCCGGCACGGCTTGCAGCGCGCTGCCGTCGTCGCCGACGGAACCGATGCGCATCGACGTGCCGTCTTCGACGCCCGCGCCTTGCACGATGCGGAAATTTCGCGCGTCGACCGGCAATTTTTTCGACGGCGTCAGCGGCGACGTCCAGGTAAGACTCGCCGCGAATCCGAGAACGATCAGCCAAACCCCTGCGATGATGGCGGCGCAGACGATGCGACGCGTCATGCCGCCGCTCCGAGCCGCTGCAATTCCTCGCGTGTGAAACCGGCGGCGATACGTGCGTCGGTGTTGAACGGTCCGCGCACCGCGTTGGGCGCGTGCAACGCGACCAGTTCATCGAAGGTGCGTGCGGGATCGCGGCTCTCGCGTTCGCAACACCAGACGAACCAGCGCGATCCGGCGGCGACGTGCGCAATTTCTTCACGCAGAATGATTTCGAGAATGCCAACCGTCGTTTCGTCGCCGACGCTACGCAAACGCGCGATCATGCCCGGCGTGACGTCGAGCCCGCGCGCTTCGAGAACGCGCGGAACGAGCGCCATGCGCTCGAGACACGAATTGGACGTCTTTACGGCCATTTCCCAAAGACCGTCGTGCGCGTCGAAATCGCCGTAGTCGTGGCCGAGTTCGTTTAGACGCGCGCGTAGCAGGCGGAAATGGCGCGCTTCGTCGTCGGCGACGGAAATCCAGTCGGCGTAATAATCGACGGGCATACCGCGGAAACGCTGCACCGCATCCCATGCGAGATTGACCGCGTTGAATTCGATGTGCGCGACGGCATGGACCAACGCGGCGCGACCTTCGGGCGTGCCCAGTCCGCGTTGCGGCAACTGTTTCGGCGGGACGAGAAACGGACGCGGTGGCCGGCCCGGATTTCCTACCGACGCGACGGGCGTTGCATCGTCGAAGAAAAGTTCACCGGCGCGGAACGCGGCGGCAGCGACTTCGGTGGCGGCGATTTTCTCGGCGGGGTCGTTGCAGCGCAGGCACTCGGCCGCGCGAGCAAAAACGCCCCGTTCCGAACTTCCTGTCGATTTCACGCCCTACTCCGCCTACGAAAGCGCCGGTATTGTGCCAGATGTGTCCGGTCACGACCGTGCGATGCTTCTTAAATACGCAAAAAGGGCGGGAGTTCGGACACGACTCGACCGCACCTCTCGAAGGCGCACAATTTTTACGAGCCGGTACGGCGCTGCATTTTGGCCGCGTCGGAGCGACCGAGTTCGAGTTCGCGCAGATAGGTCGGCTCGACGCCCGTGACGTAATTGCCGTCGAAACACGACGCGTCGAAGCGCGTGAGTTTGTCGTTGCCTTCCGCGACGGCGGCGACGAGATCGTCGAGGTCCTGATAGATCAACCAGTCCGCGCCGATGAGCTGCTGCACTTCTTCTTCGGTGCGATCGTGCGCGACGAGTTCGTCGGCGGCCGGCATGTCGATGCCGTACACGTTCGGGAAGCGCACCGGCGGTGCGGCGGAGGCGAAGTATACTTTTTTCGCGCCGGCCTCGCGGGCCATCTGGATGATCTGCTTTGACGTCGTGCCGCGCACGATCGAATCGTCGACCAGCAGTACGACTTTTTTTCGGAATTCGAGTTCGATCGCGTTCAATTTGCGGCGCACGGATTTCACGCGCTCGCTCTGACCCGGCATGATGAACGTGCGGCCGATGTAGCGGTTCTTGACGAACCCTTCGCGCATCGGCAAGCCAAGCTCGACTGCGAGCGAACTGGCGGCGGTGCGGGCGGTATCGGGAATCGGAATGACCGAATCGATGTCGTGGTCCGGACGCAGCTTGCGGATTTTCGCCGCGAGACTTTCGCCCATGCGCAGACGCGCTTTGTATACCGACACGTCTTCGATCATCGAATCCGGGCGCGCGAGATACACGTATTCGAAAATGCACGGCGCGTGCGGATAGCCTTCAGCGCAATGCCGCGTGTGCAGTTCGCCGTCGGGTGTGAGCAGCACGGCTTCGCCCGGTTCGACATCGCGCAGACGCTTGAACCCGAGGATGTCGAGCGCGACGGATTCGGACGTCACCGCATATTCTTTTCCGGCCGCCGTCTCGCGCTCGCCGAGCACAAGCGGACGGATGCCGTACGGATCGCGAAACGCGAGCACGCCGTAATCGAGCACCAGCGCGACGACCGCGTAACCCCCGCGCGCGCGCGCATGCACGCCGGCGACGGCTTTGAAAATCTGATCGGGCGTGAGGTGATGGCGATCCTGGATCTGGATTTCGTGCGCGAGGATGTTCAGCAGCACTTCCGAATCCGAATCGGTGTTGATGTGGCGGCGATCGCCTTCGTACATTTCACGGCGCAGGGAATCGGTGTTGACCAGATTGCCGTTATGCCCGAGCGCGATGCCGTACGGTGAATTCACGTAAAACGGTTGCGCCTCCGTCGTCGATTCAGATCCAGCGGTCGGATAACGACAATGGCCGATACCGACGCGGCCGCGCAGCTTGGACATGTTGTCGGTGTTGAAGACGTCGCGCACGAGTCCGCCGCCCTTGTGCAGGCGAAGACGATCGCCGTCGACGGTCGCGATGCCCGCCGCATCCTGTCCGCGATGCTGCAAAACGGTGAGCGCGTCGTACAGGGACGACGCGACATCGGCTTTGCCTACGATCCCGATGATTCCGCACATGTCAGCGATTCTCCGGGCGACAGTATAACGAGTGAGCGTTCAAGGATTCGCCGGTTTCGGCGGAGCCGTTTGCGATGGCGGAGTCGCCGGATTCGCATTGACGGGCTGCGCCTGCGGAATCTGCGGTGCGATGTTGCGGAAATCAAGGTAATGAGT
>DATBAU010000274.1:0-17761 GCA_036271355.1 Rudaea sp. | reverse complement strand
GGCTTGCGCCTGCAACTGTTCGGATTCCTCGATGATCGTGCATACCCAATACGCCTGACGTCCGTCGATGCACGCCGCGCGAATGCGTTCGATTACTTCGCCGCGCCGCGCGTTGGCGATGGCGACGGTCGTCACCGGCGTGCGTCCGGGCGGGAGTTCGTCGATCGCGGAAACGTCGAGATCGGCGTAAGCCGTCATCGCGAGCGTGCGTGGAATCGGTGTCGCGGTGAGCACGAGTTGATGCGGCACGATGTCGCCGTTGCGACCTTTGTCACGCAACAAAAGTCGCTGATGCACACCGAAGCGGTGTTGTTCATCGATGATGACGAGGCCGAGCTTCGCGAACCCGACGCCTTCCTGCATCAACGCGTGCGTGCCGATCGCGATGGGCGCCGATGACGCTAATGCCGCGAGCGCGTTCGTGCGCGCTTTGCCTTTGAGTTTGCCGGCGAGCCAGACGACGTCGATGCCGAGCGGATTCATCCACGCGACGAAGTTGCGGTAATGCTGTTCCGCCAGTAATTCGGTCGGCGCCATCAGCGCAACTTGATAGCCGGCTTCGATCGCCGTCAGCGCAGCAAGCGCGGCGACAATGGTTTTTCCCGATCCGACGTCGCCTTGCACGAGGCGCAGCATTGGCTTGTCGCTGGCGACGTCGTCGACGATTTCGGTGGCTACGCGACGCTGCGCGTTGGTCGGTTTGAACGGCAGGTTTTTCAGGAAGCGCGCGCGCAGTTTGCCGCCGCTGTCGAGTTTCGGAGCGACATGGCTTCGCGCGCGTGCGCGAAGGCGTTTCAGGCTCAGATGTTGCGCCAGCAGTTCTTCGAAGGCGAGCCGTTGTTGTCGGGGATGTATGCCGGCGGCGAGCGCGGACAAATCCGCGTCGGGCGGCGGACGATGCACGTACAACAGCGCGGCGCGCAGAGACGACAAAGTATACTTTGCACGCAATTCCGGCGGAATGAGTTCCATCGCTTCATCGTCAGGCAAACGCTTCAATGCATTGCCGATGAGCGACACGAGGCGCGTTTGGCCGAGACCTTCCGTCGTCGGATATACGGGCGTTAGACGTTCCTCGACGACGGCGACGTCGGCATCCGCGATGCGCCGATATTGCGGATGCACCATCTCGAAACCGTTTTTGGAGAAACGCGCTTCGCCGAACGCGCGCAATACGCCGCCGATCGCGAGCTGATTGACTTGCGCGTTGTTGAAATGGAAGAAACGCAGCACGAGTGTTTGGCGCGAATCGTCAACGATGGCGATGCGCAGTTGCGGCCGATAGCGGAAACTTTTTTCGATCGCCTCGATGCGGCCTTGCACTTGCGCGTTTTCGCCGTGGCGCACATCGCGAATGGCCGTGATGCGCGTGCGATCTTCGTAGCGCAGCGGCAGGTGGAACCACAAATCCTGCAGCGTCGACAAACCGACGCGATCGAGAATCTCGAGCAACGCCGGGCCGACGCCGGGAAGCGTCGCGACCGAGGTGGTCGGATCGTCGACCGTTGCGTCAGCCGGCTTCGCGCGCTTTCTCGGCGCTTCAATCAAGCTGGAGGATGGCGTCGATTTCAACGTGCGCCCCGCGCGGCAGCGAAGCGACGCCGATCGTCGATCGCGCCGGATACGGTTCCTTGAAGTACTCGGCCATCACCGTGTTCACGGCGGTGAAATTGCCGAGATCGGTGAGGTAAATGCCGATGCGAACAATGCCGGCCAATGATCCGCCGGCGGCTTCGCACACGGCCTTCAGGTTTTCGAAAACGCGACGCGTCTGGAACGAAATATCGCCGGTGACGAGTTCGCCGGTCGCTGGATCGAGCGGAATTTGGCCGGAGAAATAAACCGTGTTGCTCGCGCGCACGGCTTGCGAATACGGGCCGATGGCCTTCGGTGCGGAGTCGGTGTGGATGGTTTTGCGCATGATTCGGAATGACGAGTCGAAGGAAGGCGAACGCTAGTCAATTCCGCGCGCCGCCGCAACTCGCGGCGATCACGGATACCGATAGACGGCGTGCACGACCGGCGCGTTGCGCACGCGGCGCATCACGGCGGCGAGATGTTTGCGGTTACGCACTTCGATCGTGAACATCAATGTCGAGGTTTGCTGATCGCGCTCCTGATATTCGACGTTTTCGATGTTCGAATCGCGCTCCGCGATCGCAGCGGCGACCGTCGCGAGCACGCCGGGTTTGTTGTCGACGACGATGCGCAAACGCGCGCGGTAATCGCCGCTGACTTCGCGATCCCATCCGATGGCGACGATGCGTTCCGGCGTCTTGCGGTATTCCGGCGCGTTCGGGCAATCGATCCGATGGACGACGATGCCTTTGCCGGACGAGAGATAGCCGAAGATGTCGTCGCCCGGAACGGGATAGCAGCAATTGCCGAAACTGAGCACGCCGCGTTCGGCGCCCGTGATGAGGATTTGTTCCGACGCACGCAATTCCGCTTGCGCGTGCGGCGCGGTGCCCAGCGTTTCGGCGAGTTGTCCGGCGACCTGATCGGGCATGCGGTTGCCGAGCGCGATGTCGGCGAGCAATTCTTCGAGGCGTTTGTAGCGCGCGTCGCTGAGGAATCGATCGAGCGCGGCGGACGAAATCGCGTCGAGACTCATGCCGCGCAGATCGAGCGCGCGATCGAGCATGCGATGACCGAATTCGACGGCGTCTTCGTGTTGCAAACGTTTGAGGAAATGCCGGATCGCCGTGCGCGCACGCGCGGACACGACCCATTCGAGCCATTGCGGATTCGGTTGCGCCGACGGCGCGGTGATGATCTCGACCGTCTCGCCGGAATTCAGGCGTTGACGCAGCGGAACGAGTTTCTTGTCGACGCGCGCGGCGACGGCGTGCGTGCCGACGTCGGTGTGCACGGCGAACGCAAAATCGAGCGCGGTCGCATTGCGCGGGAGCGCGAGAATCTGTCCCTTCGGCGTGAACAAGTAAACCTCGTCCGGAAACAGATCGACTTTAACGTTCTCCAGAAACTCCAGCGACGACGCCTCGCGCGTTTGCGCTTCGACCAACCCTTCGACCCACTCGCGCGCGCGCGTTTGCGCGGCGGTCGCGGGCTCGGCGGTTTTGTAGGTCCAATGCGCAGCGACGCCGCGTTCGGCGATCTGATCCATGTCCTCGGTGCGGATCTGGATTTCGATCGGTCCGCCGAACGGTCCGAACAATACGGTATGCAACGATTGATAGCCGTTCGCTTTCGGTATCGCGATGAAATCGCGGAAGCGCGAATCGAGCGGTTTGTATAACGCGTGAATCGCGCCGAGTGCGTGATAGCACTCCATCGTCGCGGTGACGACGACGCGGAATCCGTAGACGTCCATCACCTGCGCGAATGTTTTGTGTTCGGCGCGCATCTTCGTGTAGATGCTGTACGGCGATTTGATGCGGCTGAACACGCGATTCTTCACGCTTTCCGCCGTGAGTCGCGTCGACAGTGCATTCTCGATCTTCGACATTACCTCGCGGCGATTGCCGAATGTGCTCTTGATGCGCGCGACGAGCGCGCGATGACGCATCGGATGCAGCGCGCGGAAACCGAGTTCCTGCAATTCCGATTTGAACTTGTTCATGCCGAGTCGTTGTGCGATTGGCGCGTAGATGTCGAGCGTTTCGCGCGCGATGCGGCGGCGTGCGGCCGGTTCCATCGCGCCGAGCGTGCGCATGTTGTGCAGACGATCGGCGAGCTTGATCAGGATCACGCGCAGATCGCGCGCCATCGCGAGCAGCATCTTGCGGAAACTTTCCGCCGCCGCTTCCTGCAGGCTGCGGAACATGACTTTGTCGAGTTTGGTCACGCCATCGACGAGCGCGCCGACGGTGGACCCGAATTCGCGTTCGAGTTCATCGCGCGAAAGCGGCGTGTCTTCGAGCGTGTCGTGCAGGATCGCGGCGATGATCGTTTCGGCATCCATGCCGAGATCGGCAAGGATCGCCGCGACCGCGACGGGATGCGTGATGTAGGGTTCGCCGCTTTTGCGCGTCTGTCCCGCGTGCGCCTGCGCGCCGAGGAGATACGCTTTCGTGATCCGCGCGATTTGCTCGCGCGGCAAATAACTCAGCCGGTCTTCCAGAGCCAACACGTCGGCAGGGAGTCTTTCCTGCAGCGCCGTGTTCATCGCTCGTCTCCGCGATCAGGCCGCCGCGCGCGGACAACCCATCGCGCGCCGCGTCGGCGTCTCGCGATGGTGTCGGTACGAACCGGCGGACGTCGGTTTCATTACAGGTCGTCGCCGCCCTTGGAAAGATCGTCGTCCATTTCGGCCGCGGCCCATTCCATCGCTTCGCGTTCGGCTTTCTCTTTCTCCTGCTTGTCGATCTCGGAGATGAGTTCGTTGGTGACTTTGCGTGCGGCGATCTCGCGCAAGGCGAGCACGGTCGGCTTGTCGCTGGTGCTTTCGACGAGTGCGTCGGCGCCCTTGGAAAGCTGACGTGCGCGCTTGGTCGCCATCATCACCAGCTCGAAGCGGTTGTCGACGACTTCCAGGCAATCTTCTACGGTAATGCGTGCCATATATAAAACCTTCGCTGTATCATGCGTTTACGAACTTGACATTCTAGCTGCAATGCGGCATTTCGAGCAAATTTAACCGCTTGGCAGTACTATATGCGTCCCATTGTGCTATGCAAAAGGCCCTGTCTGAAACGGGCCCGTTGCATTAGGCTTACGACGGCAGCCGGCGACCGCGCGCGAGTGTGGTGGCGTCGGAACGCTTAGGACACGGATAACCTATCGCATGCAAAGCTCGCTTTTGTTTTCGCCGGGATGGTTGCGTCGTCTCGGCCTGATCTCGTTGACGGTTCTGCTGGCTTCCTGCGCGACGCCCCTGCCGCGCACCGACGATCCGTTGCAGAACTTCAACCGCAAGATGTACGCATTCAACGACCTTGCCGATCGCGTCGCGATCCGTCCGGCGGCCGTCGGCTATCGAAAAGTCACGAACGAAACGACGCGTCGGCTGGTCAGCAATTTCTTCGCGAACGTTGAGTCGCCGATCACGATCGGAAACGATCTGCTGCAGGCCAATCTCAAGGAAGCGGGCAAAGCGTCCGCGCGCTTCGTCATCAACACGACGATCGGCGTGCTCGGCCTTTTCGATCCGGCGAGCGAAATGAACATTCAGGCAAGCGCGACGGATTTCGGCGTCACGCTCGCGAAATGGGGTGTGCCGGAAGGTCCATATCTGGTGATTCCGCTGTACGGCTCGACGACGATGCGCGATGTCGGCCGCATTCCGGTCGACGATTTCGTGTTCGATCCGCTGCACTGGTACTCCGACAGCCACGATCTCAACTTCGGTGCGCAGTACGCGCCGACGTTGCTCTATCTCATCACGCTGCGTTCGTCGGGCATCGATGCGGAAAGCCTCCTCGAGGGTGTCTACGATCCGTATATCTTCTACCGCGACGCGTATCGTCAGCGCCGTCTGTATGAAATCTATCGCGGCAATCCGCCGATCGAGGCGATCCAGATCCTGCAGGGTACGAATGAGATCGAGGATGCGGACAAGCTGCTGAAGGAACAGCAGGACTACGAGAATAAAAACAAGACGACCGCGCCGAGCAGTCCGACGGGGCACTGACGCTCAGGTCATTCCGAGAAGTTTGTCCACCGCGGAAAGTTTCGCGAGATTGCGCAATCCCTGCGGCACGCGTTTATAGCGCAGCGTCACGCCTTGCTTATTGGCACGCGCCGCCCACGCGATGAGCACGGCGAGCGTGGCGCTGTCGGATTTTTCCAGCGCACTCAAATCGATGTCCATCGTGCCGCCCGGACGACCCGGTTGCGGCATGCGCGCTAGCGCTGACGCAGCGTTCGAAAACGAAATCGCCCCGGACACGCGAAGCGTGCCCAGGGTGTCGGATTCGACGCTGAAGAACGGCGTGCGGTTCACGTGATTATTTCTTGTCTTCCTGACTCATCTTGTCCAAGGCTGAAGCGCCCTGGGTTTCCAGTCGCGTCGTGAGCGCATCGAGGCTCGACTTCTGGATTTCCGCGGCGACCTGATTGCGATAATTTGTGACGTACGAAATACCTTCGATGATCACGTCGTACGCTTTCCAGTCACCTTGCGCGGTCTTGCGGAACGCGTAATCGACCGGCACCGTCTTGCCGTCGTCGAGGACCACCTGCGTGCGCACGAGCGAGCGTTTATCGTTGAGTTCACCCTGGAACGGCAACACTTTGACGCGGCCTTCGGTGTACTTCAGCAGGCCTTCGGCGTAACGATGCGTGATCGAGTTGTACATCGCTTTGGCGAAACGCGCACGCTGTTCCGGCGTCGCCGAACGCGCGTTCTGACCAAGCACGAGAATCGACGCGTAATCGATATCGAAGTGCGGCAGCACGATGTCGTCGATCGCCTTGAGCAGCGCGTCGCGATTCTTCGACAGTTCGTCGCGGCGGCTTTCCATGGTCTTGCCGAGGTTGTCGACGATGCCCTGTACGATTTCGTTCGGTTGTCCGCCGTCGGCAAAAACCGGCGTCGCGCTCGACGCGAGGAACAGCGCGCACATCAGCGCATAGAAGAATTTTCCGATCGCGTTGTCCTTCATGGATTACTTCTCCTGAGGTTTCGTGGATTTGTCGGCGGGCGGAGTCGCGGGCGTTTGCGCATTCGGCGGCGCGTTCTTGTCGCCCGGTTTGCCCGAATCGTTGCCGACCAGATATTTGCCGATCAGCTCCTCGAGCTGCATCGAGCTTTGCGTGAGGATCACTTCGTCGTTGTTCTTGAACATGTCCGGCGAGCCGCCCGGTTGCAGCGAAACGTACTGGTCGCCCAGTAAACCGCTCGTGAACACCGCGGCGGCGGAGTCGTCGGGAATCTTGTCGAAGTGTTTATCGATGGACAGCGTGACCAGCGCATCGAGTTTGTCGGGCTCGAGCACGATGTCGCTCACGCTGCCGACACGCACGCCCGCCACTTTCACCGGCGCGCGCAGCTTGAGCTGGCCGATGTTGGTGAAGCGCGCCTTCAAGTCGTAGCTGGCGCCCTGACGATAGTTGGCGAGGCTCGTGGTTTGCGTGGCCAGATACGCTAGCGCGGCGAAGCCGAGCAGGATGAAAAGACCGGTGCCGATCTGAAAGGATTGTCGTTGTTGTGCCATATCAGCCTCGAAGATCGAGTGCGTTCACATGAGGAAAGCGGTCATGACGAAATCGATCGCAAGCGTGGCGATCGAGGAAAAAACCACCGTGCGCGTCGTCGCATACGCGACGCCTTCACTGGTGGGTGCGGTCGTGTAGCCCTGGAACGTGGCGATCAACGTGCAGACGCCGCCGAACACGATCGTTTTATACAAACCGTTGAAGACATCTTTCCAGACATCGACGGACGAGGTCATGTTCGACCAGAACGTGCCGTTGTCGAGCCCGAGCCACGACACGCCGATAAGATGCGCACCGAAAATGCCCATCGCGTTGAACACGCACGCCAGGATCGGCATCGCGATGATGCCCGCGATGAACCGCGGCGCGACGACGAAGGCGAGCGGATCGACCGCCATCATTTCCATCGCATCGAGCTGGTCGGTCGCACGCATCAATCCGATTTCCGCCGTGATCGACGTGCCCGCACGGCCGGCGAACAGCAATGCAGTCACGACCGGCCCGAGTTCGCGATACAGCGACAGCGAAACGACCGTGCCGAGCGCCGCTGTGCCGCCGAAAATCGACAGCACATAATAAAGCTGCAATCCGAGCACCATGCCGACGAACAATCCGCACGTCATGATGATGACAAGACTCATCGCGCCAACGAACCAGACCTGCCGCGCCATTTCGCCGAGATGACGCACGCTCGCCGGAATCGCGCGTAGAACCTGGATGAGGAAAATGCCAAGCGCGCCAATCTGCGCGATGCCGCTCATGAATCGCGACGATTCTTTCTGTGTCGCGCTCATGCTTTCGATGCCTCGAAACCAAGCTGCTGCGCGTAATCCGGCGCCGGATACTGAAACGGAACGGGACCATCCGGTTCGCCGCTGAAAAACTGCCGTGTCCACGGCGTTTCGCCGCGCGCGAGTGTTTCGGGATCGCCGTGCGCGGCAATTTTTCCGCCGGCGATGAGATAAATCTGATCCGCCGCACGACGCACCGCCGCGAGTTCGTGCGCGACGAGGATGCTCGTGATACCGAGCGTGTCGTTTAGCACACGAATCAGGAGAAGAATCTGGTTGAGCGCGATGGGGTCAAGCCCGACGAACGGTTCGTCGTAGATGATCAGCATCGGATCGCGCACGATCGCGCGCGCCAAGGCGACGCGACGCACCATGCCGCCCGACAATTCGTTCGGCATCAACTCCGACGCGCCGCGCAAGCCAACGGCCTCCAGTTTCGTCAGCACGATGTTTCGGACAAGTTCTTCGGGCAACCTCAAATGCTGACGCAGCGGAAACGCGACATTCTCGAACACCGTGAAATCGGTGAGCAGCGCGGAATTCTGAAAGAGATAACCGATGCGCTCGCGAAGCTGGAACAACGCCGACCGGTCGAGCATGCCCACGTTCATTCCATCGACGACGATCTCGCCCGCATCCGGCGCGAGCTGGCCGGTGATATGGCGCATCAACGTCGTCTTGCCGGTTCCGCTCGGGCCCATCACGGCCGTGATTTTGCCGCGCGGAATCGTCAGGCTGACGTTGTCGAAAATGGTTTTGCCATTGAGCACAGTGCTCAAGCCCGTGATCCGGATCAACGGATCGCCGGCGGCGTTTTCTTCCTGACGAATAGGATCGCTCATGCGTGCGCGCGGGCGCGAAAGTGGATGCCTACCTTACCCGACACCCCGCTGTGCGCCAAGCGTTGACTTGCGTGCAGTTAAGCGCAGCGTCAGATGCGCAACAGATCGGCCAGCAATGGCGCGTAATCGCGTTTCGTACGCGCCTCGCCGTGCCGCCGCGCATCGACAATGGCGCAGATTTCATCGAGCGCCGACTCGAAATCATCATTCACCACGATGTAATCGAAGTCGCGCGCGTGTTCCAGATCGCGCCGTGCGTCGCCGAGCCGACGCACAATCGTTTCTTCCGAATCCGATGCGCGCGAACGCAAACGCCGCTCCAGTTCCGCGCGCGACGGCGGCAAAATGAAAATGCTCATCGTGTCCTTCATCTTTTCTCGAACTTGATTCGCGCCCTGCCAATCGATTTCGAGCAGCACGTCCTTGCCTTGCGCCAGCGTTTTTTCCACCGGCGCTCGCGCGGTGCCTTTCAAATCGCCGTGGACGATCGCGTGCTCGAAGAATTCGCCGCGCGCGATCATCGATTCGAATTCCGCACGCGAAACGAAGTGATAGTGCACACCATCGACTTCATTCGGCCGCGGCGCACGTGAGGTGTACGAAACGGACAATTCAAGATTCGGTTCGCGCGCGAGCAAGGCGCGCGTTAGGCTCGTCTTCCCCGCGCCGGAGGGAGCCGCGACGATGTACAGCGTGCCGGTCATGACTTGAGCCAGTTCTCCAGCCGCAAGTGCGGAATGCGTTTAAATTCGCGCGAGTTCGCCGAGACGAGCAACGCATCGTCGGACAACGCCTGCGCCGCAATCCATGTGTCGTTAGGGCTGATCTGCTTTCCGGCATGCTCCAGATCGGCGCGAACACGCGCGTATTCGCGAACGGAGCGGTCGTCGGAATAGACGACGCCGTCTATACGATCATGGAACTCCTCCACTCGCGCGCGTGCTGCTCGCTGATCGCTACCGGCGCGCGCCGACTTCTCCAGACCAAACCACAACTCGGCGGATACCACGAACGGCAGAAAAATCCGGCCTTGATGCCGCAACAAATGCGACAGGACGCGTCGGTCATTCTTCAATGCCGCAATACAAATGTTCGTATCGAGAAAAATCATTTGCGCGCAGCGCGGCGCTTGCGCGATTTCGGAGAAATATCGAAATCCACCGTCCGCTCGGGCCCGGTCGCGCGAAGTGCGGCCGCGTCCAAATCGATGTCGAGCGATGGCTTCGCGAAAAACTCCTGCCAGCCGCCCCGACGCGGCTTCACCAGAAGTCCCCCGGCGCGCCGTTCGATGACGACTTCCCCTTCCGGCAACTCGAACGCCTTCGGAATTCGAACAGCCTGGCTATTTCCAGCCCGGAATACCCGTGTCGGCAAGCTTTTCGGATTCGCATTCATCGGTCAATTCCATGATGCAATGTGATTACGCGATGTTATCACATCTACCGATCATTCAATGTTCTGAACCTGTTCGCGGATCTGCTCGATCAGCACTTTCAACTCCACAGCGGCTTGTGTCGTGCGTTGATCGACCGATTTCGATCCCAGCGTATTCGCCTCGCGGTTGAATTCCTGCATCAGGAAATCGAGACGACGACCGACGGCATCCGGCAACGCCAGCACACGCCGCGCTTCCTCGACGTGAGCGGTCAGACGATCGAGTTCTTCATCGACATCCATGCGCGACAACTGCAGCACGAGTTCCTGTTCGAGCCGTCCCGGATCGGCTGGCTGCTTGATTTCGGCGAGCCGCGTTTCGAGCCGCGTGCGCAACGCGGTTCGGATATCGGGCAACCACGTGCGCACATCGGCGACGATCCGCGCGACCGTATCCAGCCGTTCGCGCATAAACGTCACGAGGCGTTCGCCTTCGCGCTGGCGCGTGGCGAGCATATCGGCGAGCGCGCGATCGAGCAGTTCGAGCGCGGCCTGGCGCAAGCCTTCTTGATCGACTTCCTGATGCACCAGCACGCCGGGAAATTCAAGCAGATTCGCGAAATCGGTCGATAAATCGGGGAATCGTCCGCTCAGCGATTTCGCCGCGCGTTCGAGTTTGTCGACGACCGTTTCGTTGAGGCGAATGTCGGTCGCCGCATCGATCGGTCGGAATCGTAGCGTCACATCGACTTTTCCGCGCGTCAGTTTCGCCGCCACGCGTTCGCGCAGCATCGGTTCGATCGCGCGCAACTCTTCCGGCAGACGCGGATTGAGTTCCAGATAGCGGTGATTGACCGAACGCAGTTCGAACGCGAGCGCGCCCCATGGCGTTTCGACATCCGCACCCGCGAATGCGGTCATGCTGCGAATCATTGGATTCCCCGATCGATACGAAAGCGCAATGGTAAACTGTACGCCGCTTCAGCCGGTACTTTTTCGATGACCTCCTTCTCCCGTCCCAGCGGCCGCGCGCCGGATCAACTGCGCGAGATTTCCATCCAGCGCCGCTACACGCGTCATGCCGAAGGTTCGGTGCTGATCGCGTTCGGCGAAACGCGCGTGCTGTGCACCGCGAGTGTCGAGGAAAAAGTGCCGCCGTTTCTGCGCGGAAAAGGCGAAGGCTGGATCACCGCCGAATACGGCATGTTGCCGCGCGCGACGGGCGAACGCACGCAGCGTGAAGCGGCGCGTGGCGGACAAGGCGGTCGCACGATGGAAATCCAGCGACTGATCGGACGCAGTTTGCGCGCGTGCGTTGATCGCACCGCGCTCGGCGAACGCACGATCACGCTCGACTGCGACGTCATCCAGGCCGACGGCGGCACCCGCACCGCGGCGATCACCGGCGCGTACGTCGCACTCGTCGATGCCATCAACTGGCTGAAGGCGAAAAACGCGATCAAGCGCGATCCGGTGCACGGCGCGATCGCGGCGATTTCCGTCGGCATCTTCCGCGGCACGCCGGTGCTCGATCTCGATTACGCCGAAGACAGCGCGAGCGACACCGACATGAACGTCGTTATGAATGACGGCGGCGGTTTCATCGAATTGCAGGGAACGGCTGAAGGCCACGCGTTCCGTCGCGAAGAACTCGACGCGCTGCTCGCGCTCGCGCAGAAAGGCATCGCCGAACTCAACGCGAAACAGCGCGAGGCGCTGGCGGCGCCGTGAAGATCGTCCTCGCCAGCGGCAACGCGGGCAAGCTTGTCGAAATGCGCGAAATCCTCGGCGGCGAATTCGAACTCGTCGCGCAACGTGATCTGAAAATTGCGGATGTCGATGAAACCGGCGCGACGTTCGTCGAAAACGCAATTCTGAAAGCGCGCAACGCGGCGCGACTGTCCGGACTGCCGGCGCTCGGCGACGATTCGGGTTTGTGCGTCGATGCGCTCAGCGGCGCGCCGGGTTTGTATTCGGCGCGTTACGCCGGCGCTCACGGCGATGCGAAAGCAAACATCGCGAAACTGCTGGAAGCATTGCGCGACGAACCGGATCGCAATGCGTATTTCTATTGCTGCGTCGTTCTGCTTCGTCATGCCGACGATCCCGCGCCGATCATCGGCGAAGGCCGCTGGTTCGGACGCATTCTCGACGCACCGCGCGGCGAACGCGGTTTCGGTTACGACCCGATTTTCTTCGATCCGAAACTCGACGCCGGCGCGGGCGAACTCGATGCGAGCGCGAAAAATCGCGTCAGCCATCGCGGACAAGCGCTCGCGAGTTTGCGCGCGCAACTCAAACGATGAATCCCGCCGCGATTCCGCTGTCGCTCTACATCCACATTCCGTGGTGCGTGCGGAAATGTCCGTACTGCGATTTCAATTCGCATAACGCGCCGAACGAATTGCCGCAACGCGAGTACGTCGATGCGTTGGTGCGCGATCTCGACGTCGATTTGCCGATCGCAAATGGACGAATGCTGCAAAGTATATTTTTTGGCGGCGGCACGCCGAGCCTGTTTTCGCCGGACACCATCGCGCGCATCCTCGAAGCGACGAACACACGCCTGGATTTCGCGAGTGACATCGAAATCACGCTGGAGACGAATCCGGGCACGGTCGAACACGGGCCGTTCGCCGACTACCGCAAGGCGGGCGTCAATCGCATCAGTTTCGGCGTGCAGAGTTTCGACGACGAAGCGCTCAAGCGCATCGGACGCATCCACGATGCGTCGGAAGCCGAACGCGCGGTGAAGATGTCGCAGGATGCGGGGCTCGACAACATCAATATCGATCTGATGTACGCGTTGCCGAATCAGACGCTCGCGGGCTCGCTCGCCGACATCGACAAAGCGATCGCGCTGAACACGCCGCATCTCTCGCACTATCAACTCACGCTTGAACCGAACACCGCATTCGCGGCGAATCCGCCCCTGCTGCCGGACGATGACAGCGCGTGGGACATGCAGGAAGCATGTCAGTCGCGGCTCGCCGAAGCTGGATTGATGCAATACGAAGTATCGGCGTATGCGCGCGGCAATGCGCAATGCCGGCACAACCTCAACTATTGGGATTTCGGCGATTACCTCGGCATCGGCGCCGGCGCTCATGGCAAATACACGACACACGACGGCGTGATTCGTCGTCGCTGGAAAGTGCGCGCGCCGCGCGGGTTTCTCGAACACGCCGGAACGCCGCGCGGCATCGGTGGCGACGATCCAGTCGCGCACGAACGCATCGCGTTCGAGTTCATGCTCAATGCGCTGCGGCTCAACAGCGGATTCGATATCGCGACTTTCCAATCGCGCACGAGTTTGACGATCGACGACATCGCCGCAACGCTCGCCGCTGCGCGCGAACGCGGTCTGCTCGATGTCGAAAACGATCGCATTCGCGCCAGCGCGTTCGGCCAGCGCTTCCTCAACGATACGATCGCGCTATTCTTGCCCGACCCGCCGAAAAACCGGAGCGCCGCATGACGACGAAGATCAACGTCGCCGAAAAACTCGGTCGCATTCACGAGCACTGGCGTCCGCACGTCGTCGGTGAATTGAACGGGCAGGAAGTGAAACTGGTGAAATTCCAGGGCGAATTTTTGTGGCACACGCACGCTGTCGAAGACGAAATGTTCTTCGTCGTGAAAGGCGCGATGCGGATCGATTTCCGCGATCGCAGCGTCGAATTGAAAGCCGGTGAATTCCTGATCGTGCCGCACGGCATCGAACATCGAACGGCGGCCGACGACGAAGCCGAAGTCATGATTTTCGAACCGGCCGCCGTGCGCAACACCGGCGACAAAGTGGACGAACGACTCACGGCACCGTCGGGGCTTCGCGTTTAGCATGGTCGAGACCGCCGTCATTCATTGTCCGTATTGCGGCGAGGGATTCGAAACCGTCGTGGATCTTTCCGCCGGTTCGCAGCAATACACCGAGGATTGCGCCGTCTGTTGCCGGCCTATCGAGATCGCGTTGAACGTCGACGACGAAGGCAACCTCGAAGACATCCGCACGCGCACCGATCGCGAGTGATTTCGATTGCGGCGTTTGCACCGCGCCTCTACACTAGCTGCGTCGTTTGGGTGCTTCGTTCCAGATTTGGAACGAGGTGAAACGGGAAGCCGGTTAGATTCCGGCGCTGCCCCCGCAACGGTAAGCAGGTTCGTTTCGGTCATTACGCCACTGTGCTCACGCACGGGAAGGCGATCGAAGCCGCATTGTTCAATGCACCTGCAAGCCCGGAGACCGGCCCACGACTTCAGCTCAGGCGTTGCGGCGGGCAACGGGCGGGCGCTGCGTCGCCATAGCTTTCGATGCCGCTTCCCTTCCGAACCTCCACATCGCCTGCCAACTATCGCGGGTGAGCGTTCGGAGGTTCACAATGTTGCAAAAGTCACTTTTACCTTTTTCCATTCTGCTGGCGTTGTCGGCGCGTGCCGAGGACGCGCAAATGCAGCCGCCCATCGAAGTCACCGCGTCGCGCGTGGCCGATACCGTCGATGCCAGTCTCGCGGACGTGAGCGTGATCACGCGCACCGACATCGAACGCAGCGGTTCGGCGGACTTGATCGATCTGTTGCGTTTGCAAGCCGGTGTCGACGTCGCACGTACCGGTGGCGCGGGTCAACAGACCAGCGTGTTTTTGCGCGGCAGCAATTCCAATCACGTGCTTGTGCTGATCGATGGCGTGCGCGTGGCTTCGTCGAACACGGGCTCGTTCGCGTTCGAGAATCTTCCACTGGATGCGATTGAGCGCATCGAAATCGTGCGCGGACCGCGTGCGAGTTATTGGGGATCGGATGCGATCGGCGGCGTGATCCAGATTTTCACGCGCCAGCTCGATGGTCCGCGCGTGGCGGGTAGCTACGGCTCGTATCAGGATGCCGACGGCAGCGTCGGTTACGGTGCGCGTTCGGCTGCCGGCGGTTTTAGCGTGCAAGTCGGCGCGCGGCACGTCGACGGTTTTTCCGCGACGAATCCGGGCATCTGCCACGGACCGAATGATCCGTATTGCATCTACAACCCCGACGATAACGGATTCCAGAACCACAACATCGTGGCCGAAGGCGATTATCGCGTCGGCGCACAAACGCTGTCGGCGACGGGATTCCGCAGTATCGGCACGCAGAATTTCGACAACGGTGCGAGCGACGGCATTTCGCACACCGTCGATCAGGCACTCGGCGCGAATCTCGTCGGCGCGATCACGGATACGTGGTCGCATCGTCTGAGCGTCGGTTCGTCGCGCGAGGATATCGACACGCCCGCGTTTTCCGATGCGTTCCGTTCAACGCGCGAGCAAGTGTCATGGACGAACGATGTCACGATCGCGCCGACGCAGCACGTGATCGCCGGATTCGATTACGTGCACGATCACGGCATCAGCATCGACACATCGGGCTTCGGTGCACCGTACGACATCACGCGCAACAACAGCGGCGTTTTCGCCGGATGGCGCGCGCAGGAGAATGCGTTCGACAGCGAAATCTCCGGCCGATACGACCATTACGACAGTTTCGGCACCGCGTTCTCGGGTTCGGGCGCGGTCGGCTGGAAACTCAACGACAGCCTTCGCCTGAGCGCGAACTACGGCACCGCCTTCCGCGCGCCGGATTTGAACGAACTGTATTCGCCCGGTTACGGCGGTTATTACGCGGGCAATCCGAACCTCGATCCCGAACGTTCGCGCACGTCCGAAGCGGCACTCGATTGGCACGCCGACGCGGCGAACCGGTTTCAGCTGCGCGGTTTCTCCACGCGCATTCACGATCTGATCGATTTTTCCGGCGGCGCGACGAACTACGCGATCAACATCGATCACGCGGCGATCGACGGGGTCGAGCTGATGCACACGTGGTCGGCGAACGACTGGACGATCGATAGCAACGCCACCTGGCAGAATCCGCGCGACGAGGATTCCGACACGCAACTGCTACGTCGGCCGAAGCAGAAATTCGACACGCTGGTCGAACACGCGTTCGCCGATCGGCTGCATGCGGGTGTCGAATTTTTCGCCAGCGGAAAGCGCGCGGATGTCGGCAGCATTGAGCTGCCGGGCTATGCGCTGGTGAATCTGCGCGCCAGTTACGACCTCGCCGCGACGTGGAGCGTCAGTTTTCGCCTGGAAAACCTGTTCGACCGCGATTACGAGCTTGCGCACGGCTACAACACGCCGGGCCGCGCGGGCTACGTGCAAATCGCCTGGCAACCGCGGTTATAAGCCGGTTGTAGGTCAGTTGTAGGCGGTTAACGCAAGTCGCCACGCGCGGTGCAACGCCGCGCTGGCCGGATCGTGATGCCCGGCATAGAATCTGCTTTGTGCGAGATGCACTTTGGGGCGAGCGATGAACCAGGCGAAATCCGGTGTGGGGCCTGCTCCGGCCGCACAGACGAGAGTATTGTCGACATTGGCCAGCCGCGGCGATTTGGCGCCGCGCGCGCGTCAGTTGCTTGAAGGCGTGCTCGGCATTTGCTCGAGTACACTGGAAAAAACGCTCGTCACTACGTTGGACGATCTCGAGGCGCAACTGTTCCGCCTCGCCGAGCAGAGCCGCAACAACGATCAGCAATACCGCAATTTCGAGACGCTGCGCGAGATCAAGCGCGGCCGCTCCGACGTCGCGCCGCGTTACATGATGGCGATCGAAGATTGCCTCGCACGTTTCGACGAACCGCGCAGCAAGGATCCGCACGAACACAAACCGCGTCCCGGCATGCAGGTCAAACAGGAACTTTCGCTGGTCGATTCGCGCGATCTGGAAGAATCGCTCGCACTGCAGGAATTCGCCGCGAAGAACGACATCCGCCAGGCGCAATCGCTGTACGCGCTCGGCCATCGTTTCGCCGTGCTCGCGGGTACGCCGCTGTTAGATGCCGAAGGATTGCCGATCGGTCCGACGCAGCTCGGCAACGCATTGCGTTTCGCCAGCGCGAGTCTGGATATTCCCGTCGAACAGCGCGTGTTGCTGTATCGCGTGTTCGATCGCATCGGCCAGACCGCGATCACCTCGCTGTACGACGACATCAACAACTACTTCATCGAACAGCGCGTGCTGCGCCATTTGCGTCTGCAATCGCCGCGCACGAAAACGGCCGGCCAGACCGAAGAACAAGCCGCGCAGCAAGCGACGGAAACCAAACCGCAGCCGGAAGAACAGCAGCAAACGCCGCAGGCGCAGACGCGCGGCGGTTTCGCGCCGCAAGCATCGCCGTCGTACGGCGGACAATCGCCGCAGGGCGGTTTTGGCGGCTCGCAAAGTCAGCCAAATTTCGGCGGCAATCAATCCGGAAAGATGCCCATGCAGGGTGGCCCGGCGGGACTTGGCGCGGCGCGCGGCGCACCCACATCGCCGTCGAACGTTTTCGGTGGCAGTCCAAATATGCCGCAAGGCGGACCATCGAACGCCAGCGGCGCACCGGGCATGCCGCCGCAAGGCGGTCCGTCCGCTCCGCAAGGTGGCAATGCACCGGCGCGTCCGTCAGGACCCAATCCTTTCATGACGCCTGCGACCCAGGCGCCGGGCGGCCTCGGCGATCCGCGCAATCGTCCGGCCCCCACCGGCACGCGCAACATGCAGGTTCCGCAGTGGGCGACGTCGGATCAGCCGCAGCAAACCGCGCCGCCTGACGAGCGCGAT
>DATBAU010000273.1:0-4675 GCA_036271355.1 Rudaea sp. | reverse complement strand
TTCATGAGCAGCAGCGTCCAGGAAACGGTTTTCAACATCATCGCCAAGGAAGCGGGAATCGATGTTCAGAAAATCACCCCCGAATCGACGCTGAAGGAACTCGAAATCCAGTCGCTCGACGCGGTGCAGATCATTTTCGAGATCGAGGATCACTACAAGATCACCCTGCCCGACCGCGATCCGAATTTCGATACCGAATCCGTGAAAGGCCTCGTCGACGCAGTAGAAAAACTGCTCGCCGAAAAACAGGCCGCGACGCCACCGGCTTGATATGCGTCGCGTCGTCATCACGGGGATGGGCGGCATCAGCGCGCTCGGTCACGACACAACTCAGCAGTGGGCCGCGATGCGCGAAGGACGGCCGGCGATCGGTCCCATCGCGAACATTCCGACCGATCTGCTCAACGTAAAAATCGCCGCGGAAGTGCGCGGTTTCGATCCGTTGACGCATTTCGATTCCAAACGTTTGATCCTGCTCGATCGCGTGTCGCAGTTCGCGCTCGTCGCCGCGCGCGAAGCGGTGGCGCAATCCGGTCTTGAATTCCGCGACAGCGGACTCGGCGATCGTACGGCGTGCATTGTCGGCACCGGCGTCGGCGGTGAAAGCACGCACAACGAACAATCGAGTCGCTTTTACGCCGACAAGAATCCGCGCGTGCATCCGCTCACGATCGTGCGAATGATGTCCAACGCACCCGCGTGCCAGATCACGATGGAATTCGGAATCACCGGTCCGTCGTTCGCGGTGGTGAGCGCGTGCGCATCGGCCAACCACGCGATGATTCAGGCGTTCGAGATGGTGCGTTCGGGTCGCGTCGATTTCGCCGTCACCGGCGGCACCGAGGCGTGCATCACCGTGCCGACGGTGAAAGCGTGGGAAGCCGTGCGCGTGACCGCCGACGACACCTGCCGACCGTTCTGCAAACAGCGGCGCGGCATGGTGCTCGGCGAAGGCGCGGGTATTTTCGTTCTCGAAGAACTCGAACACGCGCGCAAACGTGGCGCGTCGATCCTCGCCGAATTCGCCGGTGGCGGCATGTCGGCGGATGCGGGCGACATCGTGCTGCCATCCGAAGGCGGCGCGGCGAAAGCGTTGTCGAATGCATTGTCGGACGCGCGCCTCGATGCATCCGACATCGGCTACATCAACGCGCACGGCACCGGCACGCCGGCCAACGATCCGACCGAATCGAAAGCGATCCGACGCGTGTTCGGCACGCATGCCGATTCGCTCGCCGTATCGTCGACGAAATCGATGCACGGTCACGCACTCGGCGCGGCGGGTGCGATCGAACTGGTCGCCGCGCTGGGTGCGTTGCGCGAGGGCGTGATTCCGCCCACGGCCAACTTCATCGATCCGGACCCGGCCTGCGATCTGGATTACGTTCCGAACACGCCGCGCGAAAAGGTGGTGCACGCCGTGCTTTCCAACTCCTTCGCCTTCGGCGGCCTGAATGCGGTCGTGGCTCTCAAACGCTTCGACTGAGCCGCGCTATCATGCGCGCTCCGTGGCCAAGCCGACCGCATGATCACGTTCCATTATCAGCAACTTGACGTGTTCCCCGCTGCGCACGGCGGCGGAAATCCGCTCGGCGTCGTGATCGATGCGCGTGTATTCGCGCCGGAACAAATGCAACGTTTCGCGGCGTGGACGAATCTGGTCGAAACCACGTTTCTTTTGCCGCCGGACGACGAGCGCGCGAGCTATCGCGTTCGCATCTTCACGCCGACGAAAGAGATCCCGTTCGCGGGTCATCCGAGCATCGGCAGCGCGCACGCGGCGCTCGACACGCGCTTCGCCAAGGCGACGGATGGACGTCTGATCCAGCAATGCGGCGCGGGTTTGTTGCCGATTCGCATCGAAGGTTTGCACGAGCGGCGCGAGTTGTTCGTGCAAGCGCCGCGTGCGACCGACGTCACCGCCGAAGCGCGCGGTGCGGACGTGTTGCGCAGCGCACTGGTCGGCCGAACGCTCGGTGCGTTGCCGCCGGCGTTGATCAACGGCGGACGTCGCTGGTGGGTGGCGGAATTCGCCGACGAAGCATCGGTGCGAACGTGGAAACCCGATCACGCCGCGATCGGAGAACTCGCGAAGCTCGACGATTGCCTCGGCCTGTGCGTGTTCGCGCGATGCGCGCGATCGAATTATCAACTCGTCGTCCGCGCGTTCCCGGCCGGTGTCGGCATCGTCGAAGATCCGGCGTCAGGCGCCGCGAACGGACTCATCGCCGCATGGATCGCGCTGCGCGAACCCGAAGGCGCGCTCGCGCACGGCTACCGCGTGAGTCAAGGTCGCGAGATGGGACACGACGCATCGATTTCGCTGCGCATCGATGCCGACGGAATGGTGTGGGTCGGCGGACGGACGCATACCGTCACCGACCGCACGCTTACGTGGGGATAAAAAGATTCGGCCTTAACGGTCATTCCCGCGAAAGCGGGAATGACGAGCGTTAGACGAGCTTCTTGGCTTTCGTCAGCGCCTGATCGACTAGCTTCATGCCCAGATCGATTTCGTCGTTGCTGATGTGCAACGACGGCGCGAACGTGATCACGTTCTTGTAGTAGCCGCCGACATCGAGCACGAGGCCGGTTTTCTTGCCGTTGTTTTCGAGTTCCGCGGCGAGGCCGATATCGCACATTTTGTCGAGCAGTTTCTTGTTCGGCGTGAAACCGTCGGCTTCGCAGATTTCCGCGCGCAACGCGAGGCCGAGACCATCGACGTCGCCGATTTCCTTGTGCTTGCTCTGCAGTTCTTTCAAGCCTTCGAGGAAACGTTTGCCCTTCGACATCACCATCGACTCGTAGTCGGTTTCGGCGAGCATGCGCATCGTTTCGAGACCGACCGCCGTGCCGAGCGGATTTGACGCGAACGTCGAATGCGTCGATCCGGGCGGAAAGACTTTCGGATTGATCAATTCTTCGCGCGCCCAGATTCCCGCGAGCGGATTCAATCCGTTCGTCAGCGCTTTGCCGAACACGAGCACGTCGGGCTTCACGCCGAAATGTTCGATCGACCACAACTTGCCGGTACGGAAAAAACCCATCTGGATTTCATCGACGACCATCAAAATGCCGTACTTATCGAGCACGCGTTTGAGGCCGGTGAAGAAATTCATCGGCGGAATAACATAACCGCCGGTGCCCTGAATCGGCTCGACGTAAAACGCGGCGTATTCGCACTGGCCGACTTTAGGATCCCACACGCCGTTGTATTCGGTCTCGAACAGACGCTCGAATTTCGCGACGCAGAGTTCGCCGTATTCTTCCTTCGACATGCCCTTCGGCCCGCGGAAGTGATACGGGAATTCGATGAATTGCGCGCGATCGAAATGGCCGTAACGGCGGCGGTAGCGATACGACGACGTGATCGCCGACGCACCGAGCGTGCGGCCGTGATAACCGCCTTCGAACGCGAACATCAGGCTTTTGCCGTTGGTCGCGTTGCGCACGATCTTCATCGAATCTTCGACCGACTGCGAACCGCCAACGTTGAAATGCACGCGGCCGTCGAGGCCCCACTTTTTCTTCGCGTCTTCCGCGACGACTTTCGCCAGCTCGATCTTGGTCGGATGCAAATATTGGCTCGCGACCTGCGGCAGCGTGTTGATCTGTTTTACGAGCGCGTCGTTGAGGCGCTTGTTCGAGTAGCCGAAGTTGACCGCCGAATACCACATTTGCAGATCGAGGAACGGCGTGCCGTGGCCGTCGAACAGATAGCTGCCGTCGCAGCGATCGAAAATCTTCGGCGGATCGGAATAGTGGACGGTGTCGCCGAACGAACAGTATTTCGCTTCTTCGGCGAGCAGCGCCGCGTCGCGTTGGTCGATGTCGATCGTGGCCGGCATGACCGGCGCGGTGGCGTTACGCATGGGAGACGAGATCCTTCAGATGAATCGGTTGGTCGGCCTGCCGCTTGAGCTCGCCGGAAACGAGCGCGGGCATCAGCGCGATGGCGTCGGCGAAATTCGCGATCGGCGCGTGCGGAATATTGTTGGCGATGCAATGCGTGATCAGCTTGCCTTTGGCGAAAACGAAATCGGCGACGTGCGCGATGCAGAAATCCGAGGCGCCGTCGCCGATCAGCAGCACGCGTTTTCCGGACGCCGCGCTCGTGTTCACCGACACCGCGCATTTGCACGTGCCGCTTTTCGAACGGCATTCGGCGCTCGCGTTCGGAAACGTGAGCTGCCAGCGCCGCTCAGCGATGGCGTCGAGTTGATTGGAAACGACGGGCAAACCGTCGAGGCCGTAGCGCGCGAGAATCTTGTGGATCGCGTAATCCAGACCGTCGCTGAGAATCGTGATCGGCAATTCGAGCGAACGCGCGATCGCGACGAATTCCGCAAACGACGCATCGAGCTTCCGCGCATCGAGATGCGCATCGAGTTGCGCGCGATCCATGTCGAGAAGTCCGATTTGTCCGGCCATGCATTCGCGCGAACCGATCTTGCCCGCGCGCCATTCGCCTTCGAGAATTTCCCAACCGTCCTGGCCGAACGATTCGAGCAGGGTGTCGGTGGTGTCGTCGATGGCGGCGGTGCCGTCGAAATCACACAAGATGGTCCAGTCCGACAACGTCGTTTCCCCGTTCGAAAATCGCGCGATTCTGACAGCGCGCCGTTAAGTTGGCCTAGCCCGCGCGCGCCGCCGAAATTGAGGCGCCCTTAACCCA
>DATBAU010000272.1:0-18864 GCA_036271355.1 Rudaea sp. | reverse complement strand
GACGCGATCCTGCACGATTCGCACGACGAAGATCAGATCCATTTGAAGCCGCTCGATTTTCCGAAACCGATGTTCGGTCTCGCCGTCGAACCGGCGCACAAAGGTCAGGAACAGAAACTCGCGCAGTCGTTGCACAAACTCGCCGAGGAAGATCCGTGTTTTCGTTTCGAGCACAACAAGGAGTTGAACGAATCGGTCGTGCGCGGCTTATCCGATTTGCATCTGAAGTTGATGCTCGAACGCATGAAAGAACGTTACGGTGTCGAAGTGAAAACGCGGCCGCCGAGAATCGCGTATCGCGAAACTGTGGCGGGCAAAGCCGAGGGGCATCATCGCCACAAGAAACAAACCGGCGGCGCCGGGCAATTCGGCGAAGTTTTCCTGCGCGTCGAACCGCTGTCGCGCGGATCAGGTTTCGAGTTCGTCGATGAAGTGAAAGGCGGAACGATTCCCGGACAGTTCATTCCCGCCGTCGAAAAAGGCGTGCGGCAGGTGCTCGATCACGGCGCGATCGCGGGTTATCAATTGCAGGATGTGCGCGTCGTGGTTTACGACGGCAAATATCATCCGGTGGATTCGAAGGAAGTCGCGTTCGTCACCGCCGGCAAGAAAGCGTTTCTCGACGCGATCGCGAAAGCCAAACCGCAACTGCTCGAACCGATCGTCAACCTCGACGTGTTCGTGCCCGATTCGTACATGGGCGACGTGACCGGCGGATTGTCGAGCAAACGCGCGCGTATCAACGGCACGGATTCGGTGCGCGGCGGCGAGATCGTGATCAAGGCACAGGTGCCACTCGCGGAAGTCACCGACTACCAGACCGAGCTGAAAGCGATGACGGGCGGACAGGGCCGCTACGCCATCGAGTTCAGTCATTACGATCCGGTGCCGGCGCAGGTGCAGAAGCAGTTGGCGGAGGCGTATAAGCCGCGCGTTGAGGATGATTGATTTTCAGGACGTCGCCGGCTGATCCTGCGATTCGAAATCCGCTTGAAGAATTTCGTCGGCTTCGAAGAGGATGTCGTCGAAGTAATGGATCGCAATTCCTGTACCCGCCGTTTCACATTCACCGTATAAGGTCAGCAGCGCGGATTGAGTCGTTTCCTGTGTTTTCAAAACGAAGGCAATATTTTGCCAGCCATCCGCTTCAACACGAGGCCCCGAAGGGTAAAAAATTCCGGTCGTAGACCCTCCGCACTGTGCTGCATCTAGAAAATCTATCCTGATGCGATTGGTCGGTTCCGAGCACGGCGAAATGGAAGCTTGAGGATCCTTTTCAACCCAAGCTGAAATCGCATATCGAGTCGAAGCGTTTACGGCAACACACTGCTCCGCGTAATCCATATCGCGCGTCGTGATCTGCAGCGCGCCCGAAAACGGCGAATTGCCGTGATCGACGCGATCGCTCCAACTCGAAAACATCGACAACTGCCAGTTGGACGCATCCGTATCGAAATTCGGATTCTGCACAAGATTCTGCGCACCCGCCGACGTCGCCGCCGCCATCGCCGCGAAAAACAGAAACGGTTTCATATCCCCTACCTCGCTCGCTGTTCCGGCGTTTGCCGGAGACACCGTCAAGTTAGCGAGTAGAGACCGTCTGAATCGGACGAAATCCGGACAAGTTCCGGACGAGAGGCTTCAGTTCGCTGCGTGCATTCGCTGAACGAACAAAGCCGTGCCGCTTTCGTAATGAACGACGAAATCCATCCCGTTGTGGTCGACGGTCGTTACTTTCTCGGGCCCTTTTTCCTGAGCGGCCTCGACGTCGATCACCTGAAACTGTTCGCCGGTGCCGCTTGGGTTGAGCACCAACGGCGGACTGAACGATTCGAAGCCGGAGAACGCGGGTATCGATCCGCTGGACGGAAAACGTTGCATCCACATGAAGAACTTTCCTTCGTGCGGAATGAAGACGCGATTGGGATCCTGGTAGTTCATGCCGATCGCGCCGTTTTTCGTCCACACGCGCAGGATGTGGCCCATCGTGCAGTCCGGGCGCGAGCATTCCTGCAGGACGAAATATTCGTCGTCCTTCATGTTTTGCGTTTTGACCCAAACGATGTCGTCTTTCTGCAGCGGTTCTTTCGGATAGATCACCGCCGACATTTTCGGATCGAGCGTGAAATCCGACGACACCACATAACCGCCGTGAAGCTGCGTGTACGGCGCGGTCACGTCGACCTTCGGCAACGTGGTCTGGGCGAACGCCGGCGGCGCGGCTAGAAGTGCCATCGCCAGGAATATCCGCGGGTGTCGCATACGCACTCCTCGATCGTCCGGAAAACCTACGCGCCGGCGCGCCGACGGACAAGTAAATTGCTGTAACCGCTGAACGCCAGGAGTAGACTCGGCCCGTCGCCGTTAGTTCACCTGGGGAGGTTCGCGGATGATTTCTCTCACACAGCTTTGGTTGCCGATTCTACTGTCGTCCGTGTTCGTGTTCATAGCGAGCAGTCTGCTCAACATGCTGTTGTCGTTCTGGCACCAGGCGGACTATCACGGTTTCACCAACGAAGACGAAATCCGCGCGGCGCTGCGCAAAGGCATGACGCAAACCGGCATGTACAACGTACCGTACTGCCTGCCGAGCAAGATGAACGATCCGGATATGCTGCGCAAAATGGAAGAAGGTCCGCTCGCGATGGTGGCGATGAAGACCGGCGGGAAATTCAACCTCGGCGTTCCGCTGCTGCAATGGTTCCTGTTCTGCCTGCTGGTGTCGGTGCTCGCGTCGCTCGTCGCGATGGTGTTGCCCGCCGGCGCGCCGCCGATGCACGTGTTCCATACGCTCGCACTCGCCGGCCTGCTCGGCCACGCGATGGGGCCGATCCCGAACGGCATCTGGTGGGCGCACTCGTGGCGCAGCGTGTTCAAGTACATCGTCGACGGCGTGATATACGCGCTCATCATCGGCGGCACGTTCGTGTGGCTGTGGCCGAAGTGATCTAAACGCGGCCGCTAGCCGTTCGTTTCGTCGCATATTCCGGGCTGTCCGGCGCAGGGCAACGACTTCCGGCACGTGGAATTCCCGCGTGCCCGGCTACCATCGACAATCCACACAAGGAGGGTTCGTCATGCGCCTGCGTGCTCTATTACTGCTGACCGGATTGCTGTTCGCCGCTTCCGCGTTTTCCGCCGATGTGTACGATCAAGCCGTCGCGCACACTGGCCGTTTCGCCACCGACCTCAAACGCGATCCCAACGACAAACCCGCCGATGTGCTGCGTTTTTCCGGCGTGAAACCGGGCATGACGGTCGCCGACTTTATGGCCGCGAACGGCTACTTCAGCGAGCTTCTGAGTTACGTCGTCGGCGCCGACGGTCACGTGCTGCTGATCAACAACAAGGCGTACGACGATTTCGCCGACAACAAATGGAAAGACCGCATCGAAGGGCATCATCTCGCCAATGTCGAACATCGCACCGTCGACACCGCGAAAATGGGACTCGCGGACGATTCGCTCGACGCCGTGTTCCTCATCAAGGTCTATCACGATCTTTATTGGGTCGACGACAAGGACGGCTGGCACAAGATCAACGTCGGTAGCGTACTCGACCAGTTGAACAAGGCGCTCAAGCACGGCGGCGTGGTCGTGGTCGAAGATCATTCGTCGAAACCCGGCGCCGGTAATTCGGTCGCGGGCACACTGCATCGCATCGACGAGGAATTCGCAAAGAAGGATTTCGGCGCGCACGGCTTTACGTTCGTGAAAAGCAGCGATATCTTCCGCCGCCCCGACGACAAGCGCGACGAGATTTCCTACAAAGGTCCCGCGCTCGGCAAGACCGACCGCTGGCTGTACCTGTTCAAGAAACCGTAATCTTCAACCCAATTGCAACGCGCGCAAGGCCGCCTTGCGTGCGTTCGCGTCGAGGTTTCCGATGCGTGCCGCTTCGGCGTAGAACCTCATCCAGTCGCCGCCGCACTTTTTATACAATGCGGCAAATGCATCGACCCACGAATTGTAGATGCCGAATGGCAACAGCTTCGCATTGTTGATGTCGCCGTTCATCCACTCATCGTAATCCTTGTTACCGTGCCATTTGTCGTCGCGAAGCGTCGCGTAGTCGGCGCGCAGGCGCGCGATTTCTTCCAGCTTGCGACGGCGCATTTCGTCCGGCGGGAGTTTCGTCGCATACAACGCTTTCAATCGATCGCGCGCTTGCAGCACCAGCGCGGTGAACTCGTTTTCGCGCTGCAGTTCGCTCACGTCGGCCGGCGGCAATCCGTGGATATCGCGCCACTGCCGCAGTCCTTCCTCTTGCACGAACATCGCCAACGATTCGTTGAACGCGCTGTCGTCCTTGATATAGATCTTCTGATGCGTCAGTTCATGGAAGATCGTACCGATGAGTTCGTCGTCGCCCCAGCGGATCATGGTGTTGAGAATCGGATCGGCGAACCAGCCGAGCGTCGAATACGCGGCCGATCCGCCGACGTAAGTTTCATAACCTTGCGATTTCAGCGCCGCCGCCTCGCGATCCGCGCGCTCGCGATCGTAATATCCGCGATAGTCGATGCAGCCGATCAGCGGAAAACAATGCTTCACCGGTTCGACGGAAAATTCCTTCGCCGCGAAAACATTCCACGTCGCATAGGGCCGATGCAAATCCGCGTAGCGCGTATAGCTCGCATTGCGCGGTAGACCGAGGCGATCCGACGCGAACGCGCGCGCCTGTTCGGCGAGTTCGAGTTTCGCCTTGAGTTTCGGATCAGTAGCCGGATCGGCGACGACGTTGTCGATCGGCCGCCGCGCCGACATCAACGAAAGTTCGCCGTGCGCCAGATGCGCGTAATAGCCGACCGTCGAACACGCACTCAGCGTCGATGCGACGAAGAATAAAACGATCGCGCGCACGGAACGGCGAGCGCGGAAAACGGCGAAATCAGTTTTTCCGGACGCGTTCGACGAGCGCATCGGCGAAGGTGTCCGTCGAACCGCTTCCGCCGAGATCCGGCGTGACGCGATCTTTCGCCGCCAGCGTTGTGCGAATCGCCGCGCGGATTTTCTGCGCGGTGTCGCTCATGTCGAGATGATCGAGCATCTGACACGCCGCCAGCAGCAACGCACACGGGTTCGCCAGACCTTTGCCGGCGATGTCCGGTGCCGATCCGTGCACGGCTTCGAAAATCGCCGCTTCCGTTCCGATATTCGCGCCGGGCGCCAAACCGAGTCCGCCGACCAGTCCCGCGCACAAATCCGAAATGATGTCGCCGAACAGATTCGTCGTCACGATCACATCGAACTGCTGCGGATTCATCACCAACTGCATGCACGTGTTGTCCACGATCATCTCGTTGCACACGATGTCCGGATATTGCTTGGCAACTTCACGCGCGACATTCAGGAACAAGCCCGACGTCGTCTTCATGATGTTGGCTTTGTGGACGACCGTCACCTTTTTGCGGCCGATGCGTTTCGCCATATCGAACGCGTAGCGCACGATGCGCTCCGAACCGCGTCGCGTGACGCGAATCAGCGACTGCGCTGTGTCGCCGTCCGCCGACAACGTCTGCCCCTCGGAGCCGTACGCGCCCTCGGTGTTCTCGCGCACGGTGATGATGTCGATGCCGTCGTAACGCGATTTCGTTCCGGGAATCGTCAACGCCGGACGAACGTTTGCGTACAGATCGAACCGGCGCCGCAGTTCGACGTTCAACGACGAAAATCCACCGCCGACCGGCGTGGTCAACGGGCTTTTCAGCGCGACGCGATGCTTCGCGATGCTCTCGAGCGTCGCGGCGGGAAGAAGCTCGCCGAATTTTTCTTGCGCGGCCATGCCGGCTTCGACGAAATCGTATTCCAGGCTCGCGCCCGCTTCGTCGAGAACGCGCAGCGTGGCGCGCATGATTTCCGGGCCGATGCCGTCGCCGCGGATCACGGCAATGGTCTTGCTCATAAGCGAATTGAACCGAGTGTTAAAAATTTACGGACACGTCGCGGACAAGCTGCCGCCAACGGGATCGAGCCGCGCATTATCCTGTATACTCGGCATCCGAACAAGGATTGCTGACCGTTGCGTATGCGGGTGTTGCCGAAAAATTTCGGGGAATCGCGGAGAGTGTGGCGCGGCGTGTTCCTGCTGCCGATCGGTCTCGTCGCGTCCGCGCTTGCCTACGCCGCCGACGGTGGCTCGTACACCATTCAACCGCGCGGCGCCGATGCGTCTTGGTCGCTCGATATCGGCGGACGCTGGCCGACGCAGTGTCCGCCGTCGCTGAAATCCGTCACGCTCGACGGCACCGATCTGCGCGTCGACGCGCGTTCCGACCTCACGCTGTGCGACCGCACCGCGATGCCGTTCTCGATCGAACTCAATCCCGCGCTCGCCGTCGACAAAACTTCGCTCGATCCTGGCGTCTATCACGTCAGTTTCTACGCCGCCGACGGCGCGAACACCGCGCCGAAACTGCGCGCGTTTGCGCTGGTCGATCACAGCGCATCCGATTCGCTGCCGGTTTCGCCCGAACCCGGTTTCTGGTTCACCTCGAACACGCCGGATGCGACGACGAATCGCACCATCCTCAGCGTCGAACCGCAGGACGGCCAACTCGACGTCGCGCTGATGACGTACGACGACATCGGCCAGCCGACGTGGTTCTTCGGCGCGGCGGAATTCAACGGTCACATCGCGCACGTTCCGCTCGTGCACATCGTCGGCGGAACCGATCCGTTCCATCCGTCGATCACGCCGACCAGCGGCGACGCGATGCTTGCGCTCGATCTGCAATTTCAATCGGGCGCACATGCGCTTGGTTGGCTGAGCCGCGAGCGCGGCACTGCGGATGATTCGAATCTGCAAATCCAACCGCTCGATCTCGTACGTTTGCCGATTGCGGATAACACGACTGGCCAGGCGTGGCAGGGTGATTGGGTACTCGTAGCGGACGACGACAGTGCGCCGCAGAAATTGCATTTGACGCAGTATCGTTCCGTCGATGCGCAGCATTTCGAGATTGGTGATTCGGATGGACAGATCACGCTGGCGTGTACGCGTGAGCCCTCGCAGCCGGACTGGCCGCCGTCGTCTTGCAGTTTGCGGCGCGGGAGCGATGCGGTCAGTGGGGCGTTTGATTCCGTTGCGTTGTCGCGGATGGATGGGCTCGATGGCAACGGAGTTGCGATTCATTTGATGCGGGTTTCGCGCTGACGGATCGCGCTGTTCGCTTTTTCTTTGTCTAGAGCAAAAGCTTCCGCCGCAAGCGGCGGATAACTTTTTGCTAGGTGTTCGTCATTCCCGCGAAAGCGGGAATCCAGCGACTTTTGCTTTTGAGCTTTTAGAGCAAAAGCTTCCGCCGCAAGCGGCGGGTAACTTTTTGCTCAACGGCAAAAAGTCACCAAAAAACGTTTTTGATTGTGCGCATGGTCTGTTGTCCGCAGACAGCACGTCCGTGCTGCTGGCTGCGGACCGCGCGCATCCCTGCGCGCGATCACCCTCGCTCCAAGCTAGGAAGTGACCGGTATCAAGCTTCTTGTAAAGGATCACTGCACGCCGTGCTCTCGCGGAGGGTTGGCAAGAGCATAGAGAGAGAAAAAGATCTTGCTCTGAACCTCACCGCCCTTGGCTTCGTGCGGTTAAGAGTTTCAAGAAGCTTGATACCGATCGCGCGCAGTCTGCGACGACGGTGATCGCGCGCAGTCTGCGACGACGGTGATCGCGCGCAGGAAGCGCGCGGTTCGCGCACGGATCAGGGATGTCCGATCGCGAACAACACCCTATGTGAGAAAAGAAAACGTTTTTTGGTGACTTTTTGCCGTTTAGCAAAAAGTTACCCGCTCGTTCCGAGCGGAAGCTCTAGCTTGAAAAACTAGTCAACCTTCGGCTGCCCCGAACCACCTTCAAGCTGATCAAGAAAATCGACAGCCCTACGCAAATGCGGAATCACAATCGACCCACCCACCACCAACCCAACACTAAAAATCTCAAAAAACTCCTCACGTGTCACGCCGACATCCCGACATTCCGCGACGTGATAACTGATGCAATCGTCACAACGCAAAACCATCGACGCGACCAACCCCAACATCTCTTTGGTCTTAGCCGACAGCGCACCGTCTTTATACGTCTGCGTATCGAGCGCAAAGAACCGCCGGACGACTTGATTGTCCTCCGACAAAATCCGCTCATTCATTCGCTGCCGGAATTCGGCGAACTCGCTGACTCGATCGTCGCTCATGCGGGGCTTCCGAGAATCTTCGCCAACCGTCCATCGCGATCCGCCGCGACCATGTCGTCGAACCCGCCCACGTGATGTCCGTCGATGAATATCTGCGGGACGGTGCGGCGATGCGTGCGCGCGACCATCTTGTCGCGCTGGGTCGGATCGGTGTCGATGCGGATTTCGGTGTAGTCCAGCCCTTTCTGCTTGAGAAAGTTCTTCGCCGCCACGCAATACGGGCAGTTCATGCTGCTGTAGATTTCGACGTTGTGCGCCATGGAGAATCCTCGCTGTCGAGGCCGCAAACTGGGGCCGGCCGCGTTAAACTCAAGTTTAACGAATGGCGACCGCGTCATGTTAACGCCGACTGAGCGCCGCCCCGCTGCCGGTGGCCGCGAACCTTCGGCTGCGCTATCGTGTCTGACATCGTCTCGTCCAATCCACGCGTTCGCCGCATGCGCCGTTTTCTCCTGACCGTTCTGCCGTTTCTGGCCTGCACGCTGCTGGCCGGCACGCCCGCGCGCGCGAACGATCAGCAGTTACCAAACATGGGCAGTTCCGCCGGCGCCATCGCCTCGCCGGAAGAGCAGCGCGAATACGGTTTCTATATGCTGCACGAGCTGCGCAATCAGGGCGAAGTGCTCGACGACGCGCTGCTCACCGACTACATCAACATGATTGGCTACCGGCTCGTCGCGTACAGTCCGAAGCCGGATCAGCCGTTCACGTTTTTCGTCGTGCGCGATACGTCGATCAACGCGTTCGCGTTGCCCGGCGGATTCGTCGGCGTGAACGCAGGACTGATCACGACCACCGCGAACGAAAACGAACTCGCCGCCGTGCTCGCGCACGAAATCTCGCATGTCACGCAACAGCATCTCGTGCGCGCGGTCGAAGCCGAACAGAAATACGCGCCGCTGATGGTGCTGGCGATGGTCGGTGCGATCGTCGCCACGGCGCATCAGAGTCCGTACAACACGAGCAACAGCGGTGTCGGTGCGATCGCGACGGCGGAAGGTCTCGCCGAGCAGATGCAGATCAACTTCACGCGCGCCGACGAATCCGAAGCCGATCGCATCGGCATGCAGACGCTCGCGAAGGCTGGCTACGATCCGGATGCGATGGCCGATTTCTTCGAACGCATGCAGCATGCGCTGCGTCCGGGATTCGATGAAAACGATGTTCCCGCGCTGCTCATGGATCATCCGGTCACGAACCAGCGCATCAGCGAAGCGCGCGAACGCGCCGAGGCGCTGCGCAAGGGCGTGAAGCCGACCATCGATGTGGGTAAGCCGTGCGAACCGGGCGCGACGTGTCCGAAAACCACGACGACATACGTCGATCCGAAACCCAACGTGATGGCGGACGACCTCACCGCCGCCGTGCTGATGCCGACGTTCACTTATTCGCCCACCTCTCCGCTCGGCAAACTGCTCAACGCCACGGGCACGGGCGATTTGTGGGGCGCGAGTTCGGAGGAATACTACGAACTGATGCGCGAACGCGTGCGCGTGCTGTCGTCGGCGCAACCGGCGCAGACGGCAACCTACTATTCGGACAACCTGCACAACGATCCGCAGTTCAACACCACGCCGAACCGATACGGTTACGCACTCGCGCTGCTCAATTCCGGCGAAGCGAAAAAAGCCGAATCGATTTCCGGCAAGCTGCTCGAAAAACAGCCGAACAATCTTGTGTTGCAGCTCGCCGCCGGCGAATCGGAACTGCTGACCGGCGAACGCGATGCGAGCCTCAAGCGCTACGTCTCGCTCGAAACCGAATACCCGGACAACCGCGCGCTGGCTATGTCCCAGGCGCAAGCGCTGCTGCAGAACGGCGAAAAGAAAAGTGCGCGCCATGCGCAGGAAATCCTGCGTCCGCAGCTCGAAAAGAACGACGAAGATCCCGATATGCAGACGCTGTTCGCGCGCGCCTGCGAACTCGCCGGCGATCCGATACGCGCCGGCGAAGCGCACGCGGCGGCCGCCTATTTGAACGGCCGCGCCGAAGATGCGCTGAACCAGCTCAAGGATTTGCTCAAGCGCAACGATCTCGATTATTACCAGCGCTCGCGAATCGAAGCACGCATTTCCGAATTCACGCCGATCGTGCTGGAACTGCGCCGCCGCAAGATCAAACCGGCCGATCAGGGCAAATTCGCCGTTTCCGCTTGCGTGGCCGCCACTTGCGAAGCACTGTCATCGGGGCGTAACAATAAACCGCTGCAATAAACACTATTGTCACAACTCACGCGGGCCTCATGCAGAAGTGCATTCTGATCGTTGAAGACGAACCCGCAATCCGGGAAATGGTGGCCTTCGCCCTGCGCAAGGCCGGCATGGACCCGGTTCACGCCGCCGACGCGCGCGCCGCGCAAGGCATGATCGCCGAGCGCGTTCCCGATCTGATCCTGCTCGACTGGATGCTCCCCGGCACCAGCGGTCTCGAACTCGCGCGCCGTCTGCGCAAGGAAGATCTCACGCGCAGCGTGCCGATCATCATGCTCACCGCGCGCGGCGAGGAAACCGATCGCGTCGGCGGATTCGAAGCGGGCGTCGACGACTACGTCGTGAAACCTTTCTCGCCGCGCGAACTCATCGCACGCATCAATGCCGTCATGCGCCGCACGCAAGGCGCCGACAGCGAAGGCGTCATCGAACTCGGCGGCCTCAAGATCGACAGCGCCGCCCATCGCGTCTACGCCGGCGAAGCGACCGTACCAATCGGCCCGACCGAATATCGCCTGCTGCACTTTTTCATGACGCACGCCGAACGCGTCTACACGCGCAGCCAGCTCCTCGATTACGTGTGGGGCGGCAGCGTCTACGTGGAAGAACGCACCGTCGACGTACACATCCGCCGCCTGCGCAAGACGCTCGAACCGTTTCAGTGCGACGGTCTCGTGCAGACCGTGCGCGGCGCCGGCTACCGCTTTTCGACCACGCCCACCGCGTGACCGGTGCCGCCATGACCGCTGCGTCGAAGTCGGTCATGAGCGGGACGCATTCGTCGTTGTAAGCTGCGCTCATGCGATTCGACTTTTTGCAAAGTCACGCCTGGCAGGTTTCGCTCGGGCGCTTCGTGATCCTGCTCGCCACGGCCTTCGTGATCGGCCTGCCGTGGAATGCGCAATTGTATACATTGCTGGCGGCGACGTTCGGCTACAGCATCTGGTCGCTGGTCACGTTGTATCAGGTGCAATCGTGGTTGCGCTCGCGCAAACGGCGCGGACCGCTGGAGGATCGTGGCGTGTGGTCGGATATTTCAACGTACGTGCATTCGCGCCTGAGCGGCGAACGTTCGCGCAAGCGGCGTCTGGTCGGTTTGCTGCGCGCGTTTCGCGAAGGCGCGGCGGCACTGCCGGACGGTGTCGTCGTGCTCACGCGCGGCCGCAGCGTGCTGTGGTTCAACGAAGCGGCCGGACAACTGCTCGGTTTGTCGTCGCCGCACGACCGGCGCACGCACATCGACACCGTATTGCCGGAAGAAGCGAAAACGTGGATCGCCGGCGACGCGACATCCGAGCCGTTGCGTGAAGTCGCCTCCGCGCGCAACGAAAACATGAAGCTATCGTTTCGCCTGATTCCTTACGCGCGCGAATACATGCTGCTCGTTGTGCGCGATGTCTCCACCCTGGCGCGGCTGGAACAGGTGCGCCGCGATTTCGTCGCCAACGTCTCCCACGAACTGCGCACGCCGCTCACGGTGCTGCACGGTTATCTCGAAATGCTCGACGCCGAATCGGCGCCGCAACTCGAACCGATCCTCGACGATTTGCGCTCGCAATCGCGCCGCATGACACAGATCGTGGAAGACCTGCTGACGCTTTCGCGCCTCGACGCGCGTCATCAGCCGCCGTCCGACCGCGTGCCGATGCGCGCGCTGCTCACGACGCTCAAACGCGAAGCCGACGCGCTGTCGCAAGGCCGCCACCAGATCGTGTTGCATCGCGAATCGGAAATGGATTTGTCCGGATCGTCAGATTATCTGCACAGCGCGTTTTCGAATCTGGTGTCGAACGCGATTCGCTACACGCCGGCCGGCGGGCGCATCGAAATTTCGTGGCGCAACACCGAAAACGGCGAAGCGCGATTCGCGGTGGCCGACACCGGCGTCGGCATTCCGGCCGAACACCTGCCGCGCATCAGCGAACGGTTCTATCGCGTGTCGACGAGCCGCTCGCGCGAAACCGGCGGAACAGGTCTGGGCCTGTCGATCGTCAAGCATGTGCTGCACATTCACGGCGCGCGGCTCGAAATCGAAAGCGAAGTCGGCGTCGGCAGCACGTTTTCCGGTGTGTTCGGCCCGGAGCGTCTGCTCGCGCCGCAAAGCATGATGGAAGCGTGCTGAAACGGCGCGATTTGCTATGATCACGGATTCACTTTCGCGGCAAAATCCACTTTTTCATAAGTAGACAAATGGACACCCCGCTCAACTTCAAGGCGCCGGAACTTTATCTGAACCCGCAGCTTGCGCAGCTCGCGTTCAATGTCCGCGTGCTCGCTCAGGCGCAGGATCCGAAAGTGCCGCTGCTCGAACGGCTGCGCTTTCTGTGCATCTGCATTTCCAACCTCGACGAATTCTTCGAGGTTCAGGTGGCGATCCTGCGTCACCACGTCGCGTTCGGCGACGCGCGGGCCGGTGCCGACGGCATCGCGCCGGCAGATCTGCTCGCACGCTTGCGGCAACGCGCACTCGAACTCGTCACCGCACAATACGCATTGTGGAACGACGTGCTGTTGCCGGAACTGGAGCGCGAAGGCGTCCGTTTCGTCAGCAGCGATAAATGGACGACGAAACAGCAGCGCTGGCTGCAAGGGTATTTCCAGAACGAAGTGCTGCCGGTGCTGTCGCCGCTCGGCCTCGATCCGGCGCATCCGTTTCCGCGCATCCTCAATAAAAGTTTGAACCTCATTGTTTCGCTGCGCGGCAAGGATGCATTTGGTCGCGAGGCCAACATGGCACTCGTCCGCGCGCCGCGATCGCTGCCGCGCATCGTGCGTTTACCGCAGGAAGTGAGCGAAGGCCCGTACGAATTCGTTTTTCTGTCGAGCATCCTGCAGCAGTTCGTCGATGAACTGTTTCAGGGAATGAAGGTGAAAGGCGCGTATCAATTCCGCGTGACGCGCAACAGCGAATTGTCGGTCGACGAGGAAGAAATCGAAAATCTCGCGCTCGCCTTGCGCGACGAATTGCGCGGACGCGGCTACGCGAAATCGGTGCGACTCGAAATCGCGGAAGGCTGTCCGAAAACGGTTGCGGATTTCCTGATGCGCAATTTCGAACTCGGCGAAAGCGAAGTGTATCGCTGCGCGGGACCTGTGAACTTGCATCGCGTCGGCGCGATTTACGATCAGGTCGATCGTCCCGATCTGAAATTCCCGAAGTTCACGCCACGCCCCATCCCGGCGGTCGTCGCCGAGCGCAGCATGTTCGAGGCGATCGCCGAGCGCGACATCCTCGTGCACCATCCGTTCGAATCGTTTTCTGCCGTGGTCGAACTGATCAAACAGGCGAGCACCGATCCCGACGTGCTCGCGATCAAACAAACCTTGTACCGCACGGGCGTCGATTCGCCGCTCGTGAATCTGCTCATCGACGCCGCGCGCGCGGGCAAGGACGTCACCGTCGTCGTCGAACTGCGCGCGCGTTTCGACGAAGAAGCGAACATCGCGCTCGCCAATCGATTGCAGGAAGCGGGCGTGCAAGTCGTGTACGGCGTGGTTGGCTACAAGACGCACGCAAAAATTTTGCTCATCGTGCGCCGCGAAAAAGGCGGCATGCGCCGCTACGTGCATCTGTCGACCGGCAATTACCATCAGGTCACATCGCGCGTGTACACCGACTTCGGCCTGATGACCGCCGACGTGGAAATCGGCAACGATGCGCACAAGCTTTTCCAGCAAATTTCCGGCTTGGGTCCGGTGATCCAGCTCAAGCGGTTGCTGCAATCGCCGTTCAGTCTGTATCGCGGTGTGATGCAGCGGATCGAGCGCGAGATCGCGCACGCGGAAGCCGGAAAATCCGCGCGCATCATCGCGAAGATCAACGCGCTGAACGAACCGAGCGTCGTCGAAAATCTTTATCGCGCATCGTGCGCGGGCGTGCAGATCGACTTGATCGTGCGCGGCGCGTGCACACTGCGGCCCGGCGTGCCGGGTGTGTCCGACAACATCCGCGTGCGTTCCGTCGTCGGCCGGTTTCTCGAGCACAGCCGCGTCTACTGGTTCGCAAACGACGACGCGCCGGAAATCTACTGCTCCAGCGCCGACTGGATGGAGCGCAATCTTCTGCGTCGCATCGAGGTGGCGTTCCCGATTCTCGATCCCGTTCTGGCCAAACGCGTGTTCGACGAAGCACTGCAGAACTATCTCGACGACAACACGCAAGCGTGGCGTTTGCACCCCGACGGCCACTACGAACGCGCCACGCCTGGCGAAGGCGAAGCGCACTACGCGCAGCGTTCGCTGCTGAGTTCGCTCTGCCAATAGTTGAGCTAGACTGTCTGCGCTGCGTTCTGGGGAGAACTGGGTGGCGTCGGACATCACCGCACTCGTACATGCGGCCGGAAAAGGGGATCGCGCGGCGCTGAAATCGCTGTTCGCCGCGGTTTACGACGAGATCAAGCGTCTCGCGCACCGTCAGCTCGTCGCCGATCGGCAACCCACGCTCGACACGACCGGACTCGTCCACGAAGCCTACCTGAAACTGGTGCAGCCGGATGCGTTGGTGCTGCGCGACCGCGCGCACTTCTTCGCCATCGCATCGAAAGCGATGCGGCAGATCGTTATCGATCACGCGCGCCGTCGCGCTGCGAGCAAACGCGGCGGCGATGTCGCTCACGTGGTCACGCACAGCGAAATGGCGGCCAACGATGCGCTCGATCCGGAAACGCTGACGCGTCTGGATACCGCGCTCGTCCAACTGCAAAACCTCGAACCTCGGTTGGCCGAACTGGTCGAGATGCGCTTCTTCGCCGGACTGTCCGTCGAACAGATTGCGCAATTGCGAGAAGTCGCCACGCGCACGGTAATCCGCGACTGGCGCCGCGCACGCGCTTATCTGTTCGACGCGGTTCGCGTGGCGCAAGCATGACGATGCGCGCGGAACTCTGGCAGCGCGTGTCGGCGCTGTTCGAGCAGTCGCTTGATGTCGAACCTGCGGCACGCGAAGCATGGATTGCCGAACACTGTGCGGGCGATCGCGAACTCGAACACGCGTTGCGTCAGCTCATCAATGCGGATAACGGCGCCGATTCGCAACAGTTCATGGATACGCCGATTCCGTCGGCCGATCCGGACCTCATCGCGGTGGTCGACGTATCGACGCAACAGCAATTCGGGCCGTATCGCTTGCTGCGCCTGCTCGGTCAGGGCGGCATGGGCGAAGTGCATCTGGCCGAACGCGCCGACGGTGTGTTCGAGCAACGCGTCGCGCTCAAGCTCGTGCCGCATCCGACGCCGGGATTGATCCAGCGTTTCGTGCAGGAACGACAAATTCTCGCGCGCATGGAGCATCCGAACATCGCGCGCCTGCTCGACGGCGGCATCGGCGAAAACGGTGTGCCGTATTTCGCGATGGAATACATCGAAGGATCGCCGATCAGCCGCTACGTCGCCGACAACAAGCTCGATGTCGTCGCGACGCTGCGCCTGTTCCTGCTCGTGTGCGAGGCGGTGCAATACGCGCATCGCAATCTCGTCGTGCATCGCGATCTCAAGCCGTCGAACATTTTCGTCGGCATCGACGGCACACCGAAGCTGCTCGATTTCGGCGTCGCGAAAGTGCTTTCGACGACCGACGCCGATCCAACGCACACCGCTACGCGCGTGTTCACCCCGGACTACGCAGCGCCCGAACAAATCCTCGGACAGCCGGTGACGACGGCGACGGATGTCTATTCGCTCGGCGTCGTCCTGTACGAATTGCTGACGGGCGCGAAGCCCTATTCGTTCGGTCGCAACGCGGCGGCCGATTTGACGGCACAGCGCATGGATCCGACGGCACCGAGCGCATCCCGTACCGCGACGATCGACGCGCATCGTCGACGTCAGATTCGCGGCGATCTCGATCGCATCGTGCTGACGATGCTCGCGCGCGAACCCGAACGGCGTTATGGCAGCGTCGAAGCGCTCGCCAACGACATCCGACGATATCTCGATGGGCGCCCGATCGCGGCGCGCGGCGATAGCGCGTCGTATCGTCTGCGCAAATTCGTACGACGCAATCGCGTTGCGCTCGCGGTGACGACATTCGTCGCGCTCGCGATGATCGCCGCGACCGCGATCAGCCTGTGGCAGGCGCATCGCGCCAACCGGCAGGCGTCGCGCGCCGAAACCGTGAAAGCCTTTCTCGTCAGCGTGTTCAGCACGGTGAATCCGGACGAGAACGGCGGCAAGACGATCACCGCGCGCATGTTGCTCGACGACGGCGCCGCGCGTCTCGATCGCGAGATGGCGGGCGAGCCGACGCTGCGTGCCGAACTCACCGACATGTTCGGCAATCTGTATTACGACATCGGCGAGGAACAGCGTTCGGAGGAATTGCTCAAGCGTGCTGTCGCGCTCAGCGAAAACGTCGAAGACGATCCCGCGTTGTATCCAGCCGCGTTGATCGACCTCGCGCAGATGGAACGCATCCGCGGCGATTTTCCCGCCGCGCTCGATCACGAAAAGCAGGCGCTCGAACGCGCGAAGGCCGCCGGCGATCGGAATCTCACGACCAACGCGCGCCGCGAAACCGCGAAAACGTTGTACGAGAAGAGCGATTACGCGGAATCCGAAAAACTCTTTCGCGCCGTGCTCGACGAGGACACGGCACTGCATGGCGAACGCAGCAGCGAAGTGACGCAGGACACGCATCAACTCGCGCTGTTGCTCGATCGGCTCAGTCGGTGGGACGAAGCGGAGGTCTACTACAAGCGCGCGATCGAACTGGCGCGCGCGCTGCACGGCGAAAACGACACCAGCGTGGCCACGGGACTTAATGACTATGCACTGATGCTTAGCGACAAGAGCGATTTCCCGCGCGCCGAAAGCATGATGCGTGAAGCACTCGCGCTACACACGAAACTGGAAGGCCCCGATCATCCGCACACGCTCGAAAGCGACAACAACCTCAGCTCCATTCTCAACGGCGAAGGAAAATTCGACGAGAGCATGACGCTGCTCGAACACGTGCTGGAAACGCGCCGTCGCATTTCCGGCAACAATCATCCGGACACGGCCGTCGCGCTGAACAATATGGCCATTCCGGAATTCGCGCACGGGCAATTCGAATCGGCGGAAAAACATTTGCGCGAGGCGATCGCGATCTGGTCGTCGACCAAAGGCGCCGATCATCCGGACACCTCATCGGCGATACGCAATCTCGCTGCCGTGTTCCGCGCCGACGACAAGTTCGCCGACGCAGAAGCACTCAATCGCCAAGCGCTGGAGATCGATCGCAAACACTTTGGCGAACAGTCCGAAACCGTGGCTGCGACGTTGATCGCGCTCGGACGCACGCAACGTTTCGAGGGCAAGTACGACGAAGCGTTCGCGAATTTCCGGCAAGCGATCGACGATTTGCGCGACGCGAAAGTCGACACGACGAGCACGTCGTCGGTCCTCGCCTGGCAAAGCATGGGCGAGACGTACTTGATGCGCAACGACGCAGCCGCGGCGAAAGACGTCCTGCTCAAAGGCAACGAGTTGGCGAAAAAAATCTATCCGCTCGACAACCATCACCAGACCGACATCTGGGTTCCACTCGGCCGCGCCGAACACATGCTCGGCAACGATGCGGAAGCGGAAAAATTGTTGCGCCCGTCGTTGGAAATGCGCATGGCGATCTTCAAACCGCCGAACATCTGGCTCGCCGAAGTGCAGGTCGCGACCGCCGAGGCGCTGAACGGTTTGCAAAAACGCGACGAGGCAAGGCAATTGGCGGAAGCGGCGGCGGCGGCGTTGCGGACGCTGAAAAGCGGTGTGTCGAAGCAATTGCTCGCACGCGCGGAGACGGTGATCGCCAGCAAATGAGGCCGGCATTGCGCCGGCCTAGATGCGTGCGTTTTGCTATCCCTTAGAAACCATCGCCGTCGAAATCATCGCGGAAGATGGTGTCGTTGTAGCAAACCTGTGCGAGTGCGACGGCGTGCGCCATGATCACGAAATGGCTTCCTTCCTGCACGGTCGCCGCTGTCGATGGCGCGTCGTTGGATTGCAGATAGCCGCGCATGGACAGTTTGCCGTCGCTGAGCGTTGTCGCATCGCGAGATAAAGCGCCGCCGCCGGTTAGCGAGAAACGCTTCGCCGAAGCGGGTTCGGCTGCCACGACCGCGACGCTCATGAGCAACGTTGCGAGTGCGGGTCCGCCGCGAATCAGTATCGAAGAGTCGCGCATGTCAGTTACCCCGGCGCGATTCGAGTTTGCTCAGGCGCGCGGCGAGTTCATCGATCTGATGATGCAGATCGGCGTTCTCGGTGGCCAGTTCCTGCACCGCCGCGACCGCGGTGATCAACGCGGGATTCGGATCGAGCGCGAGAATCGTCGGATCGTTTTTGTCTGCGCCGGGAACGTGCTTGCTCGTGCTGATGACGTCGCTCGGGAAAACGTCGGCGTATTCCTGTGCGATGAAACCCGCGTACGATTTGTCGGCCAGACCGCCTTCCATCGCTCGATACTCCGGCGTATAGCGGAAATTCACCGGGCGCAGTTTC
>DATBAU010000271.1:0-2322 GCA_036271355.1 Rudaea sp. | reverse complement strand
GAATCCGGCGCTTCGTCCACGGCGATGACGTCCAACGCCTGATCCCATTGCTTCAGCGCTGCGAGCGAACGCGCTTCCAGGATCATGCGCTGATGGTTCACATCGTCCGGCAAGCCAGTGATGCGCGTGGTGTTGATCGCTGCCAGCGCGTCCTGCGGCTTGTGGTTCATGAGGTCGACCATCGCGAGCCGCGCGGCGACTTGCGCCCGCGCCGCGCCATCGAGGCGCTTCGTCACCTGATAGTTCAGCAGCGTTGCTGCTGGATCGAGCAAATCGACCGCCATTAAGCGATCCGCCATGCGCCGGATCATCTCGTCGCCATCCGCGCCAATTGGCGTCATGTCGATGAAATCGTAGAACAGCGCCAGCGCCTGAATCGGCGGCATCTTGTCGGCACCGCCTTTGAGATACAATTTCACGAACGCGCCGCGCATATCGTCCTGCGCCTGACGCGAAAGCTCGTCTTCCGGGAAGTCCTGGCTCGCGATGCGCAGCGTTTGCAATCCGTCGCGCCAACGCTGTTGCGAGAAGTAAAGCGCGCCGAGCTTACGCAGTGTTTTCAACTCCAGCGCATCGCCGCGCCAACGAAAACGCAGTTTCTCCAGCATGTCTATCGCGACAGCCGGCTTCATTTTGTTGGTCGCAAGACCAGCTTCGACGTGATCGTAGATCGCGTTGGCTTCGGCGCGTTCATCGCCGCTTTGCTCGACGGCATCGAACAGCGCAAACGCATCGCGCAGACGGTTTTCGCGCGAATAAAGCTTGGCACGCGCCAGCTCAGCGTCGAGCAGCAACGGCTTGGGCATATCGTGCGGCAGCCTCGAAAGCGCGGCGTCGGCTTCTTCCAAACGGCCGATGGCGAGCGCGGCATTGGCTTGCGCCGTGCGCGCGCGACTCTGCCAATCGGCCGGATAATGTAAAAGGCCCGTCTCGGCGAGCGTGAGCGAGTCTCGCGCACCGGCCTGATTGTCGAGCGCCGCTTCGGTGAGCCCGCGCCACAACGCGGCATGCACATCGCCATCGAACATGCCACTCGCCAGCACATTATGTGCATCGTGATAGCGGCCCATCATGTAATCGGCGGCCGCGCGGATCGTCTGTAATTGTGCATCGCCTTGCAGCGACGGATCGGTGGCTTGCATGAGATCGACGACGCCAAGCGCTTCGGCGGCAAACTGATTGGCAATGTAAAAGCGCGCTAGCGCCAGGCGCGCGGCGTTGATCTTGTCGGGTTTCTGCTGCGTCACGCGCAGGCGCAGTTTGCGTTCTGTGCCAAGGAAGTTTCCGCCAGCGGTTTTGCCCCAAACGGCGAAGTCGATGAATGTCGGACCTTGCGACGCTTGCACGAGCGCGGCGGGCGATTGCGGCGTCGGCGCGGCGATGGCGTCGAGCGAGAGTCCTGCTGGACGCGATATGCGGATGCGCGATTGATCGACGGCGACCGCAAGATCGTCCGCCAGCGGCGCAATGACGAGACCGGATACCGTCGGCACCACACTGAAATCGACGAAATCGCGTTGCGCGACGATACCGCGGCCCGGGATGGCGGGAATCACCGTCAATGTATCGCCGACGACGGGATCGCTCAGCGTGATCGCGCGGGTCGCGCCCGGAACGAGCGTCGTCAGATACGCGCCGTGTGGGTCGTCGTTGCGCACGAAGCCGAAGGTGGTCGGGGGTGTGCCGGGCTGCGGCGAGATCGTGACTTTCAGATTTCCCGCTTGCGCGCTCGCCGAAACGGATTCGGTTTGCTTGAGGCCAATGCGCAAAACGCTGACACCTTCGCCGGTCGAAACATCGAGCGTCGCCGGAAAATCGCCAAGCGCGGATTTGAACTTCGCCGCGTCGATCGGTGGCGCGCCATCGAGCACGACCCAGACCGTGTTGCCGCGTTCGAAGACGGCAGACGGGTGCACCGCCCCATTCGCGAACATCACGATTGCGCCGTCGCGCGTGCGTTGACCGCCCGTGGCGACAGGTTGCGGCGTCGGTGCTGCGCTGGCGCTCTGTGTAGCGGGCGCCGCCCGCGCATTCGGCGCAGATGTTGCGGCCGGCGCCGGCACAGTTGGCGTCTGTGCAGTTTTGGTCTGCGCATTAGCAATGGCCTGCGCCTGTTGTGCGGCGGCTGCCGTTGCATCCTGTTTAGCGGACGCGCCATTCGCGGACGCGATCAGCTTCGGTTTTACATCCAGTTTCTCGAGACCCGGCGGTTTATACGCATCGGCGTCGGATTGGGGCGCGATGATATCGAGCACGATATGCGTGCCATCGCGGAAATCGTGATAGCGCGAACCGGAGTCGGTGTTGAACTCCAGAACAGTG
>DATBAU010000270.1:0-14305 GCA_036271355.1 Rudaea sp. | reverse complement strand
CGTGCGGCCTTCGCCCGTCAGCAGATAGCGATTGTCCGGCAGCGGCAGGAAATTGCTGGCTTTGCGCAGAACGATCTTCAATCCGTGAGAGGCGAGATCGAGATCGCGCATCACCTTCGGTTGCAGCAGCGACACGGTGTACGCGGCGACCGAATTTCTGAATCCCGGATGGAATTCCTCGGTAACCGCCGCACCACCGACCACGTCGCGCTTTTCGAGCACGAGCACTTTGCGCCCAGCTTTGGCCAGATAGGCCGCGCAGACCAGTCCGTTGTGGCCGCCGCCGACCAGAACGGCATCGTATGCTTGGTTTTCGTTCGTCATCACGCGATTATGGCGGCACTCGCCATGTCACGCCACGCTGGTTTTTCGTGAGAACCGTCAACGCCACTCGCTATGTCACGCCGCTGCGCGAAGGCGGCTCGCTGCCCGCCATCGTCGAAGCCGACGATCAGGGCATGTACGTGCTCAAGTTTCGCGGCGCGGGTCAGGGCGCGAAAGCGCTCGTGGCGGAACTTGTGTCCGGCGAAATCGCGCGCGCGGCCGGATTGCCGATTCCGGAAATCGTGTTCGTGCAACTCGATGCGGAACTGGCGCGCACCGAACCCGATCCGGAAATTCAGGAACTGATCAAGGCCAGCACGGGGCTCAATCTCGCGCTGGATTATCTGCCCGGTTCGGTCACGTTCGATCCGGCGGCGGAGAAAGTGGACGGCGATCTTGCGTCGCGCATCGTGTGGTTCGATGCGCTGGTGACCAACGTCGACCGCACCGCGCGCAACACGAACATGCTTAAGTGGCATCGCAAGCTGTGGCTGATCGATCACGGCGCGTCGCTGTATTTCCATCACAGCCGCGACGGATTTCTGGAACGCGCCACGCAGCCGTTCGCGTTGATCAAGGATCACGTGTTGTTGCCGTTCGCGGACAAGATCGCGGATGCCGACGCGATGCTCGCCGCGCGCCTCACACGATCAGTTTTGGAAAACATCGCTGCGCGAATTCCGGAAACATGGCTCGGCAACATGCAGAAATCGGACTACGTCGAATATCTCGTGCGGCGCCTCGAAACGCCGCGCGCTTTTGTCGAGGAGGCGATCCGTGCGCGAACCGGTAACCTATGACTATGCCGTGATCCGCGTCGTTCCTCGCGTCGAACGCGAGGAGTTCGTCAACGTCGGCGTGATCGTGTCGTGTCAGAAAGACGATCGGCTGGAAGCACGCTTCGAACTCGACGAAGCGCGATTGCACGCGCTCGATCCATCACTGGATCTTGATGCGATGCGCGGGCATCTCGCCGCGATTCCGGCGATTTGCGCAGGTGGCGATGACGCCGGACCGATCGGAAAACTCAGTCGGCGCGAACGTTTCGACTGGCTCACCGCGCCGCGCAGCACGATCATCCAGACCTCGCGCGTGCATAGCGGGCGGTGTCGCGATTCGGGCGATGTGGTCGAGCATTTGATGCGGACGATGGTGCGGATCAGGTAATCATGATGCGCGCTTCGCTGCGGACATTTCGGATGCAGTCGGATATCGATTGCGTCATCAAGTCGTTGCGGGCGAGTTCGGGCCTTCGATGGAATCTGCTTTGCGACACGCCAGGGTAAAGCGATGCGTTGTGCGCGCTTGCGGGCCGACGCGTCGCACGCGCTGCCGAGTAGAAACATCAGCGTCGTCACCATCAAATAGCCGGCCGCCCGGCCGACGTTCTGACACTTACAACATCGGCGCGACGTCTTTCTCGATCGAGCTGGGCGTATCGATCGGCGCGTAGCGCTTGATCACTTTTCCGGTTTTGTCGACGAGGAACTTGGTGAAGTTCCATTTGATCGACTCGCTGCCGAGCAACCCTTTCGCTTCGTTCTTTAGATATTTGTAGAGCGGATGCGTGCCGTCGCCGTTGACCTCGATCTTGGCGAACATCGGAAAGTTCACGTCGTACGTAAGCGAACAGAAATTCTTGATGGTCGCTTCGTCGCCGGGTTCCTGATGGCCGAACTGGTCGCACGGAAAACCGAGGACGACGAAATCCTTGTCGCGGAATTTCTCGAACATGTCCTCCAGACCTTTGTACTGCGGCGTGAAGCCGCATTTGCTGGCGACATTGACGATGAGCATCGTCTTGCCTTTGTAGGCGTCGAGTTTCTGGTCGGCGCCATCGATGGTTTTGGCGGAAAAGTCGTAGACCGTGGACATGGGCATCTCCCGATTTGTTCGCAGTATACGGCTAGGCGACGCTCGACAGCGGCGCGGCGATGTCTTCGAGTGAGCAGCGCTCCGCCGCGACGCCGAGTTTCAACTCGACCAGTGCAGCGACGATCATCAACACTGAGCCGAGCACGTAACCCCACGCGACGAGCGCGCGATCGCCGGTGCCGATGAGCGAACCGAACAGCCAAGGCCCGGCGATGCCGCCGATGCCGGTGCCGAGGGCATAGAAAACCGCGATCGCCAGCGCGCGCACTTCGAGCGGAAAGCTTTCGCTGACGGTGAGATACGCCGAACTCGCCGCCGCCGAGGCGAAAAAGAACACAACGCACCACGCGATCGTCTGTTCCGTCGCGATGAGATAGCCATGCACAAACAGCCACGCGGTCGCGAGCAACAGAATTCCAGATATCGCATATGTGCCCGCGATCATCGGACGGCGGCCGACGCTGTCGAAGAATCGCCCGAGCAGCGCGGGCCCGAGAAAATTACCGGCGGCGAACGGCAAAATGTACAAGCCGATGCGGTCGGCGGGTACGTGGAAGAACTGTCCGAGCACGAGCGCGTACGTGAAGAAAATCGCGTTGTAGAAAAACGCTTGCGCGGTCATCAGCACGAGGCCGAGCGCGGCACGCTGCGGATACAAACGGAACAGCGTGCGCGCGATAGCGACCATGCCGACAGCCTGTTCGCGCACGCGCAGGCGAATGCGGCGCGGCGGCGACGCATCGAAAATAGGCGCGCGGCGTTCGATGCGAATGACGATGTGCTCGGCTTCGTCGACGCGACCGTGAATCATTAGCCAGCGCGGACTTTCCGGAATGAAACGGCGCAGCGCGAGAATGAAAAGTCCGAGCACCGCGCCGATGCCGAACGCGAGACGCCAACCGACGTCGACAGCGAAGCGTTCCGGATCGAGGACGACCACGGCGCCGAGCGCGCCCATCGCCGCGCCGATCCAGAAACTGCCGTTGACGACGAGATCGGTGCGTCCGCGATAACGCGCAGGGATGAGTTCCTGTATCGCGGAATTGATCGCGGTGTATTCGCCGCCGATGCCGGCGCCGGTGAAAAAACGGAACAGCATGAACATCCACGCATTCATCGACAGCGCGGTCAGCGCGGTCGCGACGAGATAAACGCCGAGCGTGATGAAGAACAGTTTCTTGCGGCCGAGCCGATCGGTGAGCCATCCGAAAAATACCGCGCCGACCACCGCGCCGGCGACGTAGCAGCTCGCGGCGAAACCGATATCGGCGGCGGTGAATCGCAGGACGGGACTCGCCTGCAGCGCACCCGACAACGCGCCGGCCAGCGTGACTTCGAGTCCGTCGAGAATCCATGTGATGCCGAGCGCGACGAGCACGAGTGTGTGGAATCGCGACCAGCCGAGCCGGTCGAGCCGCGCGGGCACATCGGTTTCGATGATCGGCATCGCGTCGTCCATGACGCGAGGATTGTGTGCGCGAACGTCTGAACGGAATCAGTAACGCCAGCTCGTCAAATCCGCGCCGGCCGGTGCGGTTTTCTCGATGCGCTCGACGATCTTCGGCAAGTACTGCGTGTTGTAGTGCAGCCGTGAAAGATAATTCGGCTGCGTCGGATCGCCGTTCCAGCAGTGTTCGTCGCGCTGGCCGTACGTGACTTCGCCGTCGTACGCCGGATCGTGGAAACTCTTCAGCGCGTCTTCGAGGCGGTATACAGCGTCATTGAGAAAATAGCTGTCGCTCAGCCCGACGTAGATATGCAGCTTGCCCTGCAAATCCTTGCCGATGCGCGGCCAGTTGCGGCGCAGATATTCGGCGAGATCCCAATGTTCGCGCCAATAGGTCGCGACGTCGTGATCGATCACGCCGGTCTTTTTGTCGAAGATGGGTTTCGGATAGCCATCGTCGCCGACCGGCGAATACACGGCTTGCCAGATGTCCCACTGTTCGGTTGAACGACCGCGATCGCCGAGTGCAAGTTCGTACGCCATGTTCTGCGGCATCGAGACGAGCGTGCGCCCGAGGTAGTCGCGCATCGCCGGTTGCGCGATGCGCATGTTCGTGCCTTCCCAATACAGCGCGTTCGGATCGTCGTAGAGGTCGATGTGCATGAGCGCATGAAAATCGACCGGGTCCGGACACGCGACGAATGCGCCGTTGTAGAAATCCGGATGGAACACTTGCACCGCGAGCGATTCCCATCCGCCGGTCGATCCGCCATAGACGAAACGCGACCAGCCGGTGCCGAGCGCGCGAAATTTTTTCTCGATCGCCGGAATCAGTTCCTGTTCGATGGCGCTGCCGTACGGTCCGACGTTGAGCGAATCGACGGCATACGAATCGTCGTAAAAAGGATTCGCGTGCTGCAGTTTCACGATCAGCACGCGCGGAAAATTCTTCGATGTCCATTGCTGATAGAACGTATACGCTTCTTCCTGCTGTACACGGTTGTAGCCGCTGAGATGGAAGCGATCGCTGTAATCGGGTTTCAGATTCGGATCGGGCGGCGTGGTGCGGAAGCCGTCGAAATCCGGCACGAAATGATCGTGGAAAATGATCAGCGGAAAACGCGATTTCGGATGTTGATCGAATCCATCCGGCACCAAGACGGCGGCGGAGAGGAACATCGGACGGCCCCAGAATTTCGTGAGCATCGCGCTTTGAATGCGGATGTGGCGAACGTATTTCGTGTCTTTCAGCGGCTTGATCGGCGGGATCGTTTGATCCATCACCAGTTCGAGATGTCCACCCGCCGGCACGCCGTCTTCGCCGATGGTCACTTTGCGCGGTTTGCTGTACGCGTTGCCCGGCTTGAGGTTCCAGTGCTGACCTTCGCCTTGATCCGGCGGAAGCGAAATCGTGTGTCCGTCGGCGCGATGAAATGTTTCGTAGCGATTGAGCAGCGCCTGCACGGTGTACGTGCCCGGCTTCAGATCGGAAATCTTGTCGACCGGATAACCTTGCGCGTCGGCGGCGATCGCAACGCTGTCGCCGCGCTTGAAATTCTCGACGTTCATGCCGAACACGACCTGCGTCTTCGGCGACAGGTCCACTTGATTGCGCGGCTCGTCCTTGTCGTCGTTGGAGAACAGCAGCATCAGGCGTCCCTGCTGCGGACCTTTGCCCTCGCCGCCCGCGAGTTTCGCGCTGAACGGCGAATCGGCCGCGAACGCCATCGTCGTGCACAGGACCAGACACGCACCGGCCAGCCATTGCGAAAATCGCATCGTCGCCTCCCTCCCCGAACTGCTCGATTGCATAGTAACGCAGCCGTGGCGGGCGTCGCGCGGCCTTATAATCGTTCGATGAAGACGCTGATCGTCGGCATGGGCGCGCTGGGCGGAGTGATCGCCGCACGTCTGTTGGCGTCCGGCGCAACGGCTTCGCTGGCGACGCGCGATCGCGCATCGGCCGATACATTGCGCGCGTCGGGTCTGCGCGTCAGCGGCGTCGGTGGCGATGTGGGCGCGACGCCGACGTCCATCGCACCGGTCGATGATTTTCTTCGCGAGCGATTCGATCTCATCGTGCTGGCGACGAAGGCGCACGCGGCCATCGAGTTGGCGCCGTTGCTCGCGTCATCCCTGACCAACGACGGCACGCTGTTGCCCATCCAGAACGGCGGCGTGCCTGCCATGCTCGGACAACAACTCGGCGCGGAACGCGTGCTTGGCGGACTGTCGAATCTCGGCGCGACAATCCATGCGCCCGGCGTTTACGAACAACGCAACGCAGGTCACTTGCTCATCGGCGAATTGAACGGCGGCACGAGCGATCGTGCCGAACGTGTGCGCGCGTGGCTCGGGCGCGGCGTGGAGGTGCGGACGACGGCGAATTTGCGCGGCGCGATTTGGTCGAAGTTGCTGTTGAATTGTTCGGTGACGACGCTCGGTGCCGTCGCCAGCTGCACGATGCGGCAATACATCGACACACCGGAAGGTCGGCGCGCTTTTTACGGCGCTTACGACGAGGCGCTCAACGTCGCGCTCGCCAGCGGCGTGAAACCGGAACGCATGCTGGTCGAGCCGGTACCGCCTGATTGGCATGCCCGTAGCGAACCGGGAGAGGCTTACGACGCGTGGCTTTCGACCGTGCTGGCGAATTACGGCGACCTCAAGCCGTCGATGTTGCAGGACTTCGAACGCCGCAAGACGACCGAGATCGATTTCATCAACGGCTATGTCGCAAAACTCGGTGACGGACTGAATGTGCCGACGCCGGTCAACGATGCGATTGTCGCAATGGTCCACTCCATCGAGCGCGGCGAAATGATACCTGCGCGCGGCGTGCTGCGAAATATTGTGGACTCAGCCAACGCGGTGTAGCTGCATGATCGACCGCTGCAGCGGAGGCGTGTCGATGTAGTGATCGATCAGTAAAAAAGCGAACAGCGCCATCAGGTAGATGATCGAGTAGTTGAACACCTTCATCGCGAAGAATTCGTTCGGCGGATGCAGCAGGACGATGGCGTAATAGAGAAATCCCGCGCCCAGCACGAGCGCGCCGCCGAGATAAAACAATCCGCTCATGCCGGTGAGGTACGGCAGCACGGTGACGACGACGAGAAGCACCGTGTAGAACAGCACGTGCCAGCGCGTGAACGTGACGCCGTGCGTGACCGGCAGCATCGGCACCTGCGCGCGCGAATAATCGTCGCGGCGGAAAATCGCGAGCGCCCAGAAATGCGGCGGCGTCCACACGAAGATGATCAGGAACAGCAGCAGCGCATACGGATGCACATGTCCGGTGACGGCCGCCCAGCCCAGTACCGGCGGCGCTGCGCCGGCCGCGCCGCCGATGACGATGTTCTGCGGCGTGGCGCGCTTGAGCCACGCCGTGTAGACGACCGCGTAGCCGATCAACGAAGCGAACGTCAGCGCCGCGGTGAGCGGATTCACGAGCGCGATCAGAATCGTCATCGACAACGCGCCAAGCACGATGGCGAACGTGAGCACTTGCGTCGGCGTCAACGCGCCGGTCGCGAGCGGACGATTCGCCGTGCGCGCCATCAGGCGGTCGATGCGTTGATCGATCAGATGATTGATCGCGGCGGCCGATGCGGCGGCGAGCCAAATGCCGATCGTTCCGAAAAGGGCCTCACGCCACGGCACCATGCCGGGCACGGCGAGGAACATGCCGATGATCGCGGTGAACACGATCAGCGCCACGACGCGCGGTTTGGTCAGTTCGAGGTATTGGCTGAAAGTTGACGACGACATGAGCCGCGCATTATCGCTCAGGCGCGGCGCGGGCGCAGTCGCACGATCAACGTGAGCAGCAGCGCGAGCAGGATCGCAGCGACGCCGTTGTGCGCCGTTGCGACGGGAAGCGGCAGGCCAAGTCTGACGTTGCTGATGCCGAGCGCGACTTGCACTACGAGCGCCAGCGCGATCAGAACGCCGAGCGATTTCGTTTCGCGACGGCGGAATGCGGCGAACGCGAGCACAAGTCCGTAGATGAAAACCACGACCGCGCCGGCGCGATGGGCGAGCTGGATCGCGGTGCGTGCGGGTGCATCGAGCACGCCGCCTTCGTAGTCGACGCCGACGCCGCGCCACAGGACGAACGCGGAATCGAAATCCGCCGGCGGATGCCACTGCCCGAGACACGTCGGGAAATCGAGGCCGCACGCGAGCGCGGCGTAGTTCGCGCTGGTCCAGCCGCCCAGAAAAATCTGGCACGCGAGCAGGACGATGCCGAACAGGGTCATGCGTCGCAGCGTTGCGATCGATCGATCGCCGATCGGGCGCACCGTCAACCGCAATGCGGTGTAGATCAGCAACGCGAATAACGTTAGGCCGCCGATGAGATGCGACGTGACGACCAGCGGCAACAGTTTCAGCGTCACCGTCCACATGCCGAGCAACGCCTGGAACACGAACACGATGCACGCGAGCCAAGGCACGACGGCGAGCCGGCCGAATTGGCGTCGCCGCACGAACGACCAGGTGCCGAGCGCGAACGTGAGCACACCCAATCCGCCGACGAGCATGCGATGGCCTTGCTCGCGCCAGGACTTTTCGGTTTCGACAGGGCGATCCGGATAGGCTTCGTTTGCGCTGGCGATATCGTGCGATTGCGTCGGCCACGTGAGTTTTCCGTAACACGTCGGCCAATCCGGGCACGACAATCCGGCATTCGACAAACGCACGAACGCGCCGAACACGATGACGAGCAACGCGAAAGCCGCGGCGATCCACGCGAGGCGACGCAAACCGGCAAAAGAGCGCAAGGCGATCATGTCAGTAGATGATGCGCGTGATGTCGTAGCGCAATCCTTGCGCGGAGTAGCCGTCGGGATAGCGCATCATCAACAATCCTTGGGGATCGACCAGCGCGAGCGCGAGGGAATCGTCGTTGCGTGCGTGGTAGTCGGCGAACGCGTTCGATGGATCGGATACATTCACGAGCGGTGCGCGCGGCGTGAAGAATTCGTCCGTCTGTTTCGGACCGATGTAGACGATGCGCAACCGATCCGCGTTCCGCCCGAGCGTGATGCGCATGCGTAGTGCTTCGTCGATGCGTTCGATACATTTCGTCGCGCAGTTCGCGCCGGGCAGCATGATCAAGGTCCAGTGGAATTGCGCGTCTTTCCAGACGAAGCGCGAGCCATCCGGCGCGGTGGCGGTGATGTCTTTAATGTCGCGCGGCGGATCGATGAGCGTTCCACTGTTTTTGGTTTCGCTCGGATGCCAGCCGGACGCGCGCACGACGAACGCGGCGATCAGCGGAATCGCGAACAGTGCGGCGACGATCAACAACGTGATTCGGCTTTTCGTTTGCTTGTTCATTTTGTCGCATTATCCACTTTGCGCCAGTGACGCGCGATCAGGATCGCGAACGCCGCGACGGCGAGCGCGAACCACTGGAACGCATACGCCGCGTGGCGTTCGGGCGGCATGACGTTCGGTGTCCATTCGCGCACGAATCCCGACGACGCATCCGGATCGGACAGCAGGATGCGCGGCAAGACTCGCTTGCCGAGGTCGGCCGAAATTTCCGCCGGATCCAGATGCAGCGTGAGTTTCGGCCAGGTCGTTTGGGAAGGCAGCGGATTTCCGCCGACACGAATTCCGCCGCCCGGATACGGCGCGTAGATGCCGGTGATGTCGGTTTGCGACGCGAGCGGCGGCACCGACGGTTGCGTGCCCGGAGCGTGATTCCAGGCGATCCATCCGCGATCGACGAGGAGAGGCCGGTCACCGCCAGTGTCGAACACCGCGATCACGCGCACGCCGGGCTCGCCCGCGTGAAATTGTTCGTCGAACAGATAACCGCGGTCGGCGATGAAGTGTCCGACCGCATGCACGTGCGGGTAGCGTGTGTCGTCGGCGATGTCTTTGACCGTCGACAGTTCGACCGGTGCGCTTTTGGGCGCCTCAGCGAATGCGGTGAGGAATTTTTCCTTCTCCGCCTTGCGTTGCAACTGCCAGATTCCGAGCGTGCAGAAAATAACCACGCCGACGAGCGTCAACACACACGCGAATAGACTCGGCCGATGCCAGACGCGGCGCGTCATCACGCAGCGGCGTTATACTGATGCGCGCAACCCACGGAGCTTTCACACATGGGAACCACGCTTTTCATCGTCGCCGTTTTCATCCTGATCGTTTACAACCTCGGTCGCGGCTTATTTTTCATGATGAGCGACAAGGGCACGACCGACCGCACTGTCAAAGCGCTGACGTGGCGCATCGGGTTGTCGGTGTTGCTGATCCTGCTGGTCATGGCCGGCATCGCGACCGGCATCATCAAGCCGCACGGCATCGGCGGATAATCGTCTCGCTCGTTAGTCCCGCAAACGCGGGACCGACAGCATCAAAGCACGTAGACGAACAGGAACAGGCCGAGCCACACCACGTCGACGAAGTGCCAATACCAAGCCACCGCTTCGAACGCGAAGTGATGATCCTTGGTGAAGTGGCCTTTGTAGCAACGGAACCAGATCACGGTGAGCATGATCGCGCCGAGCGTCACGTGCAGGCCGTGGAAACCGGTGAGCATGAAGAACGTCGAGCCGTAGATGCCCGAGCCCAGCGTAAGGTTCATCTTGGTGTAGGCCTCGAGATATTCGTGGGCCTGGAAATTCAGGAACAGCGCGCCGAGGATGACGGTCGCGGCGAGCCAGATCAGCAATTGTTTGCGGTTGCCGGCGCGCAATGCGTGGTGCGCGATGGTGATCGTCACGCCAGATGAAAGCAGGATCAACGTGTTGAGCAGCGGCACGCCCCAGGCGCCCATCGATGCGAATGCGCCGCCGACGTTGGCGGGGCCGTTGGTCGGCCATGCGGGTGCATAGCCTTTCCACAGGAAATAGTTGGTGAGCGCGCCGTCGCCGACGCCACCGATCCACTGCACCGACATCGTCCGCGCATAGAACAGCGCGCCGAAGAACGCGGCGAAGAACATCACTTCGGAGAAGATGAACCACATCATTCCCATGCGGAACGACGTGTCGACCTGTTTGTTGTAAGTGCCCGCGAGCGATTCGGCGATGACGTTGCGGAACCACAGGAACATCATCGACAGGATCATCGCGACGCCGATGGCCATCAGGATTTTGCCCGGCGCAAACTCGTTCATCCACAGCGCGGCGCCGCCGACAGTGAAGAACAGTCCGAACGAACCGATGATCGGCCAGCGCGTGCCGTGCGGCACGTAATAGGCAGTTGGATTGTGAGTTTCGGCCATGGCGATTTCCTAGTGAATTCCTACGACGCCGGCTTCACCGCGGCACGCGCCTGCTCCGCGATGCGTTTGGTCGCCAGTTCATTATTGAAAAAAGTATACGAAAGCGTGAGCGAGTCGATGTCCGCGGGCATCTTCGGATCGACGATGAACTTCACCGGCATGCGGCGCGATTCGCCGGCCTTGAGCGTTTGCTCGGTGAAGCAAAAACATTCGGTCTTGGTGAAATAGAGCGACGCCTGATTCGGTGCGATGCTCGGCACGGCGTTGCCGACGATGGCGATGTCGGCGTGGTTGGTCGCGTCGAACCACGCTTGGGTGAGCTGGCCCGGATGCACTTTCACGCTGAAATTTTCCGGCGCGAATTGCCAAGCGAGTTTGCTGTTGACGCTGCCGACGAATTGCACCGTGACCCAGCGCGATGTATCGATCTTGACGTCGCCGAGATTGTACGAGCCGTCCGGTGCGTTCTGTACGCGAGGTCCCAGATAGCCGTGGGTGCAGGCGATGCGATAGATCGGCACACAGGCGAAACCGAACAGGAACATGCACACGCAGACCAGCACAGCGCGATTGCGGAAGCGCTTGGCGGCTTGTTCGCGCGTCAGTTCCATGTCAGCGGATGACGACATGCACGATGAAGCCGACGAACACCGCCAGCGCGACGATCGCGAGGATCCACACCGTGCGGCGCACGGACGCGCGGCGCGCGGCGGGATCGAACTTCGGATGCGTCATCGAAGCGCTCAAGAGGCTACGTCTCCGTGAGCGAGATCTTCGTCGCGAATCACGGGCGGCACTTCGAAGGTGTGGAACGGCGCGGGCGACGGAACCGTCCATTCGAGACCGTGCGCACCTTCCCATGAAACTGCCGCGGCCGGCTTGCCGTGCTTGAGCGACCAATACAAGATGCCGAACATCATGAACGGCGTGAAGAACATTCCGTAGGCGCCGATCGTGCTGATCATGTTCCAGTCGGAGAAGGCGACGTTGTAATCCGGGACGCGACGCGGCATGCCGGCGAGTCCCAAGAAGTGCTGCGGAAAGAACAGCACATTCACGAACACCATCGACCACCAGAAGTGCACTTTCGACCAGAAGTCGCTGTACATCTTGCCGGTCCATTTCGGCCACCAGTAATAGATCGCGCCGATGATGGAGAACAGCGCGCCGGTGACCAGCACGTAATGGAAATGCGCGACGACGAAATACGTATCCTGATATTGGAAATCCGCTGGCGTGATGGCAAGCATCAGGCCGGAAAATCCGCCGATGGTGAACAGGATCACGAACGAAACCGCCCACAACATCGGCGCTTCGAACGAGAGTGATCCTTTCCACATCGTGGAAATCCAGTTGAACACTTTCACGCCCGTCGGCACGGCGATGAGCATGGTCGAATACATGAAGAAGATTTCGCCGCCGGTAGGCATGCCGACGGTGAACATGTGGTGTCCCCACACGATGAACGAGAGGAACGCGATCGACGCGACCGCATACACCATGGCCTGATAACCGAACAGCGGCTTGCGGCTGAAGGTCGGGATGATTTCCGACACGATGCCGAATGCCGGCAGGATCATGATGTACACCTCGGGATGCCCGAAGAACCAGAAGATGTGCTGGAACATCACCGGATCGCCGCCGCCGGCCGCGTTGAAGAAGCTGGTGCCGAAATATTTGTCGGTGAGCAGCATCGTGACCGCGCCCGCGAGCACGGGCATCACGGCGATGAGCAGGAACGCGGTGATCAGCCACGACCATACGAACAGTGGCATCTTCAGCAGCGCCATGCCGGGCGCGCGCATATTGAGGATGGTCGCGATGATGTTGATCGCGCCCATGATCGAGCTGATGCCCATCAAATGGATCGCGAACACCATGAAGGCGACCGAATTTCCGCCCTGAATCGCGAGCGGCGGATACATCGTCCAGCCGCCGGCCGGGCCGCCGCCGGGCATGAACAGCGTGGAGAGCAGCAGGAAGAACGCGAACGGAAGAATCCAGAACGACCAGTTGTTCATGCGCGGCAGCGCCATGTCCGGCGCGCCGACCTGGAGCGGAATCATCCAGTTCGCGAGGCCGACGAAGCCCGGCATGATGACGCCGAAGATCATCACGAGCGCGTGCAGCGTGGTCATCTGATTGAAGAAATACGGCTGTACGAACTGCAGGCCGGGGGCGGCCAGCTCGGTGCGGATCACGCCCGAAAACGCCGCGCCGATGCACGCCATGATGAACGAGAAGATCAGGTACAGCGTGCCGATGTCTTTGTGATTGGTCGAGAAGACCCAACGATTGATGAACCCGTGTGGCTTGTGATCGTGATGATCGTGCGCGTCGTGGGCGTCGTGGTGTGCGGCGGCATGCGTTGCCATGATGAAACCTCTACTCGAATGCTTTGATGGGCGCGATCAGCTTTGCGTCGGTGCCGCAGGTGTCGGAGCGGTAGCGGCCGGCGCAGCGGGTGTCGGTGTCGCCGGATGCATCGCTGCTTCCTGCTGATCGATCCACGTCTGAAAATCCGCCTTCGACACAACCTTGACCACGATCGGCATGAAGCCGTGATCCTGGCCGCACAATTCGGCGCACTGTCCGCGATAAACACCCGGATCGTGAACTTCGGTCCACGCGTCGTTGATGATTCCGGGAATGGCGTCCTGCTTCCAGCCGAGCTGCGGCACCCACCAGGCGTGAATCACATCGTCGCCGGTGACGACGAAGCGAACCTTCGTGTCCGCCGGAATGATGAGCGGTTTGTCGACGTCGAGCAGATACGTCTGCTCGTTGCCTTGCTTCACCGCCCACGGATCCATGCCGGACTTCAGTTCGCGCGTCTTGTCGCTCTGAGGATCCAGTCGCGAAATGAAATGCACGTGATAAGGCTTGTCGCCGACGTTGATGTAGTCGTAACCCCACTTCCACTGATAACCCGTGACCTTGATGGTCATGTCGGATTTCTCCGTGTAGGCCATCTTCAACAGCACGTTCGTCGCCGGCCACGCCAGCGAAACGAGGATGATGATCGGAACCACCGTCCAGATCGCTTCCACGCGCGTGTTGTGACTCCAGCGCGCCGCGACCGCGCCGCGGGATTTGCGATGGAAGATCATGGACCAGATCATCGCGCCGAACACGACGATGCCGATGGCGACACAAACCCAGAACGCCCACATGTGCATGGCGTAGACCTCTCGCGAGGTTTCCGTCACACCCTGTGTCATGTTGAGCTGCCACGGCTCGGCCAACGCGTGCGCCGCGTTCGCGACCATCGCCAATGCGGCACCGAGTCCAATCCTACGCAATCCGGCCAACTTCATTCGCTGTCACCCTGCACGCTTGTATCCGGTGGACCGTCGCGCCGCTGAGCGTCGCGCACCAGGTCCGTTATCTTCCGCGCCAGTTCGTGGCGCTCGTCG
>DATBAU010000269.1:0-4266 GCA_036271355.1 Rudaea sp. | reverse complement strand
CGATATCTCCGGTTTCTCGCGCGACGACCACGCCAACGTTTATCTCGGCATCGAACTGATGATCGCGGGCAGCACGTTCGATGCGCGCCCCGCGCCGCCGGCCGTGGAATACAACAGCGCGGAAATGGTGATGCAATCGGGTGGCGCGCTCGCGCAGAAGCTCGACGAAAAACTCGACAAGCACGCGCCGGGCTGGCGCGACGATCCGCGCATGGTGCACGCGCTCGAACTCGCGCTCGTTGCTGCAGATCTGGACACAGCGAATGTCGCCGAAGCATTCCCTATCTTCATGTCGAGCACCGAGCGCTTGTGTCTCGAACGCGAGATGCGCAGCCGCCGTAGCCCCGACAGTCCGGAATCTGCGCAGCCGATCCTGAATTTCCTGACAACTGGCCAGGAACATTATTTCTTCGAGCTGCACCGTTTCAGTTCGGGACCGGGACGCAAAGCCTTCGCCGAAGCGAAACTGGCAAACGTTCCGCGCGTGCGACTCATGGCGGAGCGCATGCGCGCGACGACGCAGTCGCCGCGCAACGGCACCGAAGTGATCGAGACGTTCCGCGCGGTGGTCGACGGAATCGGCTGAGAAAGTTCGGCAGTCGGCGCTTCCTTGCACCTGGCGCACCGTGCGCATCCCGCACGCTGCGCGTCCCTGAAATTAACGCCGGAACGACTGCCGGACTTCAGGATATCCGCGACCGATTGCGGTTTTTTGACAAGCCGATTTCGCGCGTACACTGTGCGGCGTTATACACAATGCTGCATTTGTTGAAATGTATCCGTGCAATTTTCATTTCAATGATATGTCAGCTTAAAAAGCTAGTGAATTCAAGTATTTGGATAATGCAGTTTGCCAAATAACACGAATTTGTAATGTCCTAGCATAGCGTCCTCGCATCGGCAAGCATCTCTACCCACAAAGTTATCCACAGGCCACGAGGGCTAGAAAAAGTGGCTTTGCGATGCCGTTTTCCGTCGCGCAACTCCGACCGCGAGCCGCCTTCGCTTCTGATTGAAAACGCCGCTGACTACAATACGCGGCATCTTTAGGATTTCGTCGTGAAAGAACCTCTGCATCAACTCGTCCAGCGCGCGATCGAGCGCCTGCGGGAACAGGGCACGCTGCCCGCCGACGCCGACGCGCCTTTCGTCATCGAGCGCACTCGGCAGAAAGAACATGGCGATTTCGCGACGAACGCGGCGATGCTGCTGGCCAAGCCCGCGCGCAAGAATCCGCGCGCCGTCGCCGAAGCGCTCGTCGCGGCGTTGCCACAAAGTACACAACTACAAAAAGTGGAAATCGCAGGGCCAGGTTTCATCAATTTCTTTCTGAGTCCACAGGCGTACCACGCCGAAGTCGCGCGCGTGTTCGACGATGCCGGGGACTACGGCCACAACCAGAATGGCGCGGGCAAGATGGCGGGCGTGGAATTCGTGTCGGCCAATCCGACCGGTCCGCTCCACGTCGGACACGGCCGCAACGCGGCGATCGGCGATTCGATCGCGCGCCTTCTCGCCGCGAGTGGCTGGGACGTGCGCCGCGAGTTTTATTACAACGATGCCGGCGTGCAGATCCACAATCTCGCGCTATCGGTGCAAGCGCGCGCGCGCGGACTTTCGCCGGATTCGCCCGAGTGGCCCGCCGACGGTTATCGCGGCGACTACATCGCTGATGTCGCGACCGCCTATCTCGCCGGCGAATCGGCTAGCGCGGACGATCACATCGTCGTCGGTGCGCGCGATCCGGAAAATCTCGACGCGATCCGCGAATTTGCCGTGACGTATCTGCGTCACGAGCAAGATCTCGATCTGAAAGCGTTCGGCGTGGACTTCGACGTCTACTTCCTCGAATCGTCGCTGTACGGCGACGGCAAGGTCGAGGAAACGGTGCGCGAACTCGTCGGCCACGGACACACCTACGAAGACGGCGGCGCGCTGTGGCTGCGAACGACCGACTACGGCGACGACAAAGATCGCGTGATGCGCAAGTCCGACGGCACGTTCACGTATTTCGTACCCGACGTCGCCTATCACCGCAGCAAATGGCTGCGCGGATATCAGCGCGCGATCACCGTGCTCGGTTCGGATCATCACGGCAGTCTCGCGCGTGTCAAAGCGGGACTGCAGGCGCTCGACACCGGCATTCCGAAAGGCTATCCGGATTACATGCTGTATCAGATGGTCACCGTCATGCGCGGCGGCGAGGAAGTGAAACTGTCCAAGCGCGCCGGCAGTTATGTGACGTTGCGTGATCTGATCGAAGAAGCCGGCCGCGATGCGACGCGTTTCTTTTTAGTCGCGCGGAAATCCGATTCGCAGCTCGTGTTCGACATCGACCTCGCGCGTTCGCAAAGCAACGACAATCCGGTGTACTACGTGCAGTACGCGCACGCTCGCGTTTGCAGCGTATTGCGCCAAGCGGGCGAACGTGGTTTGAATTGGGATCGCGCGAACGGTCTGAAACATCTCGCGCGGCTCGACAACGAACACGAAAGTGCGTTGATGACGGAACTCGCGCGCTATCCGGAAGTGATCGAAGCGGCGGCGAACAATCTCGAACCGCATCTCGTCGCGCAATACCTGCGCGAGTTGGCGTACGCTCTGCACACGTATTACCACGCGCACGCGTTTCTCGTGGACGACGCCGATCTGCGCGACGCGCGATTGACGCTCATCGTCGCCGTGCGTCAGGTATTGAAGAATGGACTGGATATGCTCGGCGTATCCGCTCCGGAGAGCATGTGATGGCGAAGCAGACCAAACAGGCCTTTCGCGAACGCGAACGCACCGCGTGGCCGGCGTGGGTGTGGCTCGGCATCGGTGTTCTGCTCGGACTCGCGATTTCGGCGACGGTGCTGATCAAGGACTGGGCGCCGATGTTGCGCAAGAAAAATCTGCCACAGCCGAATGCGGAAGCGACCGCGCCGAAAGAATCCGAGCAATCGGTCGCCGACGAAGCCGGCAAAAAGCCCGCGCCACCGAAGAAAGCCTTCGACTTCTATTACGTGCTACCGGAAATGGAAGTAGTGATTCCGGATGCCGAATTGTCAGCGAAAGCGCGCGCCGAGCAGCAACGTCAGCAGCAGCTCACCGCGCAAGCGCAAAACCCAACGTCGACGCCGACCGCTCCGCCGCCACCTTCGACCGATCCCAACGCGCGCTACGCATTGCTCGCCGGTTCGTATGGCGATTCGAAAACCGCCGACGAAGCGAAGGCGAAACTCGCCATGCTCGGCATCGTCGCGAAAGTGCAGAGCGTGTCGGTCAACGGCAAAACGTGGAATCGCGTGATGGTCGGCCCGTACGCGAGCGCGAGCGACACGGAAGCCGCGCAGAAAACGCTATCCGACGCCGGCGTGAAAGCGATTCCGATGAAACAAGCGACGCCGTAATTCGGCGTCGCCGCGCGATCGTCAATTGAAACCGTTGTTGAAAACGCCGTCGATGTAGAAGGACTTAATCGCACCCGTTTTATCGGCAACATACACGTGCTGATTGACGACGATCGGGCTCTGCCAATGCGTATCGCCGATCGCCCCCGTCCACAATTGCCGGCCCGTCAGTAAATCCAGCGCCACCACGGCGTCGCCGGAAACGTAGAAAAGCATTTGGCCGGCGATGACCGGCGATCGGCCTGCCGCGCCGGACCATTTCTTCGTCAGCGATGGTGTTCCCGAGACGTTGAGTTGATACGCCTGAATCTTGCCGTTGTGATTCACGACGTAAACCCAGGTCGAATTGTCCGCCGGATTCACCCACACGGCTGGCTGCGGAAAGACTACGCCGCCGCCGATGGCGTCCGTGGTGCAGCTCGTGGCCTCGTTCAATTCGCCGCCGGCGTGCCCCGGGCCGCTCATGCCGCTCATGTTGTCGAGATTGATCAGACGCACGCAGCTGTCCTTGCCGCTTTGGATGGCCAGATGCGGAAATGAGGTGCTCGTCGAAGGCAGGATGGCGGGCGCCGTCGAACCCAGATCGGTGTCGTTGCGATAGAGCGTTGCGTTTTCCGCCGGCGTATAACTGTCGACCGGAAATCCCATGCCGGAACCGGTGCCGTTCGCATTCAGTTCGAGGACGCTGTCGCCCCACTCGAAATTGTTGGCGACGTCGGCATCGAAGATTCCGTTGCCGGTAGCGACGTAGATCATGTTTTTCTGCGCGTCGTAGATGACGCCGGGACGTCCCCAGATGCCGCCCATCTGTCCTTCGCGGCCGGGAGGCGTGGGGCCACCGAGAATATTGCAGTCGTTGCTCTTCGGGGTGCCG
>DATBAU010000268.1:0-7495 GCA_036271355.1 Rudaea sp. | reverse complement strand
CGCGCAGGGATGCGCGCGGTCCGCAGCCAGCAGCACGGACGTGCTGTCTGCGGACAACAGACTGCGGGACAAATCAAAAAACGTTTTTTGGTGACTTTTTGCCGTTGAGCAAAAAGTTACCCGCCGCTTGCGGCGGAAGCTGTTGCTCGAAAGCAGATCAAGAGCAAAGTAATCCAATCCCCCTTCCACAGAAAAGACACACTCCTTTGGACGCAAAAAAAAACGCCGGGTTTTTATCCCGGCGTCGAAGAAGGTGAAGCTTGACGTGGAGTCTTTAATCAGGCCGCCGCGACTTTCGCCTGCGCGACGTTCCATTGATTCACTTCGGCTGGTGGAACGCATTCCTTCAGCACACGCAGCGTGCGCATCAGCTGCCGGTGCAGGTTCTGGACTTCACCGTACTGCGAGTCCTTGGTTTCGTGATACGCGACGGTAAGCCACAGCGCGATGCCGCGCAGCTTGACCTGCGGGTTGTCGGACTTCACGCGGGACATGCCCACATCGGTGCCGTTGCCCCACGGTTGATAGCGCTGGCCCTGATCACTGGTGCCATACAGGTGCGGGAATTCGCACTTGGCCGCCGCGGCGAATTCGCGCATGGCGATGGCCGCGAGCTGACGACGGTTGGCCAACGGCAGGTCCGCAATTGACTTCTCGATCTCGCGGAACTGACGGTTGAGCTGAATCGAGCGCGTAAGAGCGATGATACGAGTGACGATCCGCATGGTGACCTCTGTTCGCGGCACGACGGCCGCCTCGCAACTATAGCCGGATCGTCGATGGACGCTTGCAAATTGCGTCACATTTCGACCCCCTGCGTCACATTTTGGGGTATCCCACGGAAAATTGCGAGCACTTTTTTATGACGAACATTTGGCCGTCTAAGCGGCTGATAAGATTGAATTTGTAGAGGAAATCAGTTGTTAGAATCAGCCGGTCCTACCGATCATCTGGCCGACTTTTACCGAGGATTCCGGCAGCAGATTCGGATCGAGCTCGCCGCCACCGGGCGGGATCAAAACGATGACGGTCGAACCCATGTTGAAACGACCGAGTTCGTCGAAACGCATCAGCCGGACGGTGCGATCCGACCAGGATTTCCGGACCACCGAAGTCGCATACGGCGGCACCTCGACGCCGTCCCAGATCGTCTCGATGCCTGACACGAGCATGGCGCCGACGAGGATCACGCAGAACGGACCATGTTCGCCGTCGAAATGGCAGACGAGCCGTTCGTTGCGCGAAAACAGATTCGGAACGTCCTCGACCGTTCCCGGCGCGACGCTGAAGATGCGTCCGGGAATGTGCAGCGTTTCGCGCAGCGCGCCGTCGAGCGGCGCATGCACGCGGTGATAGTCGCGCGGCGACAGATAGATCGTGATGAAGCGTCCATCGCGAAATCGTTCGGCGGTTTTTTCGTCGCCGATGAGTTCGGCGACGGAATAGTCGCGACCTTTCGCTTGCAGAAGACGCCCCTCGACGATTGCGCCGAGCTGACTGATTCGCCCGTCGGCAGGGCAGGCGATCGCGGCCGGATCGCTCGGCGCCGAGCGCGCACCCGCTTTCAATGCGCGTGTGAAAAACGCATTGAAGAAAGGAAACGCGAGCGGATCGGTCTGCGCGGCTTCACGCATGTCCACGCTGTATTGCTTCACGACGGTCGCGATCAGAAAATTCTTCCACGGCCGCCACGTCCAGCGCGTTCCCCAATAAACGAGTCGCGAAAGGAAGCGGTGCGGAAGCAGATATTGCAATCGGCTGGAGAGCCTCACGTCAGCGCGTGCTCTTCATCAGCGTCTCGAGATCGGCGGTCACGTCCTGCGCGGCGAACGGAGGACGGAAGATGCCGCGCAATTTCGCGTCGGGATCGATGATGACGACCGAACCGCTGTGATCGACTTCGATATTCCCGTTCGCATCCGTCTCGCGCGTGTACATGAGGCCGAGACCGCGCGTGAGTTTGGTGAGTTCGTCGTCGCTACCCGTCGCGGCGATGAAATCCGGATTGAAGAACGAAACGTACTTCGCCAGCTTGTCGGGCGTGTCGCGCTGTGGATCGACGGAAATGAAATCGAAACGGGCGTTGGCGCGTTCGTCGCCGAGATCGCGCCAGACTTGCTTGAACATCGCGAGCGTGGTCGGACACACGTCGGGGCAACTGGTATATCCGAAATAGACGGCGCTCCAGTGCCCGCGCCAGCTATCGAGCGTGAGCGGCTGGCCGTTGGCCTGCGTGAGCTTGAAATCGGGAACGCTTCGCGGCGCGGGATACAGCACGGCGTTCTTCATCACCGGCGCGGCGGGCGCGCTCATGAAGCGCTGGCCGAGCCACAAGCCGATGGCCGCGGCGAACGCGGCGATGACGATGAGCGTGATCGGAAGTTGTCGCGTCGGCCGCGTCGGAGAATTCATCGCGCAATTATACCTGCGGGCTTGTCCTATACTTCGCGTTCTTGACGACGAACGAACGCCGTGACCGCCGAACTCGAAACCATCGTCGACTTCATCCGCTACGGCGCGAGCCGTTTCGCCGCGGCCGGACTCACGTTCGGACACAGCTACGACAACGCGATGGACGAAGCCACGCACGCCGTGCTGCAGACGTTACATTTGCCACACGATCTGTCGCCCGCGTACGGCGTTGCGAAACTCACCGCGCCCGAGCGCAAGCGCGTGCTCGCGCTGATCGAGCGCCGCGTGCGCGAGCGCAAGCCGATCGCCTATCTCACCGGCGAAGCGTGGTTCGCGGGATTGAAATTCAAATCCGACGAACGCGCGCTGGTGCCGCGCTCGCCGATCGCCGAAACGATTCTCAACGGATTCTCGCCGTGGCTCGAAGGTGTGCACGTGCGTCGTGCGCTGGATTTGTGCACGGGCGGGGGCTGCATCGGTATCGCAATGGCGGCGCACAATCCGGAATGGGACGTCGATCTCGCCGACATCAGCGACGAAGCACTCTCGTTGACGCGCGAAAATATACTTTTCCAGAATGTGGAAAACCGCGTGCGCGCGGTCAAGTCGGATTTGTTCAAGAACCTCAAAGGCGAGAAGTACGATCTGATCGTCAGCAACCCGCCGTATGTGACGTTGCAGGAATTCGCCGCGCTTCCGGCCGAATACGACCATGAGCCATCGCTGGCGTTGAAGGCGGGCGACGATGGTCTGGATTTCGCGCTGCGCATCCTCGCCGAAGCGCCGGCGCATTTGAACGAGCCGGGCGTGCTGATCGTCGAAGTCGGCGAGAGCGAGCATGCGCTGGTGCGTTTGCTCCCGAAGTTACCGCTCGATTGGATCGAGTTCGATGTCGGACAAATGGGTGTGTTCGTGATTTCGCGCGCGGAATTGGTCAAGCACGCGAAGTCGATCAAAACGGCGTTGGCGAAACGATAATCGTGTCGAGCAATTCCTTCGGAAAATTATTGACCGTCACGACGTTCGGCGAAAGCCACGGACCGGCGATCGGCTGCGTCATCGATGGATGTCCGCCGGGACTCGAAATCGCGCCCGAAGAATTCAAGCGCGATCTCGAACGACGCGCGACGGGGATGTCGAAATACACGTCGCAACGGCATGAGGCCGACGATGTCGAAATTCTCTCCGGTGTGTTCGAAGGCAAGACCACCGGCACGCCCATCGCGCTGTTGATCCGCAACACCGATGCGCGTTCCAAGGATTATTCGGACATCGCGCATGTTTTCAGACCCGGTCATGCCGATTACACCTATTGGCAAAAATACGGCATGCGCGACTATCGCGGTGGCGGCCGTTCGTCCGCACGTGAAACGACGATGCGCGTCGCCGCGGGCGTTATCGCAAAGAAATGGCTGTCGCAGAAATTCGACGTGGTCGTGCGCGGTTGGTTGGCGCAATTGGGTCCGCTGACGCCGAAGCAATTCGCTTGGGCGAGCGTCGACGCGAATCCGTTCTTCTGGCCCGATGCGTCGATGGTGGCGGAACTGGAACATTACATCGACGCGCTTCGAAAATCCGGCGATTCGATCGGCGCGCGCGTCAATGTCGTCGCGGAAAACGTTCCGCCCGGCTGGGGCGAACCGATCTACGGCAAGCTCGACGGCGAAGTCGCGTCGGCGATGATGTCGATCAATGCGGTGAAAGGTGTCGAGATCGGCGACGGCTTCGCTGCGGTGGAACAGAAGGGCAGCGAACATCGCGACGAAATGTCGCCGCAAGGATTTCTGTCGAATCACGCCGGCGGAATTCTCGGCGGCATTTCGACGGGACAGAACATCGTTGCTTCGCTCGCGCTGAAACCGGCGTCGAGCATTCTGATTCCCGGCAAAAGTGTGAACGAATCGGGCGAAGCGGTCGATGTACGCACGAAAGGCCGTCACGATCCGTGCGTCGGCATTCGCGCCACGCCGATCGCCGAATCGATGATGGCGCTCGTGCTGATGGATCAGGCTTTGCGTCATCGAGCGCAATGCGGCGATGTGGGCGACGTCTCGCCGCGCATCCCGGCGGGATCCTCATGAGCGATCGACCGCGCGTCTGGATTTCGCGCCCGCTGTTCGACGACATCATCGACGGGTTGCGTGTGCATTGCGACGTCGAAGCCGAAACCGAAAACCAAAGCTGGTCCGCTAAACAGATCGGCGCAAAGCTGCGCGACAAACACGGCGCCGTGCTCGGCGTTTCCGATCCGCTCGATGCAGAATCAATCGCCCAAGCCAAATCCCTGCGCGCTGTCGCGAACACGGCTGTCGGATACAACAATCTCGATCTGCCCGCGCTGACAGCCGCTGGCATTGTCGCGACCAATACGCCCGATGTGCTCAACGAAGCCGTCGCCGATTTCGCGTGGACGCTGATGCTGTCCACCGCGCGACGCGTCACCGAAGCCGAGCGTTATTTGCGTGACGGCCAATGGCGTGGCATGTCGTATCACTTGATGCTCGGCGCCGAAATTTCCGGGCAGACGCTCGGCATTTACGGCATGGGCCGCATCGGACAAGCCGTCGCGCGGCGCGCGATCGGTTTCAACATGCCAGTGATTTATCACAACCGCTCGCGCGTTGATGCCTCGATCGAACGCGAATGCCGTGCCGCTTACGTTAGTCGCGACGAATTGCTGCAACGCTCGGATTTTCTGGTCCTCGTCTTGCCGTATTCGGCGGAAACGAAACATGCAATCGGCGAAGCGGAACTGGCGATGATGAAACACTCGGCGATTCTTGTGAACGTGGCACGCGGCGGCATCGTCGATGACGTTGCGTTGATCGACGCGTTGCGCTCGAAGCGCATCGCCGGCGCGGGCCTCGACGTTTTCGAAAACGAACCCGCGTTCAATCGCGATTTCGCGACGCTCGACAACGTCGTGCTGACGCCGCACATCGCGAGCGCGTCGACCGCTACGCGCCGCGCGATGACGCAGCTGGCCTGCAACAACTTGATCGCCGCGCTCGGTTTCGGTCCGCACGCCGGAAAGCCGCCCAATATCCTCAATCCGGATGCATTGAAAAATATCCGGCGAGACCTCTCCCAGTAAAATTACGGCGATGAAAAAAGAAAAGTACAACGTAGCGATGGTCGGCGCGACGGGCGCCGTCGGCGAAGCGCTTCTGGCGATCCTGAAGGAACGCAAATTCCCGATCGGCGAATTCACGCCGCTCGCGAGCGCGCGTTCGGCGGGCGAGATAATCGAGTTCGGCCATCGTTCGGTGACGGTGAAAAACCTCGCCGATTTCGATTTCGCCGGCACCGACATCGCTTTTTTCTCCGCCGGCGGATCGGTGAGCCGGGAACACGCGCCGCGCGCCGCGCAGGCGGGCGCGGTCGTGATCGATAACACGTCGGAATTCCGCTATCAGGACGACATCCCGCTGGTCGTCGCCGAGGTGAATCCCGATGCGATCGCGGAGTACACCGCGCGCAACATCATCGCGAACCCGAATTGTTCGACGATGCAGTTGCTCGTCGCGCTCGCGCCGATCCATCGCAAGGTCGGCATCGAGCGAATCAATGTGGCGACGTATCAGTCCGTTTCCGGCGCAGGACGCTCAGGACTGGAAGAACTCGGCAAGCAGACGGCCTCGCTGCTCAACTTCCAGAACGTGAAACCCGAAAAATTTCCGAAGCAGATCGCGTTTAATGTGATCCCGCACATCGATTCCTTCCAGGACAACGGCTATACGAAGGAAGAGATGAAGATGGTGTGGGAGACGCGGAAGATCCTAGGCGACCCCGGAATCCAGGTGAATCCGACCTGCGTGCGCGTGCCGGTGTTCTTCGGGCACTCCGAAGCGGTGCACGTCGAAACGAAGGCGAAAATCACCGCAGACGAAGCGCGCGAATTGCTGGAAAATGCGCCCGGCGTCGTCGTGATGGACAAGCGCGCGCCGGGCGGTTATCCGACGCCCGTCGGCGACGCGGCCGGGAAGGATGCCGTCTTCGTCGGGCGCATCCGCGAGGACATCTCACACCCGCGCGGGCTCGACCTTTGGATCGTCTCGGATAATATCCGCAAGGGAGCGGCCCTGAACGCCATTCAGGTGGCCGAGGTATTGGTGAAATCGTATTTGTGATCTATAGTTACCTTTGTGTTATAAGGGGTTTTCTAGCTTTAGGTTCGAGGGAAGGCTTAAAGCCGGCTACTGTCTTTCGGGGGAATGACCTCATGAATGGTTCGACCAAGTTATCCCTTGCCATTGCGCTGGCGCTCGCCGGTGCAGGCAATGCATTCGCATTGGGCCTGGGTGCGATTCAAGTCAAATCTGGCTTGAATCAACCACTTAACGCGGAAATCGCCGTCATCGCCGATTCTCCCGCGGAGGCTGCCGGCCTCAACGTCAGCCTCGCCAAGGCCGAGGATTTCCAGCGCGTCGGTCTCGACCGCGCGCGGATCAACATCCCTCTCGATTTCGAAGTGATCAGCAACGGTCGCCAGCCGGTGATCCGCGTGACCACGAAAGACGCGGTCCGCGAACCGTTCCTCGACTTCCTTGTCGAAGCCAACTGGGCCAAGGGCCGCGTGCTTCGCGAATACACCATATTGCTCGATCCGCCCGTGACCGCGCCGGCCTCGCGAGGCTCGACGGCCACCGTCGCGCCGGCGCGCGAAGCCGCGCCCGCCAACTCGATGCCGTTGCCGCCGCCGAAGGCTGCCCGCCCTGCGCCGGCGCCAAAGGTGAAAACGCCACGCGTTGCCGCCGCCGCGCCGCCGCCGAAACCCGCGCCGCCACCGAAGCCCACGCCGGTTCCGAAGTCGACTCCCGCGCCGGAGCGCACCGCCGCCAGCGGCGAATACGGACCGGTCGCCGAAGGCGAAACGCTGTCCGAAATCGCGCGTGCGACGAAAGACGACAACACCGATACCAACGCGATGATGCTGGCGCTTCTGCAGGCCAATCCCAACGCGTTCTACAAGGACAATATCAACGCGCTCAAGCGCGGCGCGATCCTGCGCATTCCCTCGCACGACGACGTGAAATCCGCCGGCAAAGCCGCCGCGGCCGCCGCTGCTGTGCGCGACCAGAAC
>DATBAU010000267.1:0-8198 GCA_036271355.1 Rudaea sp. | reverse complement strand
CTCAGCAAACTCGCGCGCGGTGTTCCGGCGTGGTCGACGCGCGCACTGTCGTCGCTGCGCGGCGAAAGCGATCCTCGCGATACCGAAAATCTTGCGGAAGCGGTTGCCGGCGTCTGGTGTCGCGGCGGCGAGATCGATTGGGATGCGTATCACGATGGCAAGAACCGTCGACGCCTCCCGCTGCCGGGTTACCCGTTCGCGGGCGAGCGTTATTGGATCGACGCCATCGTTCAAACCAAGTCCGCGATTCAGCCATCGCTTCCCGATGCGCCGCCGCCGATCGCAGAATCGCGTTCGCTGCGAATCCGCGCCGAGTTGCGTGAGATGTTCGAATCGTTGTCTGGCGAAAACATCGACGCGACGCACGACGAATCGAGTTTCCTCGATCTCGGTCTGGATTCGCTGAGTTTGACGCAGGCCGCGCTCGCGCTGGAAAAACGCTACGGCCAGCGTTTGAAGTTCCGTCGTTTGATGGAAGATATCGATAGCGTCGCGCGGCTGGCGGAATGGCTGGATCAAACGTTGGCACCGGATGCTCTTGCGCCGATGCAACTCGCAGCCACGACCGATTCGGCGTCGACGGACGTGACGCGGCTGCTGCAAAGCCAAATGCAGTTGTTGCAGCATCAGGCACAACTGCTCGCGAAGCTGACGGGTACCGCGGCTCCCGAACTGGCGCCGATGCCGAATGTTGCCGACGACGCGCAGCCAGCGGATTTGCGCGAACGACCGTTCGGCGCGGCGGCTCGCATCACGACGCGACAGGGCATCGCGACGACGCCGGCGCAACGGATGTGGCTCGACGCGTTCGTCCAGCGCTACACGACGCGCACCGCGAAATCCAAATCGTTCAGTCAGCAGCATCGGCAGTTGATGGCGGATCCGCGCGTCGTCACCGGATTCAATCCGTTGTGGAAAGAGCTGGTCTATCCGATCGTCGTCGAGCGCTCGAAAGGCGCGCGGATGTGGGACATCGATGGCCACGAATACATCGATCTGCTCAACGCATTCGGCGCGAATTTTCTCGGATATCAACCCGACTTCGTCGCCGACGCGCTCGTCGCGCAGGTGCACCAAGGCATGGAGATCGGTCCGCAACATCCGTTGACGGCGGACGTGGCGCAACTCATCAGCGACATGACCGGCATGCCGCGCGTCGCGTTCTGCAACACGGGTTCCGAAGCGGTGATGGGCGCAATGCGCATCGCGCGCACGGTCACGGGCCGTAAGACGATCGTCATCTTCAAGGATTCGTATCACGGCATTTTCGATGAAGTGATCGTGCGCGGCACGCGGCAGTTGCGTTCGATCGCGGCGGCGCCCGGCATTCTCGCCAGCGCGGTCGAAAATGTTTTGGTGCTGGATTACGGTTCGCCGGAATCGCTTCGCGTGATTCGCGAACGCGCGAGCGATCTGGCAGGCGTGATGATCGAGCCGGTGCAGGGAAAAAATCCGTCGTTGCAGCCGCGTGAGTTCGTCCGCGAACTGCGCACGATCTGTGACGGCGCCGGTTGCGCGCTCATTTTTGACGAAGTGATCACGGGTTTCCGAATCGCACCCGGTGGCGCGCAAGAGTTCTACGGCGTTCGAGCCGACATCGCGACGTACGGAAAAATCATCGGTGGGGGATTGCCGTTCGCCGCGATCGCGGGGATTTCGTCGTGGATGGATGCGCTCGATGGCGGTCATTGGCAATTCGGCGACGATAGTTATCCGGAGGCGGGCGTCACGTATTTCGCCGGCACCTTCGTGCGTCATCCGCTCGCGCTCGCGGCGGCGAAAGCGGCGCTGACGTTTGTCAAGCAAAGCGGCCCCGCATTGCAAGAGGCGGTGAATGCGCGAACGTCGCGTTTGGTCACGCGCCTGAACGCGTTTTTCGCGAAGCACAACGCGCCGCTGCGCGCGGTGACGTTCAGTTCGCTATGGCGAATTTTTGTCGATGGCGATCAGGCGTGGGCCGAACTTTTTTACTACGCATTGCGAGAACGCGGTTTGCATGTGTACGCGCAGTTCAATTGTTTTCTCTCCGTCGCCCATGGCGATGCGGAAACGCAAACGATCGCCGAGCGCGTCGAAGATGCCGTCGTCGAGTTGCTCGATGTCGGCATTCTGACGTCGCGTATCTCAAGTCCCAAAGAGGCTGCGGAAGGTCCGGAGATCGATTCGGTCACCAACCAGCTTCCGGATGACGTGCCGATTACGGACGCACAACTCGAAAAATGGCTGGCATGCCAATTCGGCGATGCGGTGAATACGGCGTTCAACGAATCGCTGCTCGTGACGCTCGACGGACCCCTCGATAAAACTGCGCTCGCCGCCGCCGTTGCTTCGCTGACCGAACGCCACGAAGCGTTTTCCATTGCGTTTGCCGCCGATGGCAGCGTGATGCAAATGGGCAAGCGTCTGGCCGTTCCGCTGCATGACGTCGGCGCGATTAAAGAATCCGAACTCGAAGCGCATTGCGCTGCGTCCATGCGGACGCCGTTCGATTTGAATCAAGCGCCGCTGGCCCGCATCGAAGTGATGTCGCTGGCGCCGGATCGACATGCGCTTTTCGTTGTCGCGCATCACCTGATCTTCGATGGCTGGTCGGCCGCCGTGTTCCTCGACGAACTAGCCAAGATGTATCGCGCGCTGAGTAACGGAAGCACACCGACGTTACCGCCGGCGGAATCGTTGCGAGCGTATGCACTCACGGAACACAAACGTCGCGAGAGCGGCGAAGCGCGTGCGCAGCTCGACTATTGGGTCGATCTCTACGCGAGGCGTCTCGACGCGTTGAATCTTCCCGTTGATCGACCGCGTCCAGCGCAAGCGAGCTTCGCGGCGGACACGCTTCGCCACGCGTTTTCCGCGGACGCTACATCGTCGCTGCGTCAGCTCGCGAAACAGTGCGGAGGCACGCTTTACAGTGTCTTGCTCGCCGGATTCGGCGTTCTGCTTTCGCGCTTGTCGGGACAGCGCGAATTCGCCGTCGGCATTCCTTTCGCCGGTCAGGCGCTGGCCGGCAGCGGCAGTCTGATCGGCGATGGCGTCAACACGTTGCCGCTGCGCATGAACATCGATCCCGACGAAGGTTTCGTCGACTGCGTGCGTCGCTGTCACCTCCAACTTCTGGATGCGGCGGACAATCAGGATCTGACGTTGCACACGCTGTTGCGCGCGTTGCTTCCGCATCAGCGTCCGGAGCGGGGAACGCTTGCGTCGGTGATATTCAATCTCAATCCGCGAATTTCGAAACTCGATTTCGGTGATCTTGTTTACGCGTTGCGCGATGCCGCGAAGACGGCACTCGTGTGGGATTTGTTTTTCAACTTCAACGAAACCGATAACGGATTAACTCTCGATTTGCATTACAGCACGGAGTTGTATTCGCCGCAGACGATGCGCCGTTGGGTCGGCTATTTCGAAACGTTGCTGATCTCTGCGACTCGAAAGAGCGACACCGCCGTCGCGCGATTACCGTTGCTCGATACCGATCAGCGCGACGCGTTTGCGCAGCAATGGAAATCCGCCGCGCGCGCGTTCGACGGATCGCTCACGCTGACGTCGATGTTCGCTGCGCAGGCGATTCAAACGCCGGATCGAATCGCTGTCGCATCGGGCGACGATGTTCTGACGTACAAAGAGTTATTGCATCGATCCAATGTCGTCGCGCAAAGCCTTCGCGATCGCGGCGTCGGACGCGGTGATCTTGTCGGTGTCGCGGTTCCACGCGGTGTCGATATGCTCGTGGCAACGCTCGGCATCATAACGAGCGGTGCAGCATATGTGGCGCTCGATCCGAACTATCCGGAAGAAAGGCTCCGTTTCGTCGCCGACCACGCGAGCGTGAAACACGTACTGACGAAGCGCGCGGCGGACCTGCCGAAATCACTCGCGCAGCAGCGCGTCGTTCACGCATTGGTCGAGATTGATTACACCGCGGAATCGTCGGGCGAATGGCCGCCCGTTACGGGCGACGACGCGGCGTACGTGCTCTACACGTCGGGCTCAACGGGTGAACCGAAAGGCGTGCGCGTTCTGCATCGGAATTTGAGCAACTTTTTGCTCAGCATGCAGGAATGTCCTGGTCTTACGAGTGACGACACGCTATGCGCCGTGACGACGTTGTCGTTCGACATCGCCGGGCTCGAACTGTATCTACCGCTCATCGTGGGCGCACGCGTCGTGATCGCAAGCGATGCGGAGCAACGCGATCCGAGCGCATTGAGGCAGCTCATATCGATTAGTCATGCGACGGTGTTGCAGACGACGCCATCGCTGCTGCGCGTGCTGCTTACGGGTGAGCATAACGACACGCTGAAGACGATCAAGTTGCTGGTCGGCGGCGAGGAACTGCCGCGCGATCTCGCTGAACTCGCGCTCGCGCATTCGCGCGAACTTTGGAACATGTACGGTCCGACCGAGACGACGATCTGGTCGATCGTCGGGCGAGTAGCATCGGGTGTCGGTGCCGTACCGCTCGGCTCGCCGATTGCGAATACGCAAATTTATATTCTCGATTCGATCGGGCAACTCGTTCCGCCGGGCGTGCGCGGAGAAATCTGCATCGGCGGTGCGGGTGTTGCCGACGGTTATCTGCATCGTCCCGAATTGACCGCGGAACGTTTTCAGCCCGATCCGTTTTGCGGCGGCAAAATGTATCGAACGGGCGATCTCGGTTCATGGCTCGGAGACGAGCTTTATTTTCACGGCCGCAGCGACAACCAGATCAAGTTACGCGGTTTTCGCATCGAGCCGGCCGAAATTGAAGCGGCGGCCATGTCCGTTGAGTCGCTTCGCGCCGCGGTTGCCGTGGTGCGCGATGTGGGCGAGAACGATCGGCGTTTGGCGCTCTATGTCGTTGCGCCTTCGTCGAACGCCGATTTCATCGCCGAGTTGCGCGAAACGCTTCGGCGAAAACTTCCACCGCAAATGGTGCCGCACTACATCGATGTACTCGACGCGCTTCCGCAAACGGCGAACGGCAAGATCGATCGTCAGGCGTTGCCGTTGCCATCGGCGCTGAGTGTCCGCACGGTTGCGCCGGAAAAGACATTCGCGGAACCGCGCGAAGGACTCGAACGCACGTTCGCGCAGATATGGCGGAATCTTTTGCGCGTCGAGCAGGTAGGGCGCGGCGACAACTTTTTCGATCTCGGCGGCGATTCGTTGCTCGGCGTGCATCTGTTCCAGCGCATTCACGTCATCACCGGCGTCAATTTGCCGTTGACGACGTTGCTGACGTCGCCCACGCTCGCTGCGCAGGCGCGCGTGTTCCGCACTGCGGGCGCGAGTGATGTTGCGCCGAGCGATGTCTTGTCGGAAGAGTCCGCTCACGAAACGTCAGTGAGCGCTTCCGGTCCGCACAATCAATGGTCGCCGCTCGTTGCGATTCAGCCGAACGGTCACCGCATTCCGTTGTTCTGCGTGCACGCGATGGGCGGAAACGTGCTGAACTATCTGCAACTGGCGCGCGGCCTCGGCAACGACCAACCGGTTTATGGATTGCAGGCGCAAGGGTTGGACGGAATCACGCGTCCGCTGCGGACGATCAAGGAAATGGCGTCGTTGTATCGCGCCGAAATCCGCCGTCGTTTTCCGGAAGGTCCCTATTTTCTGTGCGGCGGTTCGATGGGCGGCATGATCGCGTTCGAAGTCGCGCAGCAGTTGATGGCCGATGGCGCCGAGGTCGGATTGCTCGGATTGTTCGACACCTACGGACCGAACAATCAGTTCTTCGAACTTGCGCGCGGTGGATCGTTGCAGCGTATCCATTACCGCTGGCGCGATCGTTGGGTGCGCGCAATGGCGCTCGATAGCGGCGGCCAGTGGAACATGGTTGCGAGCGCGTTGAAGCGGCGCGTCGTGCGCGTGCAGGAAGCGGTGCAGACGACGTGGTGCCGCCTGCGCGGCGTCGCGTTGCCGCACGGATTGCGTTATCGAGAACTCGAGCGGGCGAACATGAGCGCGTTTTATCGCTATGAAGCGCAAAACTATGCAGGCAAGCTGACGTTGTTCCGCGCCGTCGAGCAGCCGTACGAATTGAACAAATCGCGCGACCTCGGCTGGAATGCCGTGGCGCAAGGCGGTTTGCATATCGTCGACATTCCGGGCACGCACGACACGCTCATCGAACAACCCGTGTTGCTCACGGAACTGCGCAACGTGCTCGCCGCGTGCGCAGTGGAGCAGTCGAAACCACGCGGCAACGGGTGAGCGGAACTCCGATGCCGGTTGTCAGCGTCCTCATGCCCGTCTACAACGGCGAGCGGTATCTCGCTGCGGCGATCGATAGTGCGTTGGCGCAGACGTTTCAGGATCTCGAAGTCATCGTCGTCGACGATGGATCGACGGATCGCAGCGCGGCCATCGCCGCCGATTACGCGGCGCGTTTTCCCGACAAAGTGATCGTCGTCAGTCAGGCCAACGGCGGTATTTCGCTCGCGCGTAACGCGGGCATCGGCGTCGCGCGCGGACGTTTTCTGGCCGTCCTCGATGCCGACGATCTCTGGCTTCCGCACCATATCGCCGAGTGCGTGAAAGTACTCGAAGCGCGCGGCGATGTCGGTCTCGTTCACGCGAATATCGAAAGGATCGATGCCGACGGAATGCAGCGTCAAGCCGTGCAGCGCTACTGGAATCAATTCGAGACGGATGCGTTCGCAACGATCTATTTGCGCTACGAACATATTTCGTGTCCGACGGTCGTGTTCAGACGTGAACTCATCGATCAGGTCGGTCCTTTCGATCCGGCGTTCACGCGACTGGGTTCGGAGGATCGCGACATGTGGCTGCGATGCGCCGCGGTATCCGGCATCGTCTTCATCGACGAGGTGCATGCGTGTTATCGAATGCACGCGGCGGGCGTCAGCCGAAACCTCGATCGAATGCATCGGTCGCGCATGGCGCTCGTCGAAAAATTCAGCAAGACACCGCGCGGGGGGCCATTGCGCCGACGTGCGCTCGCGGCGGCGTATCGGGGTTTAGGCGAAGATATGTTGGGTGCGGGACGGCGCAGCGATGCCGTGCGCGCCTATGCCACCGCGGTGATGTATGGGCCGAGCGAGGTGCGCGCGTGGAAGGCGTTGCTGCGCAGCGTGATGCTTCCGATGCGCAGGCATCTGGGCAGTTAGCGCGGTTCGAATCCGTCGTTGAATATGTCGTCGCCCTCATACACCCAGAGATTCATTTTCTCGTCGGTGAAGAGAACGCGTCCGTTCACGACGATGGGACTTTGTTTGTGGATATTGCCCGGCGACGACGTGCTGATTCCCATTTCCGTCTTATTCGCCAGGATAGTTCCCGTCGCCGGATCGATGGCCGTCAAACCATTTGCGCCGACGTAGTACAACACGCCGTTGGCGATGATCGGCGAACCGCCGCCGGCCGATGTGCCGTGCGACAAATCCATGCCCGTGATGACCCAACTCGCTGCGGTCGATTTTGAGAGTTGCGGATTGTTCGAGCCATCCATGATGACTTGCGTCGCCGAAATTCCAAAATCGTTGGTGACGATAACCAAGATTGCGCCCGTCGACGGGTTCTGCCAAATCAACGGTTGCGTCTTTACTTCGTTGCCCTGGTTGACGCCTTGGACGAAGAGTGCGCTGTCGTCCGGACTCAGAGGTCCATTCGCAACGCTCAAGTCGTCGAGATCGAGAATGCGCAAATTGGAATCTTTGCCGCTTTGAATGCCGATATGTTTATAGGAAAAATCCTGCGTCATCGACGTGGGAATGATCGCGACGGAAGTTGATCCCAAGTCGTTGTCGTTTTCCATCAACCTCAGGTATTCCGGCGGCGTGTAGCTGTCGAGCGGTGCCGTCAATGCCATCGACATTGCCGCTGGGAGTTTCAGCACGGAGTCGCCCCACGTGTTGCCGTATTTTTGGAGATTCTTCGGGTCGTAAGCGCCGTTGCCGGTGGAGATGTAAATGGAATCGTTGACTGGATCGTATGTCGCCGCCGGGCGTCCCCAGATGCCGGCGTCGCCATCGGGTGTTTGGGTGCCGTCATCGTCGAAGTATTGTTTCATGCACTGATTCGTGCCGATGTGGACGTTGCCCAGGTTTGAACACACGGCGTTGAAAACGACTTGCGTGCCGCTGGCGAGATCGATGGCGGTGATGTGACCTTGATAGTCGCCGCCATCGCTCAGCAGGATGCTGCTGTTCGTCATGTACAAATATGTTTGCTGGTCGCTCGAGGACGTC
>DATBAU010000266.1:0-4156 GCA_036271355.1 Rudaea sp. | reverse complement strand
AGACCGATCAGCGTATGCACGCCGTGACGGCGCAACGCTTGCGACCACGGCGTCTGCGAATCGTCTCGCGGCGGCGATTTCCACACGACCTTCCAGCCCATCAGCGACGTCAGCACGAACTGAGCGTGGAACAACATGCGGATCGGCGCGAGCAACATCGAGAACAGCATTTCACCGAGCATGCTCAGCGCGAGTTTCACGGGTCCTCCGAAGTCGCGCGATTTCCGTCCGATGTACAGCAACGCGATGCTCGCGATTTTCGGCAGGAACAGAAGTAACGCCGTCATCGTGAACAACGTGATTGCCCGATCCGGATGCCATTCCGGCCATAGCGGAAACAACTGGCTCGGCGCGGTGAAATATTCAGGCTCGACCAACGTGTGAATGGCGAGATTCGCCGTCGACAACACGAGAAAGAGAAACCACAACGGCGCCGACACGTACGCCATGATGCCGGTGAAAAACACCGCGCGATGCGCGGCGTGCAGGCCTTGCGCGAAAAACAGGCGCGAGTTGATCAGGTTGCCTTGGCACCAGCGGCGGTCGCGGCTCAGTTCGTCGAGCAGGTTCGGCGGCATTTCTTCGTAGCTGCCGGGAAGGTCGTAGGCGAGCCACACGCTCCATCCCGCGCGGCGCATCAACGCGGCTTCGACGAAATCGTGCGAGAGGATTTCGCCGGACAACGCGCCGCGTCCGCTCAGGCGCCCGAGCGAGCAATAACGCATGAAGGGTTCGACGCGAATGATCGCGTTGTGTCCCCAATAATGCGATTCGCCGAGCTGCCAATAGTGCATGCCGGCCATGAACAGCGGACCGTAGACGTGCGTGGCGAATTGCTGGATGCGCGCATACAGCGTTTCGCGTCCCGACGCGTGCGGACCGGTCTGGATGATGCCGGCGTCGTCGTTTGCTTCCATCATGCGCACGAGCGAGGCGAGACCGCTGCCGCTCATCACGCTGTCGGCGTCGAGCACGACCATGTACTTGTAGTTCTTGCCCCAGCGGCGGCAGAAGTCGGCGACGTTGCCGCTTTTCCGTTTGATGCGATGCCGGCGCAGGCGATAGAAGATGCGTCCGAAACCACCGGTATTGCGGCACACGTCCAGCCACGCGCTGCGTTCGGCGATGCGCGTGTCCGGATCGCTCGTGTCGCTCAGGAAAAAGAAATCGAAGCGGTCGAGCAATCCGGTTCGCGCGACCGATTCGTACGTTGCGCGCATGCCGGCGAAAACACGCGTCGTGTCTTCGTTGCAGATCGGCATGATGATCGCGGTGCGCGACTGCGGATCAATCGGCTCGTCGCCTTGGATCGTGGCTGTGATCGAATAGCGATCGTGCTTGCGCGCGAGCACGAGCAATCCGGCCATCGCGGTCCAGAATCCGGCGGAAATCCATGCGACCAGAATCGCGAACAGCGCGAGGATCGCGATTTCCATCGGCTTGCGTCCGTGATACGGCAGCACTTCGGCCATGAACGCGGTGGCGAGATATGTCTGCGCCAGCAGCAGCACGAGCAGAATGCGCCGGCGGATTTTCGCGGACGTTTGCCAACGGCTGCGCGGTTGGCGTTTGCGGTCGCGGCGCACGGCGAACATGCCCGACAGCGGCCATTGCTTCGGCGCGATCGGCGTGCGCGCGAGCGACGGCGTCGATGCGCGGCGCACGGCGCGACGTCCGGTTTCGGCGGGATCGAATCCGGCAAGGCGAAGGCGCGCCTTCAGCGAATCGAACGCAGGATTTTTGTCGGCGACCGTCTCGCCGGCGATGCGGTCGTGCGCGCGAAGCATGGTTGGACGTCCAGACGTCTGGACGTCCGGATGATCCGCCACGACGTGTCCGTACCGCGTCGCGCGCGCCAGATAGCTGTCCTCGCGGTGGTCGCCGTTCACGTCCATATTCATTCGTGCGTGCTCATTCCGGTGCGATCACGTAACTCCACGTTTCGCTCGACTGATCGCCGCGGCGCAGTGCGACGCGCAATTCCGTGGATTTCTTGTCGTCGTTTCGTTTCACGCGCAGCAGCACGCGCCAGCCGTCGATCTCAGGGTTCGGCACATTCTTTTGTTCGACGATGGTGGCGTTGGCGTCGCCCGAAACGAGCGCTTCGACGGGTCCGGCGGCGCCGTCGGCGAACATCGGTCCGGCGTAGTCGATCACGAAACCCATCGCGCCATCCTGCTTGGCCGGGAATCCTTGTCCGCTCAGCGTTTGCATCACCCACGCGGACGGTGGATGAGTCTCGACGTTCTTCTGCCAGCGCAGCGTGTACGCGACATCCGTGACGGGTTCCTGCGACACCCAGTACGCGCTGATGTTGTCGTTGGTTTCGTCCGGCGACGGAATTTCCAGTAGCTCGATGCGACCCGCGCCCCACTTGCCTTCGGGTTCGACCCACGCGCTCGGATGCGCTTCGTACGGCGTGGTCAAGTCTTCGTAACGATTGAATGCGCGTGTGCGTTGCATCAGGCCGTAGCCGAGCGGATCGGTTTGCGCGAACGACGTTACGAGCAGATGTTTCGGATTCACCAGCGCGCGCCAGATCCATTCGCCGTTCGCAGAGTGAATCGACAGACCGTCGGAGTCGTGGATTTCCGGACGATAGTCGTCGTGCGTGGCGTGCTGGTTCGAGCCGAAGAAGAACATGCTCGTCAGCGGTGCGATGCCGAGTTTCGAAACTTTGTCGCGCATGTGCAGGCGCGCGTGGACATTCATCGTCGTTTCGACGCCGGGTTTGAGCACGAATTCGTACGCGCCGGTGGCGCGCGGCGAATCGAGGAGGCCGTAGATCGTCAGCGACGTCGCTTTGGGTTTCGGTCGCTGGATCCAGAATTCGACGAATCGCGGAAATTCCTCGCCCGACGCGAGCGCGGTGTCGATCGCGAGGCCGCGTGCGGAAAGTCCATACGATTGATCCTTGCCGAGCGCGCGGAAATAACTCGCGCCGAGGAAGGAGAGCACTTCGTCTTTCTTGTCCGCCGAGTTGACCGGATAGTGAATGCGGAAACCTGCGAAGCTCAGGCCTTTGGCCGCGTCGGCGGTGACGCCGCTGCCGGCGTACTCGAACATGTCCGGCGAAAACACGATTTCGTGCACGCCGCTCGGCGCGATCTCGTTCAACTTGACCGGATCGATGAAGCGCCAGCCGGGGTGGAAAAATTGCAACGTGAAGTTGGTCTTCGCCGATTGCCAGTACGTCGCCTTCGGCTGGAAATGGATCGCGTGATAGTGCGTTTCGTCGAGATCGCGGAACTTCGCCGGTGCCACGGGCTCGGGCGGTTTGAAGTCTGACGAAGCACGTTGCTGCGCGCGCGCATCGACATCCTTGAACGAAAATGCGTGAGCGTCTACGGCGGTTACCGTCAGCAGAAGAATAGCGATCGAAGAAGGAAGCTTTCGACGCAGGCGAGCGAGTGATTTCATCCGTCAAATCCGTTCGCGCACGTTTGTGCGGCGCGTTTGCGCAGTTGCAAAAAGTTTCCGCCCGCACCGAAGTGCGTTCAGCAATGGATATGCCACCCTTGGCTCACTCCGCTCCGTGCTGCAATGGCAGCAAATCGTTCGCGCGCGGTGTGCAAAAGGCGGATCACCGCGATGCCTGCAGTGCGAATTGCAGGTCGGCGAACGTGGGTTTTATGGTGGGCGAATGAGCGGACGGACGCAACGTTTGAAAACGTTTACGTTCGAAAAAAAGTTTTGAATTACGGCGTTTTCACAATTACGAATTCGGCTGCGGTTGATCGCTCGGCCACCACACACGCTCTTGCGTGCAGTCGGTAAGTTTGTAGGAGTCGCTGTGCCAGTCGTTGCCGACGAGTTGAAAACGCACGGCGAAGATCAGTCCACAAGAAACGCTGCCGGCCGGCATCGCGTCTTGCGCGTCGGTGCTGATTTCGCCTTCGAAAATCGCGATGCCATCTTCGTCGATGGTGAAGTTGCGCATGGCGAGCGTGTCGCGCGGAATCGATCGAGACGGCAGCGATTCGCGGGTGATGATTTTTCGTTGCGCCTTGAGTCCGGCGCGCGCATCCGGATTGAAACCGGCAGGTACGGCGATCACGTCGATCGGCCGCGTGCGTTGAAGCTGACGAAGTGCTTCGTGCGCGATCATTGCGTAGTCGCCGGGCTCGATGGCGAACGATTTCTGATCGCGCGCCGT
>DATBAU010000265.1:0-6936 GCA_036271355.1 Rudaea sp. | reverse complement strand
CAAACCGGGAAGCTGCAACTGTTTTTCCGTGGAACTCGTCACTGCGTCGTTGACGACGGGCGCGACCGACGCCACGACCGGCTGTTGCGGTGCCGCCTCGTCGATCGGACGCATCGTCGTCAGCGCGACGACCGCGACCGCCGCGGCGATGGCGCCACCGCCGGCCCAGCGCAACCAGCCGCCACGCGCGGCGGGCTGATGCTCGATCGCGATGGCCTGCATGACGGCAACGGAGAAGTTCGCCGACATTGGCGTTGCGAAACGCTTTTTCAGCACATCGCTGGCAATCTGGTAATTCGACCACGTCGTCGTGAGCTGCGTGTCGGCATCGAGCCGGCGCAACAGGAAGCGGGTTTCGTCGCGCGGCAGTTCGCCGTCCATCAGCGCGGACAATTGTTCTTTGATGGATTCGGGTTGGATCGACTCGTTGTTCATGATTCCGATGCCTTCGGTCCTTTCGCCGCCGACGGGGAATCGTCGGACAGCAGCGGACGCAATTTCTGATCGATGGCATCGCGCGCTCGGAAGATGCGGGAACGAACGGTGCCGATGGGACAATTCATTTTTTCAGCGATTTCCTCGTAACTCAAACCGTCGACTTCACGAAGCGTAATGGCCATCTTGAGGTCTTCCGGCAATGCTTCGACCGTGTCGAACACGGTTTGTTCAATTTCCTGACGAAGAAGTTCGCGCTCCGGGGTCGCCCGTTCTTTCAGGCGCGTGCCGCCGTCGAGCAGGACGGCGTCGTCGATGGCGATATCGTCCGTCGGCGGACGCCGGTTCTGGGAAACCAGATAGTTCTTGGCGGTATTGATGGCGATCTTGTACATCCACGTATAGAACTGGCTATCGCCCCGAAAGTTCGCCATCGCGCGGTAGGCGCGGATGAACGATTCCTGGGCCACGTCCTGGCATTCGCTCCAGTCGTTTATGTAACGGGAAATCACCGCGATGATCTTTTGCTGGTATTTGCGGACCAGCAAATCGAACGCGCGTTGATCTCCTTTCTGCACCCGTTCGACGAGCGCCTGATCCAAATCTTGTTCGGCCATCCGGCCTGCACTCCGTTCGCTGGCGGCCGGTCACGCGTTTTAAGACAACCGCGACCGGGGACAAGTTCATTTTCCGTTGGTTGTTCTCGATCGGATCAGGGTAACGCCTCGGCCGACGGGACGCGATTGAAAACCCGTTCCCGTTCGACCAGCAGGTTTTCGAAACTGGCCGCCGGCAACGGACGGCAAAACAGATACCCCTGCAACTCCTCGCAGCCCTGCGCGCGCAGGAAATCGAGATGCTCCTCGATTTCGACCCCTTCGGCGACCACCGCACGGTTGAGGCTGTGCGCCATGCCGATGGTCGCGCGAACGATCGCTTCGTCGTCGGGATCGACGCCGATGTTGCGCACGAAGGTCTGGTCGATCTTGATGCGGTCGGCCGGGAAACGCTTGATGTAATCGAGCGAGGATTGGCCGGTGCCGAAATCGTCGATCGAAATCTTGCAGCCGAGTTCGCGCAACCCCTGCAACGTTTCGAGTAGGTTCGGAATGGATTTGACGTTGAGACTTTCGGTCACTTCGAGTTCGAGCAGCGTGGCCTCGTAGTTGGTGTCGGCGAGCACCTGCTGCACGAGCTGCACGAGATTCTGCTGACGCAACTGCACGGCCGAGAGATTCACGCCGACGCGCAGACCGAGGCCGAATCGTTCCTGCCAGCGTTTCGCATCGGCGCACGCGGTGCGCAACACCCATTCGCCGATCGGAATGATGAGTCCGTTTTCTTCCGCGATCGGAATGAAGAAACCGGGACTGATCATGCCGAGTTCCGGATGTTCCCAACGAATAAGCGCTTCCATGCCAACCATGTCTTCGCTTTCGGTTTCGACCTGCGGCTGATAGTAGACACGCAGTTCGCCGTTCTTTTCGGCCATGCGTAATTTCGCTTCGAGCGCGAGCCGTTGCTGATGCGATTCTTCCGGCACCGCGACATACGACTGGAAATTGTTGCGACCAAGTCCCTTCGCGCTATACATCGCCACGTCGGCGTGTTTCAGCAGACGTTCGGCGCTGGTCGCGTCGTCCGGATAGAAACTGACGCCGATGCTCGTGGTCATGTGCAACTCGGAACCGTCGGCAAGCGTCAGCGGCACTTCCATCACACGCACGATTTTTTCGGAGATACGCATCACGTCGTCGCGCTGGACGATGTGGCGCAAGATCATCGTGAATTCATCGCCCGCGTAACGCGCCACGGTGTCCGACGCGCGCACGCTGCCGCGCAGACGTTTGGCAACTGCCATGAGCACCTGATCGCCGACGGAATGGCCGAGCGAATCGTTGATGTTCTTGAAACGATCGAGATCGACGAACAGCACCGCGAACATTTCGCCAGTCCGATGCGCTTCCTTGATCGTGAGTTCGAGACGATCGTTGAAAAGCAAACGGTTCGGCAATCCGGTCAGCGCATCCTGCAAACCCTTCGCGCGGCCCTGTTCGCGCGCACGGCGCAATTCCAGCTCGAGGGAGAGACGTCCTGCGATCATGCGTAGCGGTTCGACGACGAAGGAATCGGCCGACATCGGACGGCGGCGTCCGAGCAAAATCGCGCCGAGCGTATTGCGGCGTTCGTCGCGCAACGGCAGTCCGACGAACATTTCGTAGTGGAAAAACGCGAGGAACTGATCCTGCTGCACTTCGTTCCATGCGCGCTCGCCGAAGATGATGCGTTCGCCGTCGAGAATGCGCTTCAACGTCGGCTGCTTGAGCGGATCCGGCGCTTCCTGCGGCTGGCTCGCGCGATGGAACGTGAGCAGCGGCTGCACATCCGCATTCTGTTCCGGACGCGCCGAAATCATCATCGCGAAATCGAGTTCGAGCCACTCGCATAGTAGTTTGATGAGCTGGTTCAAGCCTTCATCGCCGCCGTGACATTCGGATGCGGCGGCGACGAGCCCAAGCGCGGCCTGATATTTCCCGGTATCCGCTGGTTCGCGGAACGTGGTTACGTGCAACAGCCGACCTTGCTGGACGACGAGCCGCATGTGCGCGTCCATCAACACCGAACGCCCATCGCCGCTCGCGCGGCGACAACGGAATCGCACACTGCCCTCGCGCGCGAGTTGACCGACGAGGCCGGCGCGTTGCTGGCGGTTGTGCGTGAGATCGAGTCCGTCGATCGGCTGGCCGACGAGTTGCGCGCGCGAAAAACCGGCGCGCTGCTCGAACGTTGTGTTCGCGTCGATGATGTTGCCGGTTTTCGGATCGGACACGACGATCTCGTCGAGATTGCTCTCGAACGCAAACAGATATTTTTCGGCGGCCGCAGCCGACGTCAACACCGGATTGGACTTGCCGTGTTTACGCGCCACCAGAACGCTGCGAACCCGTCCGAGCACTTCGTTCGATTCCACCGGACTGCGCAGCCAATCCACCACGCCGGGCGGAACGTGGGACCAATCCCACAGTCGATGCGCCGCGTCGGCCGACGCGATGCCGATCACCGGCACTTCGGCAAGCCGCTTGTCGCCTTTGAGTTGCGCGCAGAACGCGACGGATTCCTGCGCGTCGTCCAGAAATTCCAGCACGACGACGTCGATCTGCGGATCCTGCTCAAGAAACGACAACGCTTGCGGTAAATCTTTAGCCGTATAGACGGCTTCGAAATTCTGCGCGTCGAGCGTGTCGAACAGCACGCGGCGGTCGTCGCGTTGCGTGGTGACGATGAGAACCGAACTCTGGCTCGACTCGTCGGCCATCAGGTCACCCAGCGTCCGTCGCGCAAACGCGGTTTGCCGTTCGAATCTTTCGCGTGCGCGATGCGGTCGATCAGCACATCGAGACCTTCCGGCAAAGGCACGTGTTCGCCGATGAAAACGACCTTGCGTCCGTTGCCCGAACGCGTGCGCGCGATCTGCCGCAGCAATCCAATGTTCGGCGCGCGCAGATGTTCTTCATAATCGGTGAACAGATAAACGCCGAACTGCATACTCTGCAGGATGTAGCGCAGCGCGTCGGTCACGCGTTTGGAACCCGGCACGCGCACGTCGCGTTCGCGCAGGCTCGTGATGCCGGCGTCGTCCTGCCAGTAGTAGACCGATTGACCGGTACGCAGCGCCAGCAGGCGGAATTGCGCCACCACATCGACCGAATGCGACGTATCGATGGCGATGAGATTGTGCGGCGACTGCACGATCCGGTCGAACAGCTTCGGCGTCACGAATACGTCGGCGACAGTCGTGGCGGTCGTGTTCACGCGCTCGAATCCGCAATCGCACCGTTCGACACAATAAGGCTCCCCGGCCTCGCATTTGACCAAAAGATCGGCTAGCGCGGATTATAGCCGCTGAATTCCACGCGTGAGGCTGGCCATGTTCGAAGGACTTCGATTCTCCAACTGGAAAGCCGAAACCCAGGTCGACGGCATCGTCGTGCTCACGATCGACCGCGCGGATGCGTCGGTCAACGCGCTCAACCATGCCACGCTGGAAGAACTCGAACAAATCATCGAGCGCTTGGCGATCGAACCGCCGAAAGGTGTCGTGATCGTTTCCGGCAAGGCGAAGGGTTTCATCGCCGGCGCCGACATCCACGAATTCGAGACGTTCGAGAAGAACGGTTCGGTGCTGGCGAATATCCAATACGGCCAGCGCGTGTTCCAGAATCTGTCGCGATTGCGCTGCCCGACCGTCGCGGCGATTCACGGTTTCTGCATGGGCGGCGGAACCGAGATGTCGCTGGCGTGCCGCTATCGCGTCGCGACGCGCGATCCGAGCACGAAGATCGGTTTACCCGAAGTGATGCTCGGCATTCATCCGGGCTGGGGCGGCACGGCACGGTTGCCGCGTCTGATCGGCGCGCCGGAAGCGTTGCAACTGATGCTCACCGGCAAGGCGCTCGGTGCCGAACAGGCGAAAGCGATGGGCATCGTCGACAAACTCACTTCGCCCGAACTGCTGGTCGAGACGGCGAAGGAATTGATCCGCCATCCGTCGAAACGCGCGTTCATGATCCGATTGCGCGGATGGGCGACGAACATCTGGCCGGCGCGGCAAATTCTCGCGCCGATCGTGCGCAAACAGGCCGCCGCGAAGGCGCGGCCGGATCAGTATCCGGCACCGTTCGCGCTGATCGAGGTGTGGCGGCGCGGCGGATCGAGCGTCACGCAACGCCTGAAGCTCGAAGCACGTTCGGTCGCCAAGCTCGCCGCGACGCCAACCGCGCACAATCTCATTCGCGTCTATTTTCTACAGGAACGATTGAAGGGATTGGGCGCTGGCGTCGATGCGAACATCAAGCACGTTCACGTGATCGGCGCGGGCGTGATGGGCGGGGATATCGCCGCGTGGTGCGCGTATCGCGGTTTCGACGTCACGCTGCAAGATCGAGAAATGAAATTCGTCCAGCCCGCGCTCGATCGCGCGCAGGACATGTTCAAAAAACGACTGAAATCGCCCGAACGCATCAACCCGGTTTCGGATCGATTGAAGGCGGACGTCGAAGGCAAAGGTGTCGCAACGGCCGATTTGCTGATTGAAGCGATCTACGAAAACAAGGAAGCGAAAGAAGCGTTATATCGCGCGAACGAACCGACGCTGAAACCCGATGCGCTGCTCGCGACGAACACGTCGAGCATTCCGCTCGACGAATTGCGCACGGCGGTGCAATCGCCGAAACGGTTTCTCGGCCTGCACTATTTCAATCCGGTGGCACAGATGCCGCTGGTCGAGATCGTGCGGCAGGACGATCTCGACCCGGCCAACGAAAAACGCGCGCTCGCCTTTTGCAAAGCCATCGACAAATTGCCGGTGCCGGTGAAAGGCACGCCAGGCTTTCTGGTCAACCGCATCCTCATGCCGTATCTGCTCGAATCGATGCGCATGTATCGCGAAGGCGTTCCGGGTCCGGTGCTCGACAAGGCCGCGAAAAAATTCGGCATGCCGATGGGACCGATCGAACTGGCCGACACGGTTGGGCTCGACGTGGCGCAATCCGTCGGCAAAGAACTCGGGCCGTATCTCGGTCTGGAAATCCCGGATGGACTCGACGAACTCGTCGCCGCGAAAAAACTCGGCAAAAAAACCGGCGAAGGCATCTACAAATGGGAAAACGGCAAGCCGGTGAAACCCGATGTCGATCCGAACTATCACGCGCCCGACGACATCACCGATCGCATGATCCTGCCGATGTTGAACGAGTCGGTGTCGTGCCTGCATGACGGCGTCGTCGACGATGCGGACCTGCTCGACGCCGGCGTGATTTTCGGCACCGGCTTCGCGCCGTTCCGCGGTGGTCCGATTCAATACATTCGCTCGGAAGGCGCCGACAAAATCAAGGCAGCGCTGGATGCGCTGAACGCGAAATACGGAAAACGATTCGCGCCGAAAGCAGGCTGGGATTCGCCGACGCTTCGCGAATAAAAAAACGGACGCCGAAGCGTCCGTTTTCGCCCTGTGACTTTCTAGAAAAAAACTATTCGTCGGCGACGACGGTCACTTTCACCGTCGTGTGCACGTCGGCGTGCAGGTGAACTTGGATTTCGAATTCGCCGGTATGGCGGATCGGGCCTTCGCCCATCACTACTTCGCTCTTGTTCAACGGCTTGCCGTCAGCGCTGAACGCATCCGCAATGTCGCGCGGACCGACCGAACCGAACAGCTTGCCTTCGGCCGACGCATTCGCCTTGATCGTGATCGCGGCGCCATCAAGCGTGGCTTTGCGCGCCTCGGCGGCGGTCATGAAGTCGTTCGCCTTCGCTTCGTACTCAGCGCGACGCTTTTCGAATTCGGCGACGTTCGTCTGAGTCGCCGGCACGGCCTGACCTTGCGGGATCAGGAAGTTGCGGCCATAACCCGGCTTCACGCGAACCTTGTCGCCGAGGTTGCCGAGGTTCTTCACTTTTTGCAGCAGTACCAATTCCATGATGTTCTCCGAATCGTTAGCG
>DATBAU010000264.1:0-5767 GCA_036271355.1 Rudaea sp. | reverse complement strand
TGTTTCATGTCGAGCGGCTGGAAGACGTGCTTCTCGACGTAATCGAAAAACGATTCGCCCGACACACGCTGCACGATGTAGCCGGCGACGGACGTCGCGTAGTTCGAATACGCCGGCGTCGTGCCCGGATCGAACACGCGCGTCGGCACCCAGCGTTTGAGCAAGTCGTCGAACGCCGGACTTTTCGGATCTTCGGTGATGATGTATTTGATCTGTTCTTCGAATCCGCCCGTGTGCTGCATGATGTTGCGCATGGTGACGGGCTTGCCGTCGCGCGCGGGAATCTGGAAGTCGAGATATTTGTTGATGTCGGCGTCGAGATCGATTTTGCCTTGCTCGACGAGTTGCATCACCGCGGTCCACGTGATCAGTTTCGACACCGAGCCCGGACGGAACAACGTGAGTTTCGGATCGACCGGTTTCTTCGACGCGACATCGGCGTAGCCGTAACCGCGTTCGGTCAGGATTTGTCCGTCCTTCACGACGGTGACGACGGCGCCGGCGAGATCGCCCACGCCCAGCGCGAACGGCATGTAGCCGTCGAGCCATGCGTCGACGTCGTCCTTCGTCAGCGGTTTCGCTTCGTTCGGTGTGGTCGGCATGGTCGGCGCGGATTTCGCGTCTTGCGATTGCGCCGGCGTCGGCGCAGGCGGCACGGGGCCCTGCGCGAACGCGGAAGCGGACGCGGCGATCGTCAGGATCGCGCTGAGCAATGTAGTGCGGAACATGATCGTTCTCCTTGCTCTAAATCGAAAAGAATTAGTCGTTGAGACAGGCGTCGACGAGATAGTCGAATTCGGGACCGCCGCGCATCGGATCGGCGACGGGCAATTTGAGGCGGCGCATTTCGTCGGCGAACAGGTGTCGCGCGGTCGCATCGTCGAGTTTTGACGTATTGAGACTCACGCCCGCGCAACGAATCGCCGGATTGGTGCGGCGGCCGAGACGCACGGTCATGTCGATCACGTCTTCGATCGACGGCAACGGATAATTCGGCAGTCCGAGCACACAGTCACGACCGGGTTCGTGACAGACGACGAACACATCCGGCTGACTGCCGTGCAGAAGTCCGAGCGACACGCTCGCATACGCCGGATGGAACAGCGAGCCCTGCCCTTCGATGATGTCCCAGTGATTCGCATCGGCATCCGGCGTCAGCAATTCGGCCGCGCCGGCTTCGAAATCGCTGATCACCGCATCCATCGGCATGCCGCTTCCGGCGATCAGAATGCCGGTTTGTCCGGTCGCGCGAAAGTCGACGGGCAGTTTGCGATTCTCGAACGCGCGCGCGATCGACAGCGCAGTATACTTTTTGCCAAGTGCGCAATCGGTACCGACGGTGAGCAGACGTTTGCCGTTGCGTTTGCGTCCGGTCGCTATCGGGATGTTTCGCGGCGGTGTGCGGATGTCGATGAGACGACGGCCATATCGCGTCGCCGCCGATTTCAGTGCAGGCAGATCGGCCAGCCGCGCGTGCATGCCGCTGACGATATCCAGTCCGGCTTCGAGTGCTTCGACCAGCGACGGAATCCAGCTTTCGTAAATGATGCCGCCGGAGTTCGCCACGCCGATGACGAGTCCGCGCGCGCCGCGCGCTCGCGCCTGTTTCGGCGTGAGCACGGGCAAGCCCGTTGTCACCGTCGCGCCGCAGGCGAATTCGCCGACGCAACGATCGCCCGCCCAATCGCGCAGACCGAATGCCGTTTTCGCGTAGCCGGGCTCGGTGGTGTCACCGAGAAACAGCAGATACGGCTGCGGCAGCGTTTCCACCGCCGATTCGCGCAACATCGAATTCATGTTTTAGAACTTTACGTCGAAGCCGACGCCGACGACGCGCGGTTCGAGCGGAACTGCATTGATGCGGTCGATCGCACCGGTGGCCGCGTTGGTGAGTGCGGTGAGATTGGTGTACACGCGCTTGTCGGTCAGGTTTTTCACGAAGACGCGGAAAGTCCACGTATCGTTGCTGACGTCACCGTTGAGATCGATCGCGGTGTAGCTGTCCTGCGGCAGCGCGAGCGGGCTGCTCTCGATCTGGCTGACCGACGAACCGAGATAACGCACGCCACCGCCGACTCGGCCGGTCCAGTTCGCCGCGAGCGGGAAGGAATAATCCGCCGTCGCCGACGCGGACCACTTCGGAATATTCGGCAAGCGATCGCCGTTGACTCCGCCGAGACTCGGCACGTCTTCGGTGATGATCGCATCGGTGTATGCGGCGTTGAGTCCGAAACGCAATCCCGTGACCGGCATCCACAACGACGTGAATTCGAATCCACGGCTACGCGCCGTGCCGCCGTTGGCGAGATACGAAACACCGCCCGCGTTGGCCGAGATCTGGATCTTGCTCCAGTCGATATCGAACGCGGCGACATCGAGCATGATGCGATGGTCGTCGAGCAGCGTTTTCAATCCGACTTCGTAGTTCGTCAGTTTCGAGGCTTCGACCGACGTCGGCACGCCCGGCAACGCGAGGTTCGGTCCGCCCGGCTGGTAGCCGCTGGCGACGCGTGCGTAGACCATCGAGTCGTCACCGAAATGAAACTGCGGACTCAGCGAGTACGTGAACACATCTTCAGACGAATCGCCCGGCACATTGAGGGCACCCGTCAATGCGCCGCTGGTGATTTCGGAGAACGTCTGACTGTTGTGCGCCCATCGCACGCCACCGGTGATGTCGAACGCCGGCGTGAATTTGTACGTGAGATCGCCGAATCCGGCGTATTCCTTGTATGTCGACGGAAATCCGACCACGGCGAGCGGATCGAGGCCGGCGATCGAAGTGTAGTCGAGCGCCTGCGCGCTGGCGGCCTGCGCCTGATTGCTGCGTTCGTCGGTGTAGAACGCGCCGACCAGCCATTCGATGTGATCGTCGGGCTTGGAGACGAGACGGAATTCCTGCGTCGTCTTGTTGAGGCGCAACGCGTATGTCACGGCGGACAAGCCCGCGTCGGGCAATCCGAACAACGGGAACGCGACGCCGTACACGAGCGATGCGTCGAGCGTGGAATTGGCTTCGTTATGTTCGTAGCTCGTCGACGAAACGAAATCGGCGAAGCCGAGATTCCAGTTCACGTCGAGGTTCGAATAGTCAACGGTGCGGCGGAAAGGTTCGAGAAAATAATTGTCGTCTTTCAGATTGCCGTAAATCGGTTTCAGCGAAATCGGATCGAGCGCGGTGATCGAACTGCTTTGCGAATCGACGACGGATTGCAGCACCGAAAATTTCACCGTCAAATCTTCGTTCGCTTTCAGGAACAAGGTCGCGTGCGCGGCTTGCTGCCAGTAGTCGTCCTGATTTTTATCGCCGGTGCGCACGTTGTCGGTGAAACCGGGCGATTCCTGACGCGCGATGCTCGCACTCAGTGCGAGCTGACCCGGCACGAGCGGCGCGTTGAATCCGAAGCGTTCCTGATAACCCATATCACCCGCGTTGGATTGCGAGAAAACGTCGCCGCCGACGCGCGCGGAAAACTGATCGAGGTCCGGCTGTTTGGTCACGTAACGCACGACGCCGCCGAGCGAACTGGCGCCGTACAGTGTTCCTTGCGGACCGCGCAGCACTTCCACGCTCTGGAAATCATACGGCAGCAAATCGAGAACTTCGCTCGAACCGCCGCCGTAATTGCTGCTGGTGCCGAGCGGCGTTTCGTCGATGTATGTCGCGACCGTCGAACCCGCGCTCAAGGGCGAAATGCCGCGCAGTCCGAGCGACGCCTGCCCCGGCGAACCGCCGTTGACGACGGTGAATCCAGGCAGATATCCGGCGATGTCGGAAAGCTGCGTCAGATGCTGATTTTCGATTTGCGCTTCGTCGATGACTCCGATCGACATCGGTACGTTCTGGATGTCCTCGCTGCGTTTTTCGGCGGTGACGATGATCGTGCCGAGTGTCGACTGGTCGTTCGACGCGTCTTCGGCCACCGCCGTCGAGGCGGCGATGAAAAGCGCCAGCGAAATCGCGTGAGCGAGGCGTGTCTTGTGGGTCATCATGATTTTCTCTCCCCGGTCGGTTTTTCTTGTGGCGGCGGCGTGCGTTTGGGTTCCTTCCACGTCTGCGCGAGCAGACGGCGGAAGTTGCCGCCGAGAATGAGTTGGATGTCGGCGTCGCTGTATTTACGGCGAAGCAGTGCGTCGGTGAGGTCGTAGACCTTGCGCGGATGATCGAAGCCGTCGGTGTCGATGCGATCGCGGAACGCGTAGCTGCCTTTGTAGCTCGCCTTCAATCGGTCGTATTGATCTTTCGGCATGTGGTCGTAACCCATCAGATCGGAATCCGATCCGATGCCGACGTGCTCGATGCCGACGAGCTTCACGACGTGATCGATATGATCGACGATGTCCTCGATCGTGGTCGGCTCGCGATCCTTCACGAAATTGCGCACGCCGGTGATGCCCATCACGCCGCCCTTCTTCGCGAGGTTGCGGATCGCTTCGTCGGTTTTGAGACGCGGATGATTGTTGAGCGCGCGGCAGTTCGAATGCGTGATCGCGATGGCGCGCGGCGAAAGGTCGATTGCATCGAGCGTGGTCTTGTCGCCGCTATGCGACACATCGATCAGCATGCCCGCGTCGTTCATCGCTTCGATGATCTTCACGCCGTAATCGCTGACGCCGCCGTCGACGCGTTCGGTCGATCCGCTGCCGATCAGGTTTTGCGTGTTGTAGGTGAGCTGCGCGCAGCGCAAACCCATGTCGTAAAAATCCTTCACGTCGCCGACGGTGCGAAATTCGTCGGCGTTCTGCAGACCCATGATCACAGCGGTTTTGTGTTGCGCCTTCGCGTGATCAAGATCCTGCACGCATCCGACCAGCGAAAAAACGTCGGCGTTGCGTCCGCAGAATCCGCTCCATGCGGTCATGAATTGCAGCGCATCGTCGTAGCTGCCGACGCCGACAGAGTTGTGGAATACGTTGATGCCGCAGGTGCGGAACATCTGCGCGTCGGCGTCGCTCAACGGAAACGAGAACGCATCCGGATTGAAGTCGATCTTGAGCGGCGCGAGCATGTCGATGACAAGCGAACGCGCGACGAGATCGATCGCCTTTTTCGAGTAAGTACGTTTCGCTTCGTTCGCCGCGACCGTCTGCGAAAAAAGTCGCGGCGGCATGCTCGCCCATGCCGCCACGGCACTCAGCGTCCCCAAGACGCGGCGTCTTTCCCAGAAAATGCCCCGAAAACCGGACATTTCGTCCTCCGCCAAAGATGCTGTGCAAAAATTATCTGATCTGGCGAGTATGATCCTGGTAAGAAAAATGTCAAATAAATTTTCTAATCAGGACAAGTCATATAGACCTGCTAGAATTCGTTGCATGGACATGAAGACGCGACATTCGACGCTCGGCGGCCTGTTGCGCGGTCTGCGCACGCGCAACGGATGGACGCTCGCGGAAATGAGCAAACGGACCGACATTCCTGTTTCCACGCTGTCGAAAGTCGAGCACGACCGGCTCACGCTGACGTACGACAAATTGCTGCAGATCAGCCAGCGCTTGAATATCCGCATGTCGGAACTGTTCGCCGACCCGGCCGCGCAACAGGACACCGCCGTCACTGCACGGCGCAGCCTCGGCGATCGCGACGACGCGGTGCGCGTCAACACCAAGAATTACGACTACTACTATTTATGCCCGGAACTGCGCCGCAAGCGCATGGTGCCGGTGTATACACGTATACGCGCCAAAAGCGTGGAAGAATTCGGCGAACTCGTGCGGCATTCCGGCGAGGAATTCATCTACGTGCTCGAAGGCAACGTGAAAGTGCACA
>DATBAU010000263.1:0-4460 GCA_036271355.1 Rudaea sp. | reverse complement strand
CGCGTATCGATTCTTCGCGACGGAGAAGCGCAAGTTCATCGTCGCCGACACGCCCGGCCACGAGCAATACACGCGCAACATGGTGACGGCCGCGTCGAACGCCGATCTTGCCGTGATTCTCATTGATGCGCGTCTCGGCGTCCTCACGCAAACGCGACGTCACAGCTATCTCGTGCATCTGCTCGGCATCCGCGACATCGTGCTGGCCGTGAACAAAATGGATCTTGTCGGCTATTCGCAAGAACGCTTCGACGAGATCGTCGCCGACTATCGCGCGTTCGCCGAATCCATCGGCATCGAAAAATGCGTCGCGGTTCCGATGTCGGGACTGCGCGGCGACAACGTCATCGCACACAGCGCGAACATGCCGTGGTTCGACGGAGCGGCATTGTTGCCGCATCTGGAATCCGTTTCCGTCGATGCCGATCGCATGGCCACCCGGCCGTTCCGCATGCCGGTGCAGTGGGTGAATCGTCCGAATCTCGATTTTCGCGGCTTCGCCGGAACGATCGTGTCGGGTGCGATCAAGCCGGGCGATGCGATCCGCGTTTTGCCGTCGGGCCGCACGAGCGCGATCAAATCCATCGTCACGTTCGACGGCGAACTCCAGCACGCACGCGCCGGACAAGCCGTCACGCTCACGTTTGCCGACGAAATCGATTGCTCGCGCGGCGACGTGATCGCGGCTGCGTCGTCGCCGCCGGAAGTCGCCGATCAATTCGAAGCGACGCTGGTCTGGATGGACGACGCCGAAATGTTGCCCGGTCGTCCGTACCGTTTCAAATGCGGCAGCGCGACCGCGACCGCGACGATCACGAAACCGAAATACGAAGTCGATGTGAACTCGATGGCGCACGTCGCATCCGACACGCTCGCGCTCAACGCGATCGGCGTGTGCAATCTTTCGCTCGATCGCCCGATTCCGTTCGAGGCGTACGACGACGATCACGATCTCGGCGGATTCATCCTGATCGATCGCATCACCAACCGTACGGTCGCGGCCGGCATGATCCACTTCGCGCTGCGACGCAGTCACAACATCCATTGGCAATCGATCGACATCGGCCGCGATTCGCATTCCGCGCAAAAGAACCAGAAACCGGCCGTGCTGTGGTTCACGGGTTTTTCGGGGTCCGGAAAATCGACGATCGCGAATCTGGTCGAGCGCAAACTCTTCGCGCTCGGCAAGCACAGTTTCCTGCTCGACGGCGACAACATCCGCCACGGGCTCAACCGCGATCTTGGCTTCACCGATGCGGACCGCGTCGAGAACATCCGTCGCGTCGGCGAAGTCGCCAAGCTCATGACGAACGCGGGATTGATCGTGCTCACCGCGTTCATCTCGCCGTTTCGCTCGGAACGGCAGATGGCGCGACAGCTTTTGCACGAAGGCGACTTCATCGAAATCTTCATCGACACGCCGCTGTCGGTCGCCGAATCGCGCGACGCGAAAGGCCTATACAAAAAAGCGCGCGCAGGACAACTGAAAAACTTTACAGGTATCGACAGTCCGTACGAACCTCCGCAAAAACCCGACGTACATATCGATACAACCCGCATGTCTGCTGAAGAAGCGGCCGATGCGATCGTCGCGTTCGTGCTCGGATCACGCACCGCGCGCTGATCGTCGAAATTTTTTGTCCTGTTCGCGTCTGCTTGCCGTCGTCATCGATCGCATGGCGATGGGCTAACTTTCACCGCGCAGTCAGCAACACGCGACTGTCGCTAGCCTCGCACAACAGACACAGAAACCGACGATGATTGTTCCGCACCATAATTTGCAGGAGTTCACGCGCGTCGCCGAGTGGCAACTCAAGAACGGCGACGACAAAGGATTTTTCGATCTGCACGGCATCCTGCGCTCGCTCGCGTTCGAATGCGATTACCTTCACGAAACGACGAACGCGGAGTTGCACGAAATCCTGCGCGATCCGATCGAGATGCCCGTGTCGTGGCAATACGGACACTTCCTCGCCGATGCGCGGCCGAACTGGCAGCTTCGCTACGGATATTTGCCGGCGAACGACGATTTCATCCGCAGCAACGCCGCACACATGATCGTTTGCGCGATCGGTCCCGAGCCGCTCGTCGTCGATTACTACCCATCGTCGCAACCGATCGACACCGATGTGTTCGACGCATCCACGTTTCTGCAACCACCCGAGCGCGAAATCTTTCAGCCGGGCGAGTTGTGCCTGATCGATTCGGCGACCGAACTCGCCGACGTCGTCGTCCAGAAACCGACGACGGCGATGTGGCTGATCGGTCGCGCGCGGCGTTCGATCCAATGGCTGTTCTCGCGGCACACGCTCAAAAGCGTTCAAGCGATCGCGAGCGAGGCGTGCGACGCCGACACGGTGAACCTCGTGCGCGCGCTCGTCGCGCTACGCAGCGTCGCGGCGGTGCCAACGCTATGCGCGCTGACGTCGCACACGAATCATCTCGTCCGCCTCGAAGCATTGCAGGCGCTCGTCACGCTCGATCCGGAAGGCGCACGCGCCAGCCTGCAGCGCGCCGCGACCGACGAGCATCCGTTCGTGCGCTTCGCGTCGCAGAAATCCATCGCCGCGTTGGCCGCGTGACATGGGCATCGTCCTGAGACCTTCCGGCAGTGGCCGGCTTTCGCTCAAAGGCTTCGTCGAACACGTGCGTCAGGTCATCGATCTGCAGGAACCGGACAGCCTCATCGGTCTTGCGTCGCCGTTGTGCATGCTCGCGAACGATCCGGACGTCGTCGCGTGGCATTTCAACGACGCGATCCGACGCTCGCTCGACACGTCCGCGCCGCCGGCGGACGTGTCGTCGTGCGTACGCATCGTCGAAGACGATCAGTTTGTTTTGTGCGCCAACGTCTGGATGCCGGCGTCGCTCGCCGAACGCGCGGGCGCGAACGGAATCGCGACGGGCCGCGTGCACAATCACAACACGAGTCTGATGACCGTCGGTTACGCCGGGCCGGGCTGCGAGGTGGATTTGTATACCTACGATCCCAAAACTAGCCAGGGCGAAATCGGCGAACGCGTCGACCTGCGCTTCAGCGAGCGCGCGCGCCTGATGCCGCGCACCGTCGTGATCTATCGCGAAACGATCGATGCACACGCACGTTTCGCGCCGTCGAACCTGTCGGTCTCGCTCACGTTCTCGATCGTCAACGAACGCTCGCAGCATACCGATCAACTGCTGTTCGATCCGCATACGGCGACGGTCGCCGGTTTCGGCCCGCAAGCGCCCGTGCATCGCCGCGCATCCGTCGTGCGGCTGGCCGGCGAATTCGGCAATGCGGGGACGATCGATCTGCTCGACGGACTTTTGCGCCGATCCCATTGCCGCCGCGTCCGCGAAGCCGCCGTCGATGCGGCCATGCGCCTGCGCGCCACGAGCGCCGGCGAACGCACGCGCGTGATCGAGCGCGCGTTACGCGACAGCAGCGAACTCGTTCGTCGCCGTGCGGAATCCGCGGCGGCGCAACTCGACGCGATCAAATCCTCCGGAACATCGTGAATGCATCGGAGCACCAACGCCACGGATGGCCTTTTTCACGAGCCGGCGACGTAACGCTCGCAAGCGCGCAGCATGTCCTGCAACGCACGATCGAAATCTTCGATCGATGCAGGCGACAACTGATGCGGCTCGCTCGCATTTTCGAGCGCCATCGCCGACGCATGTAGACGCGTCGCCCCCAGATTTCCCGCCGCGCCGGCAACACTGTGCGCGATATGACGCACTTTACGCAAGTCGTTCTGCGCCATTGCGTCGCGGATTTCGGTGGCCGCCGCGCGGTGCAGATCGGGAAACATCGCCGCCAGCTTGCGGAACAGCGCTTCGTTTCCGTTCATTCGCGCGATCGCGGTGCGCGTATCGAGCACGTCCGAGTTCGGTGGCGCGGACGAAACATTGGAACCTGCTGAATCCGGCACGCGAATGTATTTGCGCAATGTCGCAATCAACTCGTCGAACATGACGGGCTTGGTGACGACGTCGGCCATGCCGGCCTCGATGCAGCGCCGACGGTGTTCGACCGTCGCATGCGCCGTCATCGCGACGATGGGTGGACCATCCGGTCGCAATTCGCGCAACGCGCGTGCAGCCGTGTAGCCGTCCATTTCCGGCATCTCGATGTCCATGAGCACGGCGTCGTAGCGATGACCTTCAGCGCGACGCACGGCTTCGGCGCCGTTGTCGGCGACGTCGACCGACATACCCGCGTCGGTGAGCATCTCGACCGCCAGTTGCTGATTGATCGGATTGTCTTCCGCCAGCAAAACGCGCATGCCTCCGAGCGGCGCGGCGGTCGGTTCGTGATCGGTCGGTGGATCGGTTCGCATAATGTCGGCACCCAGAACATCGACGATGGTATCGAGTAAAACGGACGCGTCGACGGGTTTGATCAGGAATCGTTTCACGCCGACCGATTCGGCCGCGTCCTGAATCGCTTCGCGGCCGTGCGCGGTGACCATGAT
>DATBAU010000262.1:0-1601 GCA_036271355.1 Rudaea sp. | reverse complement strand
CGGAATCGCGAAGCAATGCACGGCGCCGCCGAAGCTGACGAATTGCCAGTCGACGTTCGCGTCGCGCATCTCTTTCTGGAACGCGACGATCTGTTCTTCCGGAACGAACTTGTCGTCGCCGCCGTTCATCGCGAGCACTTTCGCTTTGATATTTTTCGCCATCGACGGATCGTCGGTCGCGAGATTGCCGTGCAACGAAACGACCGCCGCGATATCCGCGCCGGATCGCGCGAGATCGAGCGTCGTCGCGCCGCCGAAGCAATAGCCGAACGCACCCCAATGCTTGCCGTCGAGCGGCGCGCCCTTGCCGACCTGATCTTTCAGTTGCGTCAACGCGGCGTTGATGCGCGCGCGCAAATCGCTGCGATGATCGTACATATTCTTCGCGGCTTTGCCGGCTTCGTCGGCACTCTTCGGACGCACGTCGGTGCCGTAAACATCGGCCACGAGAATCACGTAATCCCTGCCGGCGACCTGTTTCGCGAGCGCGACCTGATCCGGATTCATGCCCATCCAGTCCGGCGTCATCACGAGTCCCGGGCGTGGAGTTTTCGATGCGTCGTCGTAGACCAGCACGCTTTGCATCTTCTTGCCGCCGACGTCGTAGTCGATGTTTTTCGCCACCATCGCCGCCTGCGCGGACATAGCGCCGAACGCCAGCAAAAGACCTGCAGAAATCGAACGTGCAGCTATCGAAATTTTCATCACAACCTCCTGTCGGTGAGACGGGCATCATACTGCGCTGGCTTTAGACGGGTGTACGTGCGCAAGCGACCTGTCTTAGACTTTACACATTGGGGTAGTGGGAGTTCGCCATGAGACCGGTACTCGCTGTGGCCGCGCTGTTCGGCTGCGTCGTGTGCGCACGCGCCGGTGCGCCCGTAAAACCCGCGGACGTCGTGCACTACCGGCAAAGCGTGATGGAACTCGTCGGCTGGAATTTCGGCCCGCTCGCCGCGATGACCAAAGGCAAGACGGCGTGGGACGCGAAGGAATTCGCGATTCGCGCCGAGCGCATCCGCTCGCTGTCGACGCAAGCCATCGACGGATTCACGCACGGCCCGGCCGACGGCGGCGCGGAAACCGACGCCAAGCCCGACATCTGGAACGACTTTGCCGATTTCCAAACCCATCTCGACGATTTCATCAACGAAGCGAAAACGCTCGACGAAACTGCGCGCAGCGGCGATGAAGCGAAGATGAAAGAGCAATTCCACAAGACCGCCGCAACGTGCAAGGCGTGCCACGACAAATTCAAGGCGAGCTGATCAGCGCGTTGCCCAGAACACCAGCGCGGCGACGCACACGACCGCGAATCCGAACAGCATCCACGCGCGCAACGCGCCGGCCGAACGCAACGGTGTCGTTACGACGAGCTTGCGCCCGGTGATCATCGGACCCAGCAAATTTTCGTTGCGCAACACGTAGTACAAGCCGATTGCCAGCACGTGCAGTACGATCAGGATGAGTAGGACATCCTGATTCCACTCGTGAATGCGCGTCCACGTTTTCGCCGCCGCCGTCGTCACGCGGTTCGACAGCGGGCCTTCCGTATCGATGCCGTCGCTGGCGAACAATCCCGACACGATTTGCAGCAGCAC
>DATBAU010000261.1:0-3320 GCA_036271355.1 Rudaea sp. | reverse complement strand
TTCCTGCGTTTCGGTCTGCGCGGATTTGCGTTGTGATTCGAGTTGTTCGATCGCGGCGGTGTCGAGCACGTAGCCACGCGACTTGAGCTGGTCGGCGACGCTCTGCAATTGACCGCGCAACAGGGCGGGATCGAGCATGGTAAATCCTGATCGTGGGGCGAACGCGAATTATCGCGGCTCGCGCGCTTTTTTGCATCCGCGCTAGTCGTTTTCTGTGTCGCGCTTGTTTGCGAGCGCTTCGGCGCGGGCGGTGCGTATACTTTGCAGCTTCTCGGCGATTTTGGCTTCCATGCCGCGATCGGTCGGCTGATAGAACGTGCGGCCGACGAGCGAATCCGGCAGCAACTGCTGATCGAACGCGATGCCGCCTTCGACGTTGTGGTCGTACTGATAGCCTTTGCCGTAGCCGAGTTCTTTCATCAGCCGCGTCGGCGCGTTGCGAATTTGCATCGGAACATCGAGCGTGCCGGTTTCGGCGATCACGCTGCGCACTTCGCCGAATGCCATGTAAGCGGCATTGGATTTCGCGGTGATCGCGAGATAGATCGCGACCTCCGCGAGCGCGAGATCGCCTTCGGGCGAACCGAGTCGATCGAACGTATCCCATGCTTCGAGCGCGATCTGCAACGCGCGCGGATCGGCGAGTCCGACGTCTTCGATCGCCATGCGCGTCAAACGGCGCGCGAGATATTTGGGATCCACGCCGCCGTCGATCATGCGCATGCACCAGTACAGCGCAGCGTCGGCATCGGACGAGCGCACGGATTTATGCAGCGCGGAAATCTGGTCGTAGAACTGCTCGCCGCCTTTGTCGAAACGGCGCGTGCGGTCGGCAAGCACTTGCGCGAGTGTGGATTCGTCGACGATGCCATCGGTCGCAACATCGGCTGCGATCTCCAGCAGCGTAAGCGCGCGGCGTACGTCGCCATCGGCGGCTTGCGCGATGAGACGCAGCGCGTCGTTGGAGATTTGGATATTGCGGCCGCCGAGTCCGCGTTCTGAATCGTTCAACGCGCGGCGCAACGCCTCGACAATCGCGTCGACGGAAACCGCGTCCATCACGTGTACGCGGCAGCGCGACAACAATGCGGAGTTGAGTTCGAAGGATGGATTCTCGGTGGTCGCGCCGACGAACACGATCACGCCCTTCTCGATGTGCGGCAGGAATGCATCCTGTTGCGACTTGTTGAAGCGATGTACTTCGTCGACGAACAACACGGAACGCACGCCTTGATTGAAGCGCGTCTGCGCTTCGGCGAGTGCGTCGCGCACATCGGCTATGCCGGACAACACTGCGGAAATCGCGCGGAATTCGGCGTTCGCATATTTCGCCAGCAACAGCGCGAGCGTGGTCTTGCCGCAGCCGGGCGGACCCCACAGCACCATCGAATAAATGTTGCCGGATTCGATCGCGCGGCGCAGCGGGGTGTTCGGTGCGAGCAAGCGCGGCTGGCCGACGATTTCGTCAAGCGTGCGCGGACGCATGCGTTCGGCGAGCGGTTTCAGCGCATCGGATTCGACGAACAGTTCGGACGTCGGATTGGCGGGTTTGCGACGTGGCATCGAGCGATCTTACGCCGCATCAATCCTTGATCGGAAACGCCTGCGCTTTCGGAGTCGGATCGCCGATGACGTCGACGCCTTTCGGGGGCGTGAATGTGAACGCGTCGGGTTTCAGTTTCGGATCGCGCTGCCAGTCGGCGAAGCGGATTTCGGTGGTGTTGCCGAGCGAATCCTCGAAGCTCATGCGCGCGAGATTTTTGGTGTCGAAGCCGAGATCACAATAAGCGAACTGCGAATCTTTATCTTTCGGTTTCAGGCGTAGCCACGTAAGTCCGTCGTGTTCACCCTGCTCGCTCGGCTTGAAATCGCGGTCGAGTTGCGACAGATCAGTGAGCACGGTCAGCGGACTGTGCGCTTCTTCGGTGCCTTGCGAGCGCACGGTGACTTGTTCGAGATCGGGATCGTAGATCCAGACTTTCTCGCCATCGGCGACGATGAGTTGCTTAGTCGGCGACGTGGTTTCCCAACGGAACAAGCGCGGCGCTTTGAGCGCGAGCGTGCCCCGCGTGATTTTTCCTTTGCTTTTGCTCGTGAAAATCTGCTGTTCGAACGAAGCGGAAATCGACTTCAAACCGCCTGCGAATGCTTCGAGTTTTGCGCGCGCGGAATCGGCGGCGAACGCGGGCGTGCTACACACCAAGAACAAACTTAATCCGACGAAAAAAATGGTTTTCATGCGCGAATTATCGTCCGTGAGCGACTGAACGCCGTCTGTCGGCACTTACAGTTCCGGCGGCGGCGGCGCCAGCACTTCGCGATTGCCGTTGTGCTGTGGCGCGCTGACGATGCCTTGCGCTTCCATCGTCTCGATCAAGCGCGCGGCGCGGTTGTAGCCGATTTTGAGTCGACGCTGTACGCCGGAGATCGACGCGCGCCGCGACTCGGTGACGATGCGCACGGCTTGATCGTAAAGTTCGTCGTAATCGCCTTCGGGAATTTCCGTGTCTTCCGGCAGACCGGAATCGCCGATCACGCGACCATCGCCGAGCGCTTGCACGTCGCCGAGCACACCTTCGATGTATTCGGGTTTGCCTTGACTGCGCAGATGCGCGACGACTTTGTGTACTTCGTCGTCGCCGACGAAAGCGCCGTGAACGCGTTCAGGTGTTGCGGTCCCGGGCGGTAGGTAAAGCATGTCGCCGTGACCGAGCAAGGTTTCGGCGCCGGATTGATCGAGGATCGTGCGCGAGTCGATTTTGCTCGATACCTGGAACGCGATGCGCGTCGGGATATTCGCTTTGATAAGACCGGTGATGACATCGACCGATGGACGCTGCGTCGCGAGAATCAGATGCACGCCAGCCGCGCGCGCTTTCTGCGCAAGACGTGCGATCAATTCTTCGACCTTCTTGCCGACGATCATCATCATGTCGGCGAATTCGTCGATGATGACGACGATGTACGGCAGCGGATCGAGCGTCGGCACGACGACGGGTTCGGTCGTGTTTTCCGGACGCTTGAACAACGGATCGGGGATCGGTCGGCCGCTTTCTTCGGCATCCTTCACTTTCTTGTTGAAGCCGGCGAGATTGCGCACGCCGACGGCGGCCATCAGTTTGTAGCGGCGCTCCATTTCGGCGACGCACCAACGCAGCGCGTTGGCGGCTTCTTTCATGTCCGTGACGACCGGCGTCAGCAGATGCGGAATGCCTTCGTAGACCGAAAGCTCCAGCATCTTCGGATCGATCATGATCATGCGCACATCACGCGCAGTCGCCTTGTACAACAGGCTGAGCACCATCGCGTTGAGCGCGACG
>DATBAU010000260.1:0-2443 GCA_036271355.1 Rudaea sp. | reverse complement strand
GCCGGCCATTGCGGCGACGAAAGCGATCTGCTCAAGACCGGCTGGCACGACTGGTACCGCAGCGTTTGCGAGGCCGCCGACCGGCTGCGCAAGGACGTCGACCACATGTTCGTCGCCGGATTGTCGATGGGCGCGTTGCTCGCGCTGAAGCTCGCCGCCGATCGTCCGGATGAAGTCGATGGCCTCGGCTTGTACGGCACCACGTTCGTGTACGACGGCTGGACCATTCCCTGGCTGGGCAAATTATCGTTCTTGTTGCCGCTCGTCACCGCGCTCGGCTTCGGCCACAAGAAAAAATTCTACGAATGTTTTCCGTACGGCATCAAGGACGAACGCATCCGCAATCGCATCGCCGGCAGCATGTTGAACGGCGACAGCGCCGCCGCCGGACTGCCGGGAAATCCGTGGCCGTCGCTCGCCGAGTTCTATCGCCTTTCGTTCCGCGTGCGTCAGCAGTTGCGCGGCGTGCGAACGCCCGCCCTCGTAGTGCACGCGGTCGACGACGACGTGGCCAGCCTGAAGAACGTGCGCATGATCATGCGCGGGATCGGCGGTCCGGTCGAAACGGTGTTGTTGGAAAACAGCTACCACATGATCACCGTCGATCAGGAACGCGATCAGGTCATCGAACGATCGGCGCGCTTTTTCAACGAAGTCGCCGCGACCCGCTTCGTGCACATGCCCGAACGCGCGCAGGTCATCGCCGCCGCCGAGTAGAAGACGCGATCGATGCACGTGTCGATCGCGACGTCCATCGATGCCTTCGGCAGCGTGGAATGGAACCGCCTGTTTCCCAGCGAACTCGAGGATTGGTCGTATTATCGCGCCGCTGAAACCGCTGGCCTTCCCGAATTTTCGTGGTTCTATTTCGGCGTGAGCAACGACGGCAAACTCGTCGCCGCGGTGCCGGGCTTCATCACCGACTATCAGCTCGACACCACACTGCGCGGCCTGCCGCGCAAGATTTCCGATGCGATCCAGCGCGTGTTTCCGCGCTTTCTGAAACAGCGCATGATCGCGCTCGGCTCGCCGGTCTCCGAAGTGTGTCATGTCGGTTTCGATGCGTCGCTGGATGACCGCGCGCGCCAAAAAGCGCTGAGCGCGGTGCTCGACGCTCTCGTCGATCGCGCAAAATCCGAACGAGCGAAGATGATCGCGATCAAGGATTCCGAATCCAGCGTCGACGTGTTGTGGCGAAATGCCGTCGCTCCGCATGGTCTGCGCCGGCAGCCCGGTTTGCCAACGGCATGTCTCGAATTGCCGTTCGCCTCCGTCGACGAATATTTGTCGACGCTGACCTACGCCACGCGCAAGGACATCCGCCGCAAACTCAAGGGCGGCGCGGCGATCCGCGTCGAATGGCGAACGAACATCGACGATATCCTGGACGACGTGATGCGTCTTTACGCCAGCACGCGCGATCGCGCCGAATTCGATTTCGAGGAACTCACACCGGCGTATTTCCGCAACGTGATGACCGAGTGCGCATCGCGTGCGTCGTGCGCGACGTATTGGCTGGACAATCGTCTGGTCGCATTCAACCTCGTGTTGTGCGACGGTGACCGGATGATCGACAAGTTTCTCGGCATGGATTACGCGGTCGCGCGAGAGCACAATTTATATTTTTATACATGGATCGAGAACGTCCGCTATTGCATCGCGAACGGCATTCTCGTCTATCAAAGTGGCCAGGGTTTGCATCAGCAGAAGAAACGTCTGGGCAGCAAACTGTTCGTCAACTGGTTGTGGTACCGGCATCGCAACCGGTTCATCGATCGCATCCTCGCCGCGATCGAAAACATTGCTCGGCTGGATCGCGGCGACGCCGAACTCGCCGCACTCGGCGCGGAGCAATCCGCATGATTCGCCGCTCGAGCACATGGGTCGCCTGGGTTCTGCTGCTCGCGTGCGAAACGGCTTGCCAGATCTCGCTGAAATCCGCGGGCCTCGACGTCGGCGCGTTCGATTTCTCGCGCGCCGCGTTCCTGCGCGCACTGGCCGAACCGTGGCTGTGGTCGGCGATCGGCTGCTACATCGGCGCGTTCCTGTCGTGGATCACGATCCTGCGCAAGTCCACTCTTTCGGCCGCGTTCGCGACCAGCGCGATCGTGTTCGTCGCCGTGATGGCCGCGTCGTGGTTCGTGTTCGGCGAACACGTCCGCGCGATGCAGATCGTCGGTTCATCGATCGTTCTTGCCGGCATCCTTATGCTCGGCGCCGACGAAGCGGCTGAAACGCCTGCGCCATCGACCGCGCATCCCGGCTCGCGGTAACCTTACCCATTCCAAGATTCGCGGAGAAGTTCATGAGCAGCAGCGTCCAGGAAACGGTTTTCAACATCATCGCCAAGGAAGCGGGAATCGATGTTCAGAAAATCACCCCCGAATCGACGCTGAAGGAACTCGAAATCCAGTCGCTCGACGCGGTGCAGATCATTTTCGAG
>DATBAU010000259.1:0-4287 GCA_036271355.1 Rudaea sp. | reverse complement strand
TTTCGGCGCGATCGAAGAATCGCAGTCCGCCGTAAACGCGATAGCGGATATCGTGCTGGATGAGCTGTTCTTCGAAGTTGCGCGATTGCGCGTTCGAGCGATAAAGAATCGCGCATTCGGTGGCCGCGCCGCCTTCGCGCAGGTATTCGCGGATGCGCTCGATGACGAAACGCGCTTCGTCCTGCTCGTTGTACGCGGCGTATAGCGCTATCGCGTTACCGGCATCGCCGGCGGTCCACAATTTCTTGCCGAGGCGCTGCGGATTGTTCGCGATGATCGCGTTCGCGGCTTGCAAGATGTTCCCAGTCGAACGGTAATTCTGTTCGAGACGGATCGTTTTCGCGCCGGGAAAATCGCGCAGGAAATGCTGCACGTTTTCGACGCGCGCACCGCGCCAGCCGTAGATCGCCTGATCGTCGTCGCCGACGACGAACACGTTGCCGGTTTGTCCGGCGAGCACGCGGACCCACGCGTACTGGATCGTGTTCGTATCCTGGAATTCGTCGACGAGCAAGTTGCGATAGCGTTCGCGGTAATGCGCGAGCAACGCGTCGTCCTTCAGCCATAGTTCGTGCGAGCGCAGCAGCAGTTCGGCGAAATCGACGACGCCGGATCGCTGACACGCATCTTCATACGTTCTATAGATATCGACGAGTGTGCGCGTCATCGGATTGGATTCGCCCTGAAACGCATCGGGTCGTTTGCCTTCGTCTTTCGCGCTGTTGATGAACCACGCGGCTTGGCGCGGCGGGAAGCGCGAATCGTCGATGCCGAGCGTTTGCATCACGCGTTTGATCAAACGTTGCTGATCGTCGGAATCGAGAATCTGAAACGTTTCGGGCAGCTTCGCTTCGCGCCAGTGCTGGCGCAAAAGGCGATGCGCGATGCCGTGGAAGGTGCCGATGGTCAGCCCGCGCGTGCCTTGCCGGATCAGCGAATCGCAACGCGCGCGCATCTCGCCCGCGGCTTTGTTCGTGAACGTGACAGCGAGGATCGACCACGGCGACGCGCGTTCGACTTCGAGCAGCCAGCCGATGCGGTGTGTGAGCACGCGCGTCTTGCCGGAACCGGCGCCCGCGAGCACGAGATAGTGTCCGATCGGCGCGCTGACGGCCTCGCGTTGCGCCGGATTGAGGTCGTCGAGCAAATACGAAACATCCATCGTGACATTGTAACGGGCCGTCGCAGGTTCATGTCGCGGTGAGGGCGGATGGTTTAACCTCGGCGTTCTCACAGCGCGGTGTGCGATATGCGAAACGTGTGCGCAATGCTGATGGTCGTGGCGTCGAGCGCGATGGCGCAGGATGCGTCGCACTATTCGCTGCACCTCGCCCCGGACGGTTCTTCCGCGGACATGCGATTGTGTTTGTCGCAACCGCACACGGCGATCGTGTTCGCGGCAGATTCCGGCGATGCAATGCGCTTCGTCGGCGACATCGCGCGCACGAGCGGTCAATCCGTCGAGAAAGATGCCGACGGTTGGTCGGCGAAGGATTGGCGCAAGGACGAATGCCTGACGTATCGCGTAGATCTCGATGCGATCGGCGCGTCGCACAATACCGATGTCGGTTTCCGGCTCGGCGACGATCGCGTTGCCGCACCGCAATTATTGTTGTTGCGGCCCGATGCGCAAGGCGATGCGTCTGCCGATGTTTCGGTCACGCTACCCGACGGCTGGGGCGTATCGGCGCCGTGGGAAGAAACGTCGCGCGATGGAAAAAGTATACATTTCCGCATTCCGAAGACGCCGGCGGACTGGTCGGCGAATGTTGCGTTCGGCCATTTCAAGGAAGAACGCATGCCGTTGCCCGGCGGCGTTCTGCGCGTTTCGGTGCTGTCCGGCGCCGACGACGCGCAGCGCGAAAAACTCCACGACTGGTTGTCGCGCGTGACGAAGGCGATCGTGTCGGCGTACGGCCGGCTTCCGTTGCCGGACGTGCAGGTGCTCGTGTTGCCGATGCCGTCGCACGGGCGCGCGGTGATGTTCGGTCAATCGATACGCGGCGAAGGCAATGCGCTGGAGTTGCTGGTCGATCCGACCCGGCCGCTATCCGAATTCGACGGCGACTGGGTCGCGGTGCACGAGTTGAGTCATCTGATGCATCCGTATCTCGGTGACCGCGGGAGTTGGTTGTCGGAAGGTTTGGCGACGTATTACCAGAACGTGCTGCGCGCGCGGGCCGGATTGCTCACGTCGGTGCAGGGCTGGGATCGGCTCAAGGAAGGATTCGAGGATCAACGCGATTCGTACGCGACATCGCTGCAGGACTCCGCGCGCGACATGCACGCGACGCACGACTTTCGGCGTATCTATTGGTCCGGCGCGGCGTTCTGGATGACGGTCGATACGGATTTGCGGCGCGAGAGCAAAAATAAGCTCACGCTCGATCTTGCGCTGTCGCGTTTTCGCGATTGCTGTCTGCCGGCGTACAAACGCTGGGCGCCGGATGATTTTGTGGCGAAGCTCGATTCACTGCTCGGCACGCAAACGATCGCGACGCGCTATCGCGAATTCGCCTCGATGCGCACATTTCCAGATTGGAAAAAAGTATACTCGGATCTCGGCATTCGCGAGGTCGGCGGGCATCTTCAATTGGATGCCGATTCGCCCAACGCGGCGTTGCGCGACGCCATCATGGCGCCGCGCCCGGTACCGAATTAACTCTTACGCATTGCGCCGGCGGCGATCAGCCCGACGCCGACGAGCGCGGCGATGCCGCCGATCCACTGTGGCACGGTGCGTTCGGTCTGCACGCTCGCGGTCAAACTACCGACCGATGCCACGTGTTTGTCTTTGGTGTATTCGAACTCGCCCATCCACGCCAGCACGCCGCCGATTACGAGGATCAGTCCCGCGATGATCAATCCGATTCGCATGTCACGCTCCTTGTTGTCCCACCCTATCCGTCATTCCACCCGGCGCACGCCGGGCAGTCCCAATACGTACTGCGCACCCATCAATTGCGACGGCGTGTAGTAGCCGCCCGCAACGCCGTCTTTTCGATCCAGCAGATGCGCCGCAATTCCCAGCGACGCGGTGACCGTCAGATCGTACCCATTCGGTCCGGCGATGCTTAGTTTGGCGAGATTGCCTGAACCGTCTCTTACTTCGCCCCACACGTGGCAGCCGTTGTCGCGGCGGCGTGTTTCGGACGGACCCGGATTGGTGCGTTCGATGCGGCGCTTCATGAAGTTCTGCACGAAACCCAAACCGAGCAGCGGCTTCAGAAAACGCATGCGGCGCGCGTTCGCGATCGTCTTCGGCGAAACGACCATGTACGTTTCGATGTTGCGGATGCCGGTCGAGACATACGCGGTGTAGAGATCGCCCCACGGAATCGTCATGGCGGTGCGCTGTTTGCCGTCGCGTTCGAACGTGCGGTCTTTCCAGGCGAGCGGCACGGTGCGCAGTTCGCCGTCGATGCGCGCGCGGCCGCCGCGTGCGAGTCCTTCGACGCTCGTTTTCGCCGTTCCTGGCGATGGGCCGCCGCCGGCTTCGAACGCGAGCACGAGCGAGGTCGCGGCGGGCATTTTCTGTTTCAGCATCGCGGCGACGCAATCGGTCGGCACGACATCGAATCCCGATCCGGGCAGCACGACGATGCCGCGTTCCCTCGCGGCTTGATCCGCCTGGTGGCACGCTTCGAACACGTCGACTTCGCCGGTGATGTCGAGATAGTGCGTGCGCGATTCGAGGCACGCGTGCAGCATCAGCGCGGACGTTTTCGAAAACGGACCGGCGCAATGAAGCATCACGTCCACGCCGTCGAGATTGCGCACGACATTGGCCGCGTTCGACAGATCGAATACGCGATACGGCAATTTGAATTCGTTCGCGAGCGCGACGATGTCGTCGCGATTTCGGCCGGAGATGATGGGTTTCAAACCGCGCGCGACGGCTTGCTTCGCGATGAGCCGGCCGGTGTAGCCGTTCGCGCCGTAGATCAGCAAGGTACTCATTTCGGACGCTGCCGCTGGCCGACGGCTTTCAACAGCGCGCGATAGAACGTGTTCGGGAAAAATCGCTTTATACGCCAGCGTCCTCGCTCGGCTTTGGTCGGCAGGATGAGGAAATCGCCGCGCGTCATGCCGCGATAAATATTTTGCGCGACGGAATCGGCGGTGTCGCCGGAATTGTTCATCAGCTTGCGCGCGACGCTCTTGTCGGTTTCCGGTGCGCGCGCGCCGTCCATCAGATTGGTCGGGAAAAATGCGGGGCAGACGACGTGCACTTTCACATCCTTGCCCGACAATTCGAATTCGCCGCGCAATGTTTCGGACAGCGAA
>DATBAU010000258.1:0-3705 GCA_036271355.1 Rudaea sp. | reverse complement strand
ATGCCCGGAACTGCGCCGCAAGCGCATGGTGCCGGTGTATACACGTATACGCGCCAAAAGCGTGGAAGAATTCGGCGAACTCGTGCGGCATTCCGGCGAGGAATTCATCTACGTGCTCGAAGGCAACGTGAAAGTGCACACGGAGTTCTACGATCCAGTGGTGCTCGGCGCGGGCGAATCGATTTACATCGACAGCAACATGGGCCACGCGTACGTCGCGGAGAAATGCGACGAGGCGATCGTGCTCGCGGTGTGTTCGAGCGCGGACGACGGCCTGATGGAATCGCTGTTTTCGCTGCACGGCGACATGCAGCCGCACGTCGAGACCGAACCGAAGAAAAAAAGTACTGCTTCGTCCAAACGTGCGAAGAAGAAAAGCTGACGTACGTTCGGCGGCGCTGCGCCTCGGCCTACCTCGGGCCAATAATGTGTCGTCTTCAACGATCGAAATGCAATCTGCGCGCGGTCGATGCTCTTACGCGGCAGCATAGGGAAGGCGCAAGGTTCGCTCAGCGCGATTGCCGCAACCAGTCCATCGCTTCTTTTTCGGTGGCGAGCACCGCCAGCCGCGCGCCGCGATTGACCGCGACGGTTTCGCCGAACTTGGTGATGCCTTCGGCCGGAAACACCACGGCCACTTTCAGCGCGCTGCCGAATAGTTTCGCCGCGTATTCGCCCAGATAGAACTTGTCGATGTCGCTGGTGCGGCCCGTGGCGGCGGTGAGATCGAGCAGCGCGCATTTGCAGTGATGCGCGGCCGCTTCGATCTTGAGACGGTCCATCACGCGAAATGTTTCCTCGCGCGCTTTGAACGCGCCGGTGACGCGCAGCTTGAGACAACCGCTCTCGACTTCGCTTTCGCAAGACAGGCTCATGCAAGCCTCCGTCCCTCACGGGCAGCGATCGCATGGTAGTCCAAATCTGCGACGGCGGCGTGACGCGATAGGTCGGAAGTCATGGCATTGCAACCCTTTCGCGCGCGATTGCATCTCTCTCGAGACTTCCGTCACTGGTGAAGCGACGGAAACACGAAGATTATCGTACTTGCGTCATCGTAGTACGTCGGAAAACTCATTCTCGGGAGGGATCATGTTGGTATCGACTCGCACGCTCACCATCGTTCTGATCGCGGCGCTCTCGCCGCTCTCCGGCGCCATCGCGACGACCGATTCGCTCAACGGTCAATGGACCGGCAACTCGAAAGTCGAAGGCGATCAATCCATCGCGAAAACCTTTCTTTCGCTCGGCGCGCCGGACAACGAGAACGCAACGTTGCGCATCGAGGGCCGCAACACGTGCACGTTGCGACAGGGCAGTTACCGTGCGGATACGGCGGGCGCTTGGACGATGTCGTTCAAGGACACCATGGGCGGCGACGCCTGCACGCGGCTGGCGAAAGGCACGTTCACGCTGCGTCCGGGATCGACACCGCGCCAGCTCGATTTCGATGTGACGTATCCCGGTTCCGACGGCAAGGACGTGCGCCGCCGCGGCGCGCTCACGCGCTATCCGTAACCGGTTTCGTCCGCGCCTGCGCCCATGCGGCGCGGGCGCGGATCGTGTCGCTTGCGCCCGCAACGGAACGCGGAGTACCGTTCGCCCCAGCCCAACGCGCGAGGGAGAACGCAAATGGATTGGCAGAAAGGACGGCAAAGCGACAACGTCGTTGAAGACGATGGCAGCGGCGGTGGCGGCGGCATCGGCGGCGGCGGGATGCGCTTCGGCGGAATCCATCTCGGCATCGGCGGAACGGTTCTCGCGCTCATCGTCGCGTTCATCTTCCCGCAGACGCGGCCGCTCATCATGGGCCTGTTCTTCAACGACAATACCGATTCGCAATATTCGGCGGCGCCCTCCGGCGACAAGCCAGCCGATCACAGCGATCCGCAAGTCCAGTTCGTGTCGTCGATCCTCGGCAGCACCGAAGACGTGTGGACCGCGTTCTTCAAAGCGCGCGGCCAGGCGTATCAGGCGCCGACGCTGAAATTGTTCCACGGACACACGTCGTCGGGTTGCGGCGCCGCGTCCGAATCGATGGGACCGTTCTATTGTCCGAACGATCGCCGCGTCTATCTCGATCTCGATTTCTTCAAGGAAATGGATACGCGCTTCCACGCCAAAGGCGATTTCGCGCGCGGCTATGTGATCGCGCACGAAGTCGGCCATCACGTGCAGAATCTGCTTGGCATCATTCCGCAAGTCGAACGCGCACGCCAGCAAGGCCAGGCAATGGAAGGCGCGACCGGTTTGTCGGTGCGCGAGGAACTTCAGGCGGATTGTTTCGCCGGCGTGTGGGGCAACAAATCGCAGGCGCAACTCGACTGGCTGAAACCCGGCGACGTCGAGGCCGCGTTGAACGCCGCTTCGCAAGTCGGCGACGACACACTGCAAAAACAAGCCAGCGGCCGCGTGGTGCCCGACTCGTTCACGCACGGCACCGCCGCGCAGCGTTCGCACTGGTTCAACGCCGGTTTCCAGTCGGGCGACATCGCGAACTGCAATACGTTCGCCGCGCCGACGCTCTGATGATGTGAGTTTGGGAAATCCGAATACGCGGATTGTCATCATTCCGCGTCATCGTTGTCGGCAATGCCTCACATGAAAATTTCAGCGCGATTTTTTTTCCTCGCCGGCCTGCTCGCGCTCGTCGCATGTTCGACGACACCCATCGCCGAAAAGCCTGCCGCGTATTCGCCGACGATCCTGATTTCGCTCGACGGATTCCGCGCCGACTATCTCGATCGCGGCCTGACGCCGACCCTCGCAGCGCTCGCCGCCGACGGCGTTCGCGCGCGGGCGATGCGTCCGTCGTTTCCGACGCTGACGTTTCCGAACCACTACACGCTCGTCACCGGCCTGTATCCGGATCACAACGGCATCGTCGCGAATCGATTCTCCGATCCGGTGACAAAAAAGAAATTTGTATACAAAGACGCCGCCACCATCGCGGATCCGGCCTGGTGGAACGGCGAACCGTTGTGGGTCAGCGTCGAGAAACAGGGAGGACACGCCGCGACGATGTTCTGGCCGGGTTCGGACGTCGCGATCGCCGGCGTGCGTCCGGAATTCTGGGTGCCGTTCGACGGCAAGACGCCGGTCGATGCGCGTGTCGACAAAGTGCTGTCGTGGATCGACCTTCCCGCGCCGCGACGTCCACGTTTCATCACGTTGTATCTCGACACGGCCGATCACGTCGGCCACGACCATGGACCGGATTCTCCCGAAGTCAACGACGCGTTGCGCCAGCTCGACACCGCGATCGCGCGTCTCGTCGATGGCCTGAAACAGCGCGGCGTGTTCGATGCGACCAACATCGTCATCGTTTCCGATCACGGCATGACGACGACGAGTCCCGACCGCGTCGTCATCGTCGATCGCGAATTCGAAATGAACGCGGTCGACGTGATCGCCAGCGGCGTGCTCGGTGGTTACGCCGCGAAACCGGGTCACGAACGCGAGGCGGATGCGTCCATCCTCAAACCGCATCGCGGCATGACCTGCTGGCGCAAAGAACAGATTCCCGCGCGTTTGCATTACGGCACGAATCCGCGCATTCCACCGTATGTGTGCGTTGCCGACGACGGTTGGCTGATCGACACACAAAAATGGCTCGACGATCCGAATCATCATCAGTCGAAAGGCGAGCACGGTTACGACAACGACGGTCCCAAGATGCGCGCGCTGTTCGTCGCGCACGGACCCGCG
>DATBAU010000257.1:0-12857 GCA_036271355.1 Rudaea sp. | reverse complement strand
GTTGAGCACGAGCGGCGTGCTCGCGTCGGGCGGCAGCGGAATCTGCTGACGATTGCTGTCGACGACCGATTCGACGTTGCCCCACGGAAAGGCGTTGAGCACGAGCTCGCCGCGTTCGGCGTCGAGGCGCGCCTTCTCCGCATCGACGACTTTGTTTCGCAGCGCCGGCAGCGACGCCATCAGACTTTGATACGACGTTTCGCCGCCGAGCAATTTGTTCTGTTCCTTCGCTAACGTGGTCGTCGCATCAAACGCGGCGGCCGTGTTCGACGACTCGAGTTCGTCGCGCAGCTCGTCGACGAAGCGCGCGCGCAACGCGAGGTTTTCCTTGGTCGTCGCATCGGCCGCGATCAGGCCGGCGAGCGCCGACGCGACCGCGCGCAGTTGCTCCGCCGACGGCGACGGCGACGCGAACGTTTTCTCGATCCGCTCGCGCGTTTCCTGCGCTTGCGCCGCTGCGCGTTCGACACCGACTTGCGTTTGCAATTTGCCGGACAACGCATTCAATGCCGCGTTCGACGGAAACACTTTCCGCGACGCGTCGACCATGGCCACCGCCGCGCCGACATCGGTCTGCGCGCGCGCGTTCGCCGCTTCGACGACGCGTTTGGGCAACTCGTCCAGCAGCTGTTTCGCATCGGTATTCGACGGATCCTGCTGCAGTACCGACTGCAACGCGTCATATGCATCGTCCTTCGCGGGTGCGACGAAACGCTGCTCGGCGACGGCTTGCCGCGCCGCGCTCAAGGTTTGCGCGATCTTGCTCGCGCGCTCACCGAGCCGTTGTTCGATTTGCGTCTTGAGCGTTTGCGCGTCGGCGAGATCGGGCGCGGCTTTCAGCGCGAGGCCGAGACGATCGAGCGCGCGCGGCGCTTGTCCGACGGCATCGAAACGCTTCGCCTCCGCGAGCAACGCCTTCGCCAGCGCCGTTCCGAATTCTGCCGCGCGTCGGTCGTCGCCGGCCTGTTTCTGCAGTTCGCTGAGCGTTTCGTACGCGTTGTCGCCGCCGGGTTCGGCGAGACGGCCGCCACGCAACTGCTGATTGCCGCGCGCGAGCAATTCCAGGATCGCGCGTTCGCCGATTTCTTTTTTCTGTTGCGCATCGGCTTGCGCGCGCATCGTCGTGAACGCGGCTTCGGTGCCGATGTACGGTTGCAATCGGTTGAGTTCCGCGATCGCCTGCGCCGCGTTGCCGTTTTCGAGCGACTTGCGCGGCGCGTCGATTTGCTGCGCAACGACGGCGGCGGAAAGTTTGTTCACCTCCGCATTGTCCGGCGCGAGCTGACGCGCCTGCTGCAATAGGGAATACGCACCACCTTCGCCGAACGCCTTGCCCGCCGCGCGCGCCGCTTCGGCACGCTGCACGAGTGTTCGAATTTGTTGCTTCGAATGTTCCGCTTTCTGCGCCGTCGTGATCTGCTTCGACAGCGCGCGCAACTCCGCATCGTCGGGACGCATCAGGAGCGCTTGGTTGTCGAGGTCGGCGGCTTCGTCGATCTTGCTGCTCGCGAGCGCGGCTTTCGCCTGCTGCGCGAGTTTCTGCGCGATCTGATCGAGCATCTGCACCGCGCGCGGATTCTCGGGATCCTTCTGCTGGATCTTTTGCAGATACGCGAACGCGCTGTCGTCGGCCGGCGTGACGAGCTGATTCGATGTCATGCGGTGTTCGGCGCGGTCGAGCCACAGCCCGACCAGTTCCTGTTCGTCCTTGCTCAGTCCGCCGCGTCCGTGGATCGCCATCCACGCGCCGACGATCACGAGCACGATGCCGATCGCCGCGATGATCGTCATCATCGACGGCCGGCGCGATATCGCGGTGATTTCCGGCGACGTCAGACCCGGCACGCGCGGCAACGGCGTCGGACGCGGCGTCGGCAAACTGCCGAGCAGTGAATCGCGCAGACCCTGCCCCGTCGGCGTGCTGGCGAAACCCAGCGCGCGCAACTGTTCGGACGATGGCGCGTTCGGATCGACGTTCAAGCGAATCATCAACGTCGTGCTGTGGATCAGGCGCGACTTGAGATCCTGCGAAAAATCCTTCATGCCCGCGTAGCGCTCGTCGCGATTCTTCGCGAGCATGCGGTCGATCACGGGCTGGAACGCGGCGTGCTCGTCCGGCAGCGGCGGCGCCTGCTGCGTGAGGTGCGCCATCAGCACCGCGATCGGTGTGTCGCCGCGGAACGGCGCATGGCCGGCGAGCAATTCGTAAAAAAGTATACCGAGGCTGTAAAGGTCGGCGCGGCCGTCCACGTTCTGGCCGTTGATCTGCTCCGGGCTCATGTACGTCGGCGTGCCGACGAGCATGCCGGTTTGCGTGAGTCGCGTCGCCGTCGCATCCTGATAGCGCGCGATGCCGAAGTCGGTCAGCACCGGCGTGCCGGAGTCGCGAAACATAATGTTCGCCGGCTTCAGATCGCGATGCACGACGCCGTGCGTGTGCGCGAAATCGAGCGCGGACGCGATCTGCACGATGACCGACACCGCGTCGGCCAGCGAAATGCCGTCGCGCATGTGATCCGACAGCGTGCCGCCGTCGAGGAACTCCATGCTGATGTACGCCATCGTCTCGTTGCTGACGATGTCGTAGACCGCAACGATGTTCCGGTGCGGCAGCTTGGCCATCATGCGGCCTTCGAGCAGGAAGCGCTTTTCGGTTTGCTGGTTTTCTTCGGACGCCAGGTCCGCGCCGCGGCGCATCACCTTGATGGCGACCTTGCGTTCGAGCGAACGTTGCAACGCCAAGTAAACGGTCGACATTCCGCCCGTGCCCAACGGCCGCAGAATCTCGTAACCGGGTATCTGGATTGCGCTCAACGCCATGAAAACCCCCGGTTCCGATCATAGCATCCGGGTCGCCACCGCCAAGGTGGTAAAACAGGTCGGAACCAGCACTGCAATGCGGAAAACCGCGGCGCCTGGTCTCACCCGACCTGAGGCAAATGCATCGTCACGCTGAGGCCGCCGCCCTCGCGGTTGGCGAGGCTGATGCGGCCGCCGTGCGCCTCGACGATTTCGCGCGCCAGCGCCAGTCCGAGTCCGGTGCCGGCGCGCTTGGTCGAATAGAACGGCAGCAGCGCGTTCGCGAGCACGGTGTCGCTCATGCCGGCGCCGCGATCGCGCACCTCGATGCGCACTTCCTCGCCGCGCGGAAGAACGGCGACTTCGACGCCCGCCGTCTCGCCGCCCGATTCGTGCGCGTTCTTGAGCAGATTGATCATCACCTGTTCGAGTTGCGGACGATCGAACTGACCCGGCGTTTCCGGCGGCTTGCCGACGATCGCGAACGGATAATGTTGCGCCAGCGCGCGCAGGAAATCGTTCCACTCGACATCCTCGCGACGCGGTTGCGGCAGTTTGGCGAAGTCCGCATAGCCGCGAATGAAACCGTCGAGATGACGCGAGCGTTCTTCGATGGTGTCGAACACTTTCGCGAGCTTTTCGCCGTCGCCGCGCTGCGCGAGCGCGCGGCCGGAATGGGCGAGCGACGAAATCGGCGCGAGCGAATTGTTGAGTTCGTGGCTGATGACGCGGATCACTTTTTTCCACGTCTGCACTTCTTGCCGCGACAACTCGCGCGTGAGACGTTTGATCTGCAGCAGTCGATGCCGTTTTCCGTGCAAGCGAACTTCGCGCTGCGACAGATGAAACGTTTCTTCCTCGTTCTCGAGATTGACGGTAAACAACCGATCCTGGCGCGACGCCAGTGCTGCGGCGAGCGCCTGCGGCGATTCGGCGACGACTTCGCCAAAGTCCAGTCCGTTCATGCGTCGCCCGCCGTTGAGCAACGCGCGCGCGGCGAGATTCGTATAGACGATGTGATCGCGCGCGTCGACAAGCAGCAACGCGGTCGGCGAATTCTGCACGACCGTATCGAGCAGCAGTTCGCGCTGGAAAAGATGCTGACGCTCGTCGCGCAGCACGCGGCCGAGTTCATTGTGTGCGCGCAGAAGATCGCCGAGTTCGTCGCGCCGCGTCGCGTTGAGCGAGACGCTGAAATCGCCGTCGCGGAAACTCGTCACGCTGCCGGAAACCACGCGCAGGATCGCCGCGAGCGGAGACGCGATCAGACGCGCGACCCAAATCGTCACCGGCACGAGCACGAGCAGCGCGACGATCGTCACCAGCCACGGCGAATGCCACCACATCGACAGCATCACGGTGAACGCGATGCCGCCGACGGACAACGCCACCAGCAGCAACGCGAGTTTGCCTTCGAGGGAGAACAGCCGCATGCGCACAGAATACGCTTTCGCGGGTCGACTCAAGCCTCGATACCAAGTTTTTCCAGACGACGATACAACGCTTGTCGCGACAGTCCGAGTTCGGCGGCGGCCTGACTGATCACGCCTTTCGAATGCGCGAGCGCGGCTTCGATCATGGCCCGATCGGGTTCGGGTGCGGTCGGTTTTTGCACAGCCGCCGCGGCGCGCGCGATGAGACCGAGATCGGCGGCGCGGATCACGCCATCGCGACACAGCAGACTCGCGCGCTGAATCGAATTCTTCAGTTCGCGCACGTTGCCGGGCCACGAATAGGTTTGCAGCGCGTCGCGCGCATCGGCGGCGAGCGAAACGTCGTCGCCGAGAAAATGTTCGGCGAGCGGAACGATGTCGTCCGGCCGCGACGACAGCGGCGGCAAGGCGAGTTCGATGACGTTGAGTCGGTAAAACAGATCCTCGCGGAATCGTCCTTCGCGGATCATCGCGACGAGATCGGCGTTCGTCGCGCTGATCACGCGCACTTTCACCTGACGCGTTTTGCTGGAACCCAAACGCTCGAACTGTCCGGTTTCGAGGATGCGCAGCAACTTCATCTGGCCGGGCAACGGCAGATTCCCGATTTCGTCCAGCATCAACGTGCCGCCGTCGGCGAGTTCGAAACGTCCTTCGCGCGCTTTGTTAGCACCCGTGAATGCACCGGCTTCCGCGCCGAACAATTCCGCTTCGATCAACTCCGATGGCAACGCGCCGCAATTGACGATCACGAACGGACCGGTTTTCACCGTCGAATTCGCGTGTACGATTTCGGCGATGCGTTCCTTGCCCGCGCCGTTCGGGCCCGTGATCAAAACCGGCACATCGGCGCGCGCGACCTGACACGCGAGTTCGATCAACCGTTCCATTTGCGGCGACGCGAACACCGCGCCGCGCAGATCGAATTTTTCCGCGAGTTCGCTGCGATGCTTGCGCCGCTCACCGCGAAGGCGTGCGACTTCGCGTGTCGTCTCGCCGAGTTCGAGCAGGTTTTCGACGGTCGCGAGAAGTTTGGTGTCGTCCCACGGTTTGGAGAGGTAATCCGCCGCGCCGGCCTTCACCAATTCCACGGCAGTCGGCAAATGGGTCCACGCCGTCAGCAGGATCACCGGCAAATCCGGATGCTTATCTCGGATCGCGCGGAATAGCGAAACGCCTTCTTCGCCGGATGTCGTGTCGGCGCTGAAATTCATGTCCTGCACGACGAGGTCGATGCGTTCGCGATCCAGCGCCGCGATGCCTTCGTCGGGTGTGGCCGCGGCGACGGTGCGGATGTCGCGGAGGCCGAAGAGAACGTCGAGCGCGGTGATCACCGCGGGGTTGTCGTCGATAACGAGAACAGTGCGCATGGGCGCATTCTGACGGATTCTGCAATGCATGGGCGCATTGGATGCACTCAGTCGGGGATTGGTTGCAGGTTTTGATTAGAAGCTTCCGCCGCGAGCGGCGGATCACTTTTTGATAGGGAACTCGTCATTCCCGCGAAAGCGGGAATCCAGCGACTTTTCTTTTGGTGGCTTTTAGAGCAAAAGCTTCCGCCGCAAGCGGCGGGTAACTTTTTGCTCAACGGCAAAAAGTCACCAAAAAACGTTTCTTTATTGTTCTCGGAGTCTGTGTCCGCAGACAGCACGTCCGTGCTGCTGGCTGCGGACCGCGCGCATCCCTGCGCGCGATCACCCTCGCTCCAGCTTGCAGGTGACCGGTATCAAGCTTCTTGTAAACGATCACTGCACGCCGTGCTCTCGCGGAGGGTCTGCAAAAGCAAGAAAAAGAAAATGATCTTGCTCTTACCTCACCGCCCTTGGCTTCGTGCAGTCCACAGTTTCAAGAAGCTTGATACCGGTCACGCGCAGTCTGCTATGACGGTGATCGCGCGCAGGATGCGCGCGGTTCGCGCACGGATCAGGGATGTCCGATCGCGAACAGCAACCTTGGGGAGAAAAGAAAACGTTTTTTGGTGACTTTTTGCCGTTTAGCAAAAAGTTACCCGCTGCTTGCAGCGGAAGCTTTTTCTCTCCAAAAACAAATCGAAAAATCAAACACTACGAGTTGCCACCGCCGGCGCCACCCGCGACGCCCGCGTCGCCGGCCCCAGCACCGCAATCTGCCCCAGCACCCACAAACACAAAAACCCCATCGGCACGTAATACCACGGCAACAAATGCGCCCCATCCGTATTCGCGAGCAACCACAAACTCAACCCATAAGTCAGCACACCACCCAAAATCAACCCGCCGGTAGTGATCAAAAAATTCTCAGTCAGGAAATAACGCAGAATCGCTCCGCGCGATGCACCGAGCGCTCGACGCGTCCCGATCTGCTTCGTCCGCTGGGCCACCCAGAAACTCGCCATCCCGACAATACCGAGCGCCGTGATCGTCAGCAGACAGAAAATCACGACCGACAGGATGATCATCATCGCGCGATCATTCGCATACGCCTCGTGCCGAAGCTGCTCCATCGAGCGCATCTTGCCGACAATGCGGCCCGTATTCGCAGCACCGACTTTCTGTTCGGCCTCCTTCATCAGTTCGTCGCGGCGACCGGGTTCGGTGCGCACGAGATAGCGCGTGAATTTGCCGTACGGAATGTAGCCCGGCACGAGCAACGTGTTTTCGATGTCCTTGCTGCTGACCCACGGTTCTTGCAATTTGTCGATGATGCCGACGATCGTGCTTGTCGGCGGATCTTCGTCCATATAGATCGACTTGCCGATGGCGTTGCCGTCGGGAAAGAGCTTGTCGGCCAACGCCTTGGTCACGATGACCACCGACGGCTGGATGCGCAGGCCCTGGTCCATCTGCGTGATTTCTTCCGGTTTGAAATTGCGTCCGGCAATCAGGTGCGTGTCGAACGTGTTGACACCGTGCGCGTCGACAAAATACAGCGTGGTGTCGGCCGTCGGCGTTTTCTGTTTCGGCGCCAGACTGATGCCGGTGCTCCAGCCGCCGCCGCTGAGCGGTGTGGAATTGGTTGTGGTCGCATCGACGACACCTGGCAATCCGCGCAGTAGAGCCAGATCGGATTGCATCACCGAATACGGTTCGAAGCCTTCGCTGAAACCGTTGCTGCCGAACACGAACGTGTCGGATTCGTTCATGCCGCTCGGACGATTCATCAAATGCGCGCGTTCGACGATGATGAACAGCGCGTTGCACACGATCGCGAGCGTGAGCGCGACTTGCAGGCCGATCAGAATCATCGACACCTTGCTGCGCATCAACGCCGACATGATGGGACGGATTTCCATGACGAACTCCTCAGACTTTGAGTTGTGCGGCCGGCTGCACGCTGCACGCGCGCCAGGTCGGATACAGGCCGGCGAGCAGCGCCGAGACGACAGCGAGCACGATGGTCACGGCGATCATCGACCAGTCGAGTTGCGCGACGGTTTTGTATTCCTCGTACAGCGCACGCACGGCGAGCAGACCGAATCCGGTCAGGATCAATCCGAGTAATCCGCCGGACAATCCAACGACGCCCGACTCGATCAGGAATTGCGTGAACACGTCACGCTTGCTCGCGCCGAGCGCGCGGCGCAAACCGATCTCGCCCGATTTGCGCGTGAACTTCGCGAGCAACAATCCGATCGTGTTGACCAGACAGACGATGAGGAAGGCGAAACCCAAACCCGTCTGCACTTCGACATCGCGCGAGACGACTTTTTGATCCTTCATCCATTGCGTGACGTTGAGCAAATGATTGTTGAGCGGGCGCGCGAAACGGCCGAGCTTCTTTTGTTCGTTGACGTAGTTGTCGAGGAACGATTGGTATTCGGCCAACCGCGCCGGCGAGTCGAGCTGCACCCACATCTGTTGCCACACGCAATCCGATTGTAGATACGCGTCCCAACCGTCGCCGGGCGTTTTGAAGCAACTGTTATTTCCGCTCGAACGCTGCTTGAGATCGATCGCGGTCGTGTACGGAAAAAAGAATTCGTCCGGATCGCTGAACGCGCCGTTGGTCAGGTCGTAATAGCGTGTGCGCAATTTCCAATCGTCGAGCACTCCGACGATGCTGTAGTCGGTACCGTTGATGCGCAGCGTCTTGCCGGTGCTGTCTTGTCCGCCGAACAGTTTTTCGTTCAGATCCTTACCCAGCACGATAACGCGCGCGTGTTCTTTATCCTGATCGTGATTCCACGGCGAGCCGTAGCGGAACGGCGGTTCGAACATGCCGAAGAAATCCGAATACGTCGCGCGGCCGAGCGACTGGAACGGTTTGAGTTCCTTATTCTCCGGCTGGATCGGCAGCGAGATCTTGAACATCGCCGCCTGCTTGTCGGCCTTCGCGGCCTGCATCAGCGCCTGCGCATCTTCGTACGTGACCTGATCGGGCGGCTTGCCGTCGCTGCCGTAAGGATTGTTCACATCCCAGTTGTCCATCTGCACGTAATGCAGCTTCGAGCTTTTCCACGGAATCGGATCGTTGCCGAGCAGATACATCACGGTCAGCGTGGTCATGCTCGCGGCGATGCCGGTCGCGATGCCGATCACCATCAGCGCCGTAAGCACCGGATTGCGGCGCAGGCTGCGCAGTCCCAGTTCGAGGTAATAGCCGAACATCGCGCGCTCCTTAAGCCAGTGTCGCTTCAGCGTGGTTGTCGTCGGTGCCCTTTCGGCCGGGTTCGCGCAAGCGCGGTTCTTCGTCGAAATCGGTGACCTGTCCGTCGATCACGTGCACATTGCGTTGCGCGCGCGCGGCCAGTTCCGGATCGTGCGTGACCATGACGATCGTCGTGCCGTTGCGGTTGATTTCCTCGAGCAGTTCCATCACGCCGCGCGCCATCAGCGAATCGAGATTGCCGGTCGGTTCGTCCGCCATCAGCAAGCGCGGCGAACCCGCGAGTGCGCGCGCGATCGCAACGCGCTGCTGCTGACCGCCCGACAATTCCGACGGATAGTGCTTCATGCGCGATGCGAGTCCGACGCGCGTCAGCGCTTCGTCGATGCGCTTCTTGCGCTCGGCGCCGTTGAAGCCGCGGTAACGCAGCGGGACGTCGACGTTGTCAGCGATATTCAAATCAGGAATCAAATTGAAACTCTGGAAGATGAAACCGATCTTCTCGTTGCGCAGCTTCGAGCGCGCGTTGTCGTTCATGCCTTTCACATCGACGCCGTCGAGGAAGAATTCGCCGCCGGTGAATTCCTCGAGCAGGCCAGCGATGTTGAGGAACGTCGTCTTGCCCGAACCCGAGGGGCCCGTGACGGCGACGAACTCGCCTTCGCGCACGTGGATCGAGAAATCGCGCAACGCATGTGTTTCGACCATGTGCGTGCGATAGATCTTGGACAGATGCGACATTTTTAGCATTGTGGAAAATTCCTTGTTGGCTTCTTTTTTTTCAATTCAGCACGACGCGTTCGGCGCCGTTGAATACGTCCGTGCCCGAGATGACGATGCGGTCGCCCTCTTTCGCACCTTTGACGAGCTCGACGGCGTTCAAGCTGGTCGCGCCGACTTCGATCGGCGAGCGCTCCGCCACGCCGTTGCGAACGATGTATGCGACGCGGCCGGCGCCGGTGTCGACGAACGGTCCGCGCTCGACCATCAGCACGTTCGGATGCTCGTCGATCAGGATGCGCGTGGTGAGGCGCTGGCTCTGACGCAAGCCAACCGGTTTGCCGTCGAGGAATTTCACGCGCGCCGTCACCTGGCCGCCCACCACTTCGGGCGACACGGCGGAAACTTCGCCTTTCATCGCGCCGCCGTCGCCGATCTCGGCGGGCATGCCGATCGCGAGATCATGCGCGAACACTTCCGGCACGGTCAGTTCGACTTCGAGCGCGCTGAGATCGATCACCGTCAGCAATCCCGTATTCGCCGGCACGTTCGCACGCTGCTGCACGAGCAACTGGCCGACCTGTCCCGACACGGGCGACTTGATCTTCAACTGATCGACCTGACGCTGCAGATCGGCGACGAGATATTTCTGTTTGTCGAACGCGAGACGTTTCGTCTTCAGATCGAATGCCAACGTTTCGCCGAGAAGTTTCATGTCTTCTTCGGCGTGCGCTACGTCGATCTCGGCTTTCGCCAGCGCATCTTTCGCACGCAATACGTTGATTTCCGGAATCGCGCCCAACTCCATGCCGCGCTGATTGCGTTCGAGTTCGCGCGCCGCGGTCTGACGATCGATCGTGGCTTGATCGAATGTTTTCTTCGCGAAAGACATCTTCTGGCGGTTGTCGATGCCGGCGCGCTCGACGTCGAGCTGCGTGCTGTCGAACGTCGCCTGTTCCTGTTCGAGCTTGTTCTTCAGTTCCGGACTGTCGACTTCGGCGAGCACCTGATCTTTATCGACCTTGTCGCCGGCGTGCACGTCGAAATTCACGGTGCCGGCAGCGTTCGTGTACAACGTCGGACTCACCGCCGCGACGACTTTTCCTTGCGCCGAAATATCGCGCACCAGCGTGCCGCGTTTGACCAACGCGATGCGCAAACTCGACGCATTCACCGACGAACCCGCGCCGATCAGCTTCGCGACCGTCGGCCCGACCCAGATCAACGCGACCAGCACCGCCGCGCCCACGGCGCCGATCACCACCCATTTGCGGCGCGAGGGTGCGGTGTGGACGACGCGGTCTTGGGCGGAAGTGTCTCGGATCATTTTCTCGGACGAAACGGCAAGGATGATTTCATCAGAGCAACGCCTATGCCAGTCGCGAATTCCGCATCCGGACGGCGTTTTCAAGACGTTTTACCATCGCGTCAAAGTGTCCGGTCGCACTGCGGACACTGCGGCGGACACCGTGGCCGTCCGCACTTGCGACCATTGGGCCTCCGGGTGCATCTATAGCGCCGTGACGAGCTCGTTTTTCGACCTGCAGGTTCCGCAAACGCTCATCGACCGCGCCCGCGCGGGCGAGTTGCGCGCGTTCGAGCAGATTTATCGCCGCTTCGAAAGGCCGATGTATTCGCTCGCACTGCGCATGCTCGCCGACGCCGACGCCGCGCGCGACGTGCTGCACGACGCGATGCTGAAAGCATTCCAGCGCATCGCGCAATATCGAAACGAAGCGCCGTTCTGGGCGTGGCTGCGGCAGATCGCACTTAACGAAGCGCTGATGCGCTTGCGCAAAGTGCGCGATGTCGATGTCGACATCGATCCGGACATGATCGGCGACGAATCCGCCGCACCGTGGACGCAAGCCGATGCGACGACGCTCGATCGTGCGTTGTCGAATTTGCCGGCGACCACGCGCAGCGTGATCTGGCTGTATCACGTCGAAGGTTATTCGCATCCGGAAATCGCTGAAATGATGGGCAAGACGATCAGTTTTTCCAAATCGCAACTCGCGCGCGGCACTGCCCGCTTGCGCGCGTTGCTCGATCCGAAGGTGGAGTTGTGTCATGCGTGAACCATCGAATGCGTCTCTCGGCGACGCGCTTCGCGGACTGCCGCTGCACGCGCCCGATCGCGATGTGTGGTCGCAACTCGCCGCCGAACTCGCGCCGCCCGCGCGCCGGCGCACGTGGCCGGTTTTCGCGGCGGCCGCAGCTGTGCTCGTTGCGGTCGCCACGATGCTGACGCTGCCGCAACACCCGCCTGCGACCGATGCGCACGTCGCGTCATCCAATGAGGCGAGTGCGAACAAAAACGGAAACGCGAACGTGACGACAACGATCGACGACAACCATCAGTTGACCGCGCTGCAATCACGTTCGCGCGAGCTCGAGCAATGGCTGAACCAGACCGCCGGCGCGGCCGCACCGCTGCCTGGCAGCGATCTGGCCGCGGCGACGGAAATCGAAAGCCTGATCGGCGTCGTCGACATCCAGCTCGCCGCACCGGATCAGCGCGACGAAACAAAACTCTGGCGCCGCCGCGTGGATCTGCTCGAAGACCTCACCGCGCTTCGCTACTCCAACTACCGTCTGGCCGAAAGCGACGCGATCGCCGCCGGCCGGCCGGCGACCTGGATCAACTGAAGACGAACTCATGACTACATATATACCTAAACAAATTCTTCTTTCCGCCGCGCTGCTCGCCGCATCGGCGGGCGTCTGGGCGCAGGATGCTTCCTCGCAAGCGAAAGCCGCCGCCGACCAGGCGCGCGCCGCCGAAAAAACCGCGCGCGAAGCCGCTGCAACGGCCCGAGCGACGGCGCGTGAAAGCGTCGATGAAGAACGCCGCGAAATGGATCAGCTGCGCGAACAGATGCGCGAGCTGTCGCGCAAGATGGCGGATCTGTCGACGAAAGTCGGCGACGTCGGTCCGCGCGAATACGCGTGGCGCTACATCGGCAATCCGGACAACGGCATGATCGGCGTCGTGCTCGAATCCGCCGACAAAGGTCTGCGCGTGACGGCGGTGACGCCCGGCAGCGCGGCCGACAAAGCAGGTGTGCGCAACAACGACATCATCGTCGCGGTGGACGGCAAATCCGTCGCGGGCGAAAAAAGCGACCGCAGTCTGCATGGTATTTCGCTCGGCGATCTGAAGGTCGATCAAACGATCACGCTGAGCGTTCAGCGCGACGGAAAGACGCACGACTACACGATGAAAGCCGAGCGCCGCGATCCGTACAATTTCGCGTACGCGTTCGGCGAAGGTCTCGCGCCGCTCGCAAAATTGAACGGCGGCAATTTGCTGCCGCCCGA
>DATBAU010000256.1:0-14580 GCA_036271355.1 Rudaea sp. | reverse complement strand
CGCAACAATCCACCGCCGCCGAACGGACGATTGCACAACACGGCCACGCCCTTGTCGCGCGCGAGCGGAAGAATGCGCTTTTCGGCGTCGCGTTCGTCGATGGCGTAATTGATCTGCAGGAAATCGAACGTCTCGGCGTTCAATGCGGCTTCCACATCGGCGTACGCCGACGCTGTGTAATGCGTAATGCCGATGTAGCGGATGCGGCCTTGCTCTTTCGATTGCCGCAATGTCGGCAAGTGCGTGCGCCAGTCGACGAGATTGTGGATCTGCATCAGATCGATCCGATCGGTGCGCAACAGACGGAAGGAATTTTCCATCTGCGCAATGCCGGCTTGCTTGCCTTGCGTCCACACCTTGGTGGCGATGAACGCTTTGTCGCGCAAGTTGCGCGCGGCAAGCAACTCGCCCGCAGTCTGTTCGGCGCGGCCGTACATCGGCGAGCTGTCGATGACGCGTCCGCCGGCGGCGAACAACGCGTCGAGCACGGCGGGGAGTTCGCGGTACTCGGTCGAATCCGGCGCGACATCGAGCACGCGATATGTGCCGAGTCCGATGACGGGCAATGCTTCTTTCGTCGAGGGAATGAGTCGCGTGGTCATGCGTTTAGACGTCTGCGCGATCGCGCGTGCGAACGGCATCGCGGCGGCGAGCGAACCCGCGCCGCGTAGCCAATCGCGGCGCGACATCATGATGCATCGATCCGCTTTTCGGTTTGCGCGTCGAAGAAATGCAACGACGACGTTGCGTAATTCAGCGTGAGCGTCGCGCCGCGCGCGGGCAATTGCTGCATCGGTTCGCGCACGACGATAGCCATGTCGTCCCACGTCAGATGGAGAAATACTTCGTTGCCGACGGGTTCGAGCACGTCGAGCTGCGCGTCGATGTGCAGCGGATCGCCCGGCGAAACGCGCAGGTTTTCCGGACGGATGCCGACGATCAGATCGCGATCGATATACGCCTCGAGACCGGGCGGCGTTCCCAGCGGCAACGCCGCGCCTTTGCATTGCAACCGCAATCCGTCGGCGCGCACGAGCTTGCCGCGAAAGAAATTCATCGACGGACTGCCGAGAAAACCCGCAACGAATACATTTTGTGGCTTTGTATACAAATTCATCGGCGTGTCGATCTGCTGAATCTCGCCGGTCTTGAACACGACGATGCGCTGGCCGAGCGTCATCGCCTCGATCTGGTCGTGCGTGACGTAGATCATCGTCGTCTGCACGTTGCGATGCAGTCGCGCGATTTCCTGCCGCGTGGAAAGCCGAAGTTTCGCGTCGAGGTTCGACAGCGGCTCGTCGAGCAGATAGACCTGCGGATGACGCACGAGCGCGCGACCGAGCGCAACACGCTGGCGCTGTCCGCCGGACAACGCGCGCGGCAAGCGATCGAGATAAGGCCCGAGTTCGAGCAGTTCGGCCGATTCGGCCACGCGCGCGGCGATGGTTTCCTTCGATTCGCCGCGCAATTTAAGTCCGAATCCGAGATTCTCGGCCACGGTCATGTGCGGATACAGCGCGTAGTTCTGGAATACCATCGCGATGTCGCGGTCTTTCGGCGCGACCTCGTTCACGACGCGGTCGCCGATCTTGATCGTGCCAGACGTGATCGTCTCCAGACCCGCGATCATGCGCAGCGTGGTCGTCTTGCCGCAGCCGGAAGGCCCGACCAGCACGAGCAACTCGCCGTCCTCGACAGTGAACGTGGCGCCGGACACAGCCACCACATTGCCGTCGTAAACCTTGCGGACGTTGTCGAGCGTCACTGAGGCCATGCGGATTCCATTTTCGCGAAAACGAGCGTCCGTTTGCTACAAAAAGCATGACGGTTCCGGTATTCTGCCATGTAATCGTTTTCAATATTTTTGTTGCGCAACATCGCGCAACCGCAGCCGGGAACGCGCATGAGCACACGGGTGAAATTCCCCGATGATTTTCTTTGGGGCGCCGCGACGTCGGCGTATCAGATCGAAGGTTCGCCGCTCGCCGACGGCGCCGGACCAAGCATCTGGCAACGCTTCTCGCACACGCCGGGGATGATGTCGAACGGCGACACCGGTGACGTCGCGTGCGATCACTACAACCGCATGCCATCCGATGTCGCGCTGATGAAGCAGCTCGGACTGAAGGCGTATCGTTTCAGTATTTCGTGGTCGCGCGTGATGCCCGAAGGCAAAGGCCGCGTCAACGAAAAAGGGTTGGACTTCTATTCGCGCCTCGTCGACACGTTGCTCGAAAACGGCATCGAACCGCTGGCGACGTTGTATCACTGGGATCTGCCCGCAGCACTCGACGATCGCGGCGGATGGCTCAATCCCGATATCGCCGGATGGTTCGCCGATTACGCGACGGTGATGTTCAAGAAACTCGATGGCCGCGTGAAGAAGTGGGCCACGCACAACGAACCGTGGGTGGTCACCGATGGCGGCTATCTGCATGGCGCACTCGCGCCCGGACATCGCAACAAATTCGAAGCGCCGATCGCGAGTCATCATCTGTTGCGTTCACACGGCAAGGCCGTGCAGGCGTATCGCGCGGTCGGAAAAAACCAGATCGGCATCGTGGTGAATCTCGAACCGAAATATCCGGCAACCGACAGCGCCGAGGATGCGGCCGCCGTGAAACGCGCCGATGCGTATATGAATCGGCAATACCTCGATCCGGTGTTCTTCGGAAAATATCCGCAAGAGTTGAAGGAAATTTTCGGCGAAGCGTGGCCGCAGTGGCCGCAGGAAGACATGGACCTGATCAAGCAGCCGATCGACTGGCTGGGCTTCAACTATTACACGCGCAGCGTCACGCGGAACGATCCGACGAATTATCCGCTCAAGGTCGCCGCCGTGCGACAGAACGCGACGTACACGGAAACCGGTTGGGAAGTTTTTCCGCAAGGCTTGACCGATACGCTCGTGTGGATACGCGATCGGTATAAGAATCCACCTTTATACATTACCGAGAATGGTTCCGCGTTTTACGATCCGCCGGTGGCCGAAGGCGGTGTGCTGGACGATCCACTGCGCGTGAACTATCAGAAGAAACATTTCCGCGCGATTTCCGACGCGATCGCGCAAGGCTGCGATGTGCGCGGATACATGGCGTGGTCGCTGATGGACAATCTGGAATGGTCGCTCGGATTCTCGAAGCGCTTCGGCATCGTGCACGTCGATTTCGCGACGCAGAAACGCACGATCAAGGCGAGCGGTCACCATTACTCGAAAGTCATCGCGACGAACGGACAATCGCTCAACGACTGACGTTCGCGAGCTAGTGCTTCAGTTTGCCTGATTCGGGTTTCGCGCCGCCGTCGGTCCATTTCACGAGTTCGTCGAACGCGCCGCCGATTTCGGTCGGCGTGAAGACGCAATGCCCTTCGTGATTGACGTATTGCTGCACGAAATTGTCGCCGTGTCCGGCGCGTTGCGCGGTGAGCGCGTATTCGTACGCGGTGGACGCGGGCACGAGCGGATCGCCGCTGTCGTGCAGAGCCAGCATCGGACGCGTGAGATTGCCCGTCGGTGTGTACCACTTCGCGACGTACGCCGCCGACTTCGCATCCGCCTGATAGCGAGTCACGCCATCGTTCAGCGCGTAATCGTCTGAACTGCCGGTATAGATCAGATCGGCGTTGCTGAAAGGATGCGGCCCTGCGCGACGCTGCATTTCCTGCGTGTCGGCAAGGATGAAGGCGACGACGGGCGCGAAATTCTTTTCGTTCGCCGCGCCGTACAGATGCAGCAGATCACGCATCGCCGCGGGTTTCTGCGCGAAGCCGCGATTGATGGTGGCGATGAGCGCGTCGGTTGGTCTGAACTCGGCGGGCACAGGATCGAGCGGACCGAGTACATCGGGAAAGTAATAATCGAACGCTGCGGCGAGCGAGAAGTCGCGTTGCAGCATGCGGCTGCTCGGTTCGAGCGCGCCGCACAGCGATAATGCGCCGGCGTATACGTCGGGCTTTTTCTCGATCGTCATCACCGTCAGTGTGCCGCCCATCGACATGCCCGAAACGAATGTACGTTTCGGTTTTCCGTACTTGCGTTCGAAATAGCTGCGCAGCTTTTCGGTATCGGCATAACCCTGCTCGACCGCCCAGCCGGTTTGCGAATACGCCGATTGCAGCACAGCGAAATGGCGTTGCAGGAACGGCTCGAACATCGGCGACAGCGGTTCTTCAAACGTAATCGGATCGAGCGAATAGCCGTGATAGTAGACGACGAGTTCGTGATTCCAGTTGTCCGGAATATCGATGCGATAAGCGACGCCATCGAGCGCTGCGTTGTCCGTGATCGGCGCGGCAAATGCGGAGCCGGACCACATCGCGAAAATCAAAACGATGAAACTGCGCATGCGCGACCTCGTCAGTGAACCGCGGGAGTTGGCGCGACATCGAATTCAATATCCGCCGGCGCCGTGGCGATCGTGAGCAAAATTCCGTTCCAGGTCGCCGCCTTTCCGTCGACGTGCGTGTTGTTCGCCGATCCGAATGGCGATGCGAACACGAATCCGCCCGGCGGCGCCATACCTTTGTCGATATGCAAAGTGACATGCCCGTTTACGCCATGCACGCGATAGCCGAGCAAACCGTACGGCGTGTGCAAACCGGCGATGGCGACGCCTTCTTTCGATTCGATCCACGCGGCCGGTATTCCCGCGCCGATGACGAGTGCGTGATCGGATGCGCGATCGTACGCGAACAAATCCAGCGTCGATCGAATGAAATCCGACGCGACCCAGATATGCGGCATGTCACCGATAAAACGGATTTCGCGCTTGTCGTTGCCGACGACTTCGGCCCACTGGTTCCACGCCAGCGGTCGCGCGCCGGTACGGAAGAAGAAATCGATAGCGGCCTGCGCGCGATCGCGCCAACCTAATCGCGCGAACGTGCCGACGGTTCGCCATTCGTACGGCGTGTAATCTTTCCATGCGCGTGATCCATTCGCGCGTGACTCGGATTCTTTCCAATAGCGTTCGAATGTCGCGTGCAAAAGTTGAGATAGCGCATCGAGCTCGCCAGCCTGCGCAATCGCGATAGTCGACGATGTCGCGTCGAAGTCGCCGAGTTCGGCGCATCCCGGCATGTAATCGATCGCGTGCGCTTTCACGGTTGCCGCGATGGACGCAAGCAAGTCGGCGCTGAAAGCGTCGCGCGAGTGCGCAATGCGTACGGCATCTTCTTTGCGGCCAAGCGCGACAGCCATGTCGACCGCGTCCTTGTAGCCGACCAGCGACCACAGATCGTCCCAATACGAATGCATCGGTTTCGACGAATAGCCTTCGTGACTGATCGAAGCCGGCATCATGCCCTTGAACGCAATGTTCGCGGTGCCCGTTTCGCTCGCGCGCAATTTATCCATGTATGCAACGGCACCGATAACGTGCGGCCAGTTTTTTTCCAGTTCGGCGCGATCGCCGCCGTAGCGATAAAGCTGCGCGATGGCGTGGATGAGTTCGCCGTTGCTGTCGTTTTCGGGCACGGGATCGGCGCCGCGATGATCGACGCAACACGGCACCTTGCCGTTGGAAAACTGGCGCGGCGCGTACCAATCGACAAACGCGCGCGCCGCGTCGATGTTGCCGACGCTGAGCAATCCGTCTTCGATCATCGCGCCATCGCGAATCCACGACCGCGCGTAGGAACGTGTGCCCGGACGAAGCGCGGGACCATCGCGCGAAATAAGCGTGTACGCGATCGATGTGCGCAGCGCGTCGACTAGCCGCTGTCCGGCCGTCGGGACAGTGATCGCCACGCGATCGATACTGGCGTGCCAGCTTTTCGCAGCCGAATCGCTTTCGCGCGCGATCCACGAAACCGCCGCCGCGTCGCGCTGATTGATGGACGGAAACGCGCCGGTCGTCGGCGCGGCGAGATCGACTTCGCGTTCGGCGTTCGGTGCGAGCGTCATCGAATACAGCAATGCGCCAGAAGCGAATCCGACGTCATCGTGAACCGACGTTTCGAGCGATGCACGATTGCGCAAGCGATCGACAACGGAGCCGCTGTCGAAGCTACTCGCGCCGAATGAGTCGGCATGTGTGAGTGCAAGCACTGCTGGTTTTCCATCGATGCTTACGACGCCGTCTTTTTCGGCAAGATCGTGAATCGGACTTGCGCCACCGGCCGAGTTGAGGAATTGCGCGGGTGGATTGACTTGAAACGGCCGGATCGCGAGTGCGAGCGTCAACGTTTGCGGTCGGTCACTCGTATTCCGCACGCGATAGCGCGCGAGCAATGTCGAGTTCTCACGCGTACCTCGCGCAAACGCGTCGACCTTCAGTTCCACATTTCCACTTTTCCACTCGACCGACGGCATCGGCAGATCGTGATCGAGCAGCGACTGTTCCGGTGTCACGTCGGCCCACGTGACGGTTTTGTCGCCGATCAGCAGAAATGGTTCGATCGAGAAGCCACCCTTCCGCGGCTCGAGTGCGCCATCTTCTGACATCAACGCAGGTAAGCCCACGCCATCCACGCCGACAATCGTCCAATAGGGCTGCTCCGTGAATCCGCGCGGATAGCTGCCGCGCGACGCTTTCTTGGCGAGCGCGGAAAAGAAAGCATTCGCCGATGCGCCGAATTCGACGGGTTCGACGGTGATTTCGCGCAATACATAAATGCCGACTTTGCCTTTGTGCAACGCCAGTCGCAGATAGCGTGTTTCCGATTCGCCGAGCATCAGCGAATCGGTCACGCCATTGCCGTTTTTCACCGTTCGCACGGTGCGCCAGGTTTGACCGTCATCGGAAAATTGGACGTCGTAGTCGATGGCGCCCTCGCCAGGCGCCCACTGAATCGTCAATCCGCCGAATTCGCGCGGCTTGACGAAATCGATGTCGAGATGTTGCTCGATGCCGGTTGCTACTTTGCTACCCCAGTTCGTGTTGAGATCGCCGTCCATCACGGCGTCAGGCGATGAATTCGCGTGCACAGAACTCGCGGTGATCACGGGCTTCGGCGGATTCGCATCCGGCGGCGGCAGCGCGCGCAGTTCGAGTTGATCGATGTCGACGTGACCTTTGCCGCCGTCCTGTCCAGAACTCACGACGAATTCGATCGAAGCGATGTGCTTGAGCGAGCGATCCGTGGTCGGTCCCCAGGCGAAATCGATCTGGCGTTTCTTGATGCGGATTTGTTGCCAGTCGTGCGGAAATGTGAAGTCGGGACGATTGATCCACCACACGTTTGCGCCGCTGTCGTCGACGAGCTTGAACTGCAGGTTGTTGATGCCCGCTTCGCCGCGAATCCAGAACGAGAGTTCGAAATTTTCCGTAAGGTCGAGCGGAAGTTTGCGGCGCGCCGTCGCGTAACCGTTGACGCCGGCGAAATCGAATTGCAGGCGCATCGCCTGTCCGATTTCGCCCGGCGTGTTCGCGATCGTGGCGGCGACATCATCGGTGTGGTCGACGTGCCAGTTCGACAGATTCTCGAAATCGTCGAGCGTTCGCGTTTGTGCGCCGGCCGCCGCGCACACAAACAGACACGCCAGCCCCAACCAGCGCGCGATCATCCTTTTACGCTTCCGAGCAGCAAACCTTGAATGTAGTGGCGCTGCAGCACGAGGAACAGAATCAGCACGGGCAAAATCGTGACGACGGAACCGGCCATCATCAATTCGTTGTCCTGCACGTGTTCGCGCGAAAGGCCCGCGATGGCGACGGGCGCGGTTTGCCATTCCTGATCGCTGAGTACGATCAGCGGCCACATGAAATCGTTCCAGCTCGCGAGGAAGGTGAAAATCGCGAGTGTCACGACGATCGGTTTCAGCAGCGGCAACACGATGCGCGAGAAAATATAGAACTCGCCGGCGCCGTCGAGACGCGCGGCTTCGAGCAGATCGTCCGGAATCGAACGCGCGTATTGGCGCACGAGGAAAATGCCGAACACACTGGCGGCCGTCGGAAGGATCACGCCGCCGTACGTGTTCACGAGATGCATCGATTTCATCATCAGGAATAGCGGAATCATCGCGACCTGCGCGGGAATGACGAGCGCGCCGAGCAGATACTGGAACAATTTGTCTCGACCTCGGAAACGCAGTTTCGCGAACGCGTAGCCCGCGCTAAGATTGAAGCCGAGCGACAACAACGTCAGCGCGGTGGCGATCGCCAAACTGTTGAGCAGATTGCGGCCCATGCCGGCGCGCTCGAACAGTTCGTGATAGTTGTTCCACGTCGCTTTCGCCGGAAAAAGCGGCGGCGGAAATGCGCTCGCTTCGCCCGGATGCATGAACGACACGGACACCATCCACAGCAGCGGAAAAATCGTCAGCACGGCGAACACTACGAGTGTGCCATTGATCAGGATCGTGGGCAGACGACGGTTCACGCATTCGCCTCGCCGCGACGGCCGATCCACAAAAGAATGCGAGTCGCGAGGAGCGTAATCGCGAACAAAATAAACGCGATCGCCGACGCGCGGCCGAGACTCCACCATTTGAAGCCTTCTTCGTACATGTAGTACAGCACGCTGACGGTACTTTGCAGCGGATCGCCGCGCGTCATCACGTATGGCTCGGCGAACAGCTGGAAATAGCCGGCGACGGTAATGATCGACACCAGCAACATCACCGGCCGCAGCGACGGCAGCGTGATGTGGCGGAACTGCGCCCATGCCGATGCGCCGTCGATACGCGCGGCTTCGTACAACTCGACCGGAATCGATTGCAGGCCGGCGAGCAGGATGATCATGTTGTAGCCGAAATTTTTCCACACCGCGAACAGGATTATCGACGGCATCGACCAATGCGGATCGCCGAGCCAGTCGATCGGATGGATGCCGAGATGGATCAGCGCGTAGTTGATGAATCCGTAGCGCGTGTGCAGCAGATAGCGCCAGATCACCGCGACTGCGACGACGGTTGTCACTACCGGTGCGAACAAGGCTGTGCGAAATGTGCCTTTGAGTTTCGCGAGCGGCGAATTGAGCAACATCGCCGCGCCGAGCGATGCGGCCATCGACAGCGGAACGCCGACGACGACGAAGTACAACGTGTTGACGAGCGATTTCCAGAACAATGGCGTCTGCAGAACGTCCAGATAATTCGCGAACCCGACGAAGCGTAGATTGTGGATGTCGGCGAGCGCGTACAGATCGAAGTCTGTGAGGCTGAGCACGAACGCGGCGACGACGGGCAGGAAGAAAAACAGCCCGATGATGAGCAGCGCGGGCGACAGAAAACTCCAGGCTTTGCCGGATTCTGTCATGGCGCGGCCTTGTTCGCGAGCATCCAGCGGCGCTTCTCCAAGATTTTATCGGTTGCCTCGTCGAGTTCGCGCAACGCCTGATCGATCGGTTCACCGCCACGCGCGACGCGCTCTTGCGCGTGCCACATCTGGTCGGTGATGCGTTCCCATTCCGGCACTTTCGGCGTGGGCTTCACCAGTTCGAGTTGTGTACGAAAAGCGCGCACGTATTCATCGTTGGCGAGGATCGGCGTGTTCCATGCGGCGCGGCGCGGCGGCAGGTCGCCGGTAAGTTCGTAGAATTTCTGCTGCTGCGGAATAGCGGAAAGGTATTCGGTCAGTTCCCACGCTAATTGTTTATTTTTGGAATTGTGGAAAATGACGAAACTCGATCCGCCGGCGGCGCCGCCGCCGGGCCCGTTCTGCCCGGGCAACGGAGCGGTGCTCCATCGACCTTTCAAGCCGGGTTCGCGGCGTTCGAACTCGCCGATGTTCCACGGACCGTTGACGTAGAACGTGACGAAACCGCGCGCGAGTTCGTCCCAGATGTTCGGTAGTTCGGTGTTGCTCATCTTCGGCGCCCAGCCGTTGCGGAACGCCTGTTCGTAGAATTCGATCGAGCGGCGAAAACCAGGACTTTCGAAATTGCCGCGCGTGTCGTTGTCTTTCAACAATCCGTCGGACTGTTGCAGCGCGAGATTGAGCAGCGGTTCAAATTCGTTAAGCGGAAAAAACACTGCGAATTTGTCGTTGCCCTGCTTCGCCTTCACGGCGGCCATCTGCTTCGCCCATTCGTCCCAGTCGCGCGGCGGTTGCTTGAAGCCGGCGTCGGCGAGGAGATCGGTGCGATAAAAAATCAGGCGCGTGTCGACGTACCACGGCACGCCGTACACGGTGCCGTCGATGACGTTCGTGTCCCAAATGCCGGGAAAATAATCCTTGCCGTCGATGACGGAGGAATGTTCCAGATTGCCTTGCAGCGATTCGAGTGCTCCGACGGAAACGAATTCCGGAATCCACGTGTTGCCGAGCTGCGCCATGTCGGGCAGCGCGTCGCCGGCGAAGGCGGTGAGGAGTTTTTCGTGCGCGGCGGTCAGCGGGATTTGCTGGACGTCGATGCGAACGTTCGGATGCGTTTTCTGAAAACCCGGCAGCAATTGCTGCACGACTTCGCCTTCGCGTCCGATCGTCCAGAATTTCAGCGTGACCTGATCCGGATTTTTCTGCGCGCACGCTGCGATGAGTAATCCGGCGCATGCCGCGAACATCGCTCGCATGCGCCGCGCGTTCGTCATTTTTTCGGTGGATTGACCGGCTGATCGAGCCAGCCGCCGGTGAAGCCGGCTTTCTTCAATCCGTCGCGAATGTACGGATTCTTGCGCATCACTTTCCAGACGAAATCGCTGCGGTAATTTTCGATCATCGCGATGATCGGTCCCTGATCGATGCCAATGTGCATGGTATCGAACCAGCCGACATCCGGCACCACTTTACCGGTGCGCAGCGGTCGGTCGGTGAAGGTAAAGCTCGGATTGAACGCGTCGACGAAACCGTATTTGTCGTAAACGTTGTCGCCCCACTGTTTCTTCATTTCGGTGATAGCAGGGATGGCGAGCTCGGGCACGAACGCGATCGACGACGCGGCCGCGGTCGGCGCGATGGTGCCGTCGTCGACGGTGCGCACGAGACCGGCGCCGCGCGCGGTGTAGCCGTAGAAAGTCTTCTTATCGTTCTTGTAGCGATCGAGTTCGCCGGGACTCAATCCGCGGCGCGGACCGTTGCAGGCAGAGAGTCCCCACACGTCGGCGCCATAGCCTTTCCAGTCCATCGGATTGTGGATCGCGTATTCGCGCTGCGACAGCGCGGCGCGCTGGCTATTCGTGTAGTAGTCGATGCCGTGGCCGCGCATGTAGTCGTCTTGAATGCCGCGGAAGTCGATCCACACGTGCGAATACTGATGGCCGAACATCGGCGCGAAGCCGAGGTGTTCCTGGCCCTGGAAACTGCCCCACGACGCGTCGTAGGTTTGCGTCCACGCTTTCCACGCCGACGCGTCGATCGTGTGCGTCGGCGAACCGAGCGCGAGCACGTAGAGCATCATCGCTTCGTCGTAGCCTTGCCAGTCGGCGTGAATGAAGTTCGCTTCCGGCGTCCAGCCCATGGCGACGAGCGGCTGGCGTGGCGTCGCCCACGCCCAATCCGCGCGACGATAAAGTTCGTCGGCGAGCCGGCGGATTTCTTTTTCGTCTTTCGTGTTCTTATCGTAGTACGACTCGGCGAACAATGCGCCGGCGAGCAGCCACGTCGTATCGACGGTGGACAACTCCACCCACGTCTTCGGGCCGTAGCGGCGGCCGGTTTGCATGTCGAGGAAGTGATAATAGAAACCGTGATCGCCGGTGGCGTCGGCGTCGTCGCTTTGCGGCGCGTCGTGGAAGAAGCGCAACGTCGTCAATGTGCGTTGCACCGCGTCGTTGCGTTTCATCCAACCACGTTCGACGGCGATGCCGTACGCGGTCAATCCGAATCCGGACGACGCGATCGACGCGAAGAAATCGCCCTCGCCGCCGGGCTTGCCGTCCCAGTGATCGGGCGTGATCCCGAGTTTCGTGTTCTCGCTGTCGCGAAACCATTCAAAAGTGCGCTTCTCGAGATCGTCGAGCATCGCCTTCTGGTCTTTCGACAGATCCTTGAAGTCGCCAATGCGATCGGTTTGCGCGGGTGTGTCGGCAAAAGCCGTCGCGGCAACAAGGGCGAGCAGCAAGCTCGCGATGAAAACGTTTACAACACGCCACGGAAAAATTCGGTTTCGCATCATCGGGACAGCTCGCGTCGATGGTGAAAATCAGGACCGCCACTTCGGCGCGGTCCACGCTGCCCTGAAACGTGCGAGGCAGTATCGCGTGTCGGCCGCTGAGTTTAGCCCAGACGGCCGAATCGTGCAGTGCTCTCAACTTAAATACTCGCGGTCGCGCAATGCCGCGCGATGAACGCTTCGTGCGGCGGCATGACCTCGACGCAGGAAGCAATCACTTTTTCCACGCCCGACATGAATTGCCGCAACTCGACATCGGTCAGCCGATCGACCAGCGGATGATATTTGCGCGGATAGATGTGCTGCCCGAGCATCACCTGCACCCAACTCGTGACGGCGAACATTTCCTCCGCGTTGCGGAAGAAGCGGCCGCTGTCGCGGAACAGACGGATATTGTTTTCGAGCGAGTCCGGCACCGGCATGGTGCGGCAGTAGTTCCAAAACTCGCTGTCGTCCCGTTGCGTGGCGTAGTAGTGCAGGATGAGGAAATCGCGTATTTTCTCGAGCTCGAATTCGGCCTGCGCGTTGTAGCGGTCGATGACGACATCGCTGAAATCCTCGTCGGGAAACAGCATCAGAAGACGCGCGATGCCGGACTGGATGAGGTAGATGCTGGTCGATTCGAGCGGTTCCAGAAAGCCGCTGGCCAAGCCGAGAGACACGCAGTTCTTGTTCCATGCTTTCTTGCGGCGGCCGGGAACGAATTTGAGGATGCGCGGATCGCCGGTCTGTTTACCGTCGAGATTTTTCAGCAGCGTCGTTTTGACATCGTCGTCGCTGATATATTTGCTCGAATAGACATAACCATTCCCGGTGCGATGCTGCAACGGAATGCGCCACTGCCATCCGGCCGAGCGCGCGGTGACGCGCGTGTACGGCGTTAGCCCTTGGACTTTCTCGCACGGCACCGCCATCGCGCGGTCGCACGGCAGCCAGTGGCTCCAGTCCTCGTAACCCGTTTTCAGCGTTTGTTCGATGAGCAGACCGCGAAAACCCGAGCAGTCGATGAACAGATGGCCGTCGATGCGTTCGCCGCTTTCGAGAACGATCGCTTCGATGAATCCGTCGTCGCGCTGCAAGACCTGCGTGACCTTGCCTTCCGTGCGCAGCGCGCCGCGTGCTTCGGCGTAACCGCGCAGATAGCGCGCGTAGAGTCCGGCGTCGAAATGATAGGCGTAAGCGATGTTGGCCAACGGTGACGATGCCGGCACATCTTCCGCCGACGCCATGAATTTATTGAGCGGCGCCGCGGCGGTGTTGATGGAATAGGCGCCGATGTCGCTGGCGAAGCCTTGTTGTTTCGCCTTGATCCAGAACTGGTGGAAAGCGAGCAAGCCGTGGTCGTGGCCGATAGTGCCGAAGCCGTGGATGTAGTGGTCGCCGATTTTTCCCCAATCGATGAACTGGATGCCGAGTTTGAACGTACCCTGCGTCTTGCGAATGAACTCGATCTCGTCGATCTCGAGCATGTTGTTGAACAATTTCAGATGCGGCACGGTCGCCTCGCCGACGCCGACGGTGCCGATTTCCTCCGACTCGACCAGACGCACCGAATATTGCGAACCGAGGACTTTGACGCAGGCCGCCGCCGCCATCCACCCGGCCGTGCCGCCGCCGACGATGACGATGTTCTTGATGGAGGAAGGATGCATCGCGCGCTCTCGGTAATCGTAAAAGACAAAGCCCGCAACGCGGGCTTTGTCGTGACGGCTAAGTTAACGCCGCTATCTTTCGAACGCCAGCGACCTCACCAGCGCAGACCGACCGACAGCTTCAGTGTGCGCGGCACGCCTTCGATATTGCCCGTGGTGTTGTAGACCACCGGATTCGAGTTCAGCACACCGTTGTTCCCGAAGTTCTCGATGTAGTCGGTGTAGTTCTTGTAATTGAACACGTTCAGCGCATCGACCCGGAGATACGCCGTGAGTCCCGCGGTCAGGTCGAAGTTCTTCGTCGCCTGCAAATCGATCGAGCGATAACCGAAGATCTTTCCGCCCGCGATGAAACGTCCGTTGCCTGGCGGGAATATGCCGACAGGGGTGCAGTAGCTGCCCGTCGGGAACAAAACGGCCGTGGCCGACGTCGGCGCGCCGAAGCCGTAACACCCGTTGCCGTCGTCCGGAATCGGCGTCGCCAGCGTCAGCTTCATCGAGTAGAGCATGTCCCACGGTCCGTCGACCGAACCGGTGGCGACGAAACGATGCCGCGCGACCTTCGACGGAATGAACGGATAAGCGTCGATCGATTCCTGATCGAATGCATACTGGTCGGTGAGGTCGTTGTTGTCGTTGTTCTGTTTCGTGTTGGTGTAGGTATACGCCAACGTCGCCGCCCAGCCGGATTCCTTCGTGTACGGCTTTTCGGCAGACAGCAACACCTGCGTCGTCTTGGTCTCGACGCCGTTGTTGCCGATGATGAAACTGCCGAAGCCTGGAATTCCGTTGCCCCACGGCTGGCTGCCGTTCTCCCAGAACGCGCCGTTCGGGTAACGATTGCCGAGCGTGAAGACCAGACCGTCCTTGTAGTTGATGCGCTGGACGGTGGCGTCGGTGTTCCAGTCGCCGACCTTGTTGCGGATACCCA
>DATBAU010000255.1:0-6002 GCA_036271355.1 Rudaea sp. | reverse complement strand
TGCACGAAACAAGCCACGGCTACAATGCGTGGTGGTCTTTCAGCAAAACTCATGGTACTAAGTTGACTATCCGCTTCACAACGCAGCGAGTGATGTGAATGGCAAGGGCATCGTCCAGGACGATCAGTTACGACATCCGATCGCCGACGACCGACGAAGCACGCGTGATCTTCGAGCGATCCTACGTGAAGGCGGTGAAGGTCAACGGCCGCTATATAACGGCGACGAAGCAGTTCGCGATCTTCGACACGCAAGGCCGACGTTACGAGCGCATTTCCGACACGGTGGTTTCGTGCGTGCAATCGGGCGAGCGTTTCCACATCGTGGGAACCGCCGAGCGGAGCAATCGCGTCGTCTGAGCTGCGACGACGTTGAATATTTTCCGCGCGGATAAATATCTTTGTTTCCCCCACACCGGTTTCGAGTATGACGACTCCCGTTTCACGTGCGGTCCTTCTGATCGAAGACGACGCGTCGGTCGGGAAAGCGATCGCCGAATCGATGCGGCTCGCCGGTCATCGCTGCGAATGGGTTTCGACCGCACAACAAGCGTTCGAAGTCTTGAGCGCGCCGCATGAATTCGACGTCGTGTTCCTCGACCTGCAACTCGGCGAAGAGCGCAGCGAGGAACTGATCGAACGATTGGTGCGCGTCGGCGTTTCGTTGCCGCCGCTGGTGATCGTATCGGGCCGGCCGAACGCCGAACTGCGCGTCGCCGGACGCGTTACGCAAGCGGCGGCGTGGTTGAAGAAACCGGTATCGATCGCGAGCATGACGACCGCCATCGAACTCGCGCTGGATCCTTTCTCGACCGGCGGATAGCGCGCCCTGAGATCGCGCACGAATCGCCCATTTCCGATTCGCGCTTTGCACGGCGCGACGACCCCAAAAATGCAGTTTGCCGCGCGAGTCCGCGTCCGATTCGCGATTACGCGGCGCGCACGATTGGCTGACTCCTTGCTATGTCCGCCTCCGACATAAACGGAGGTTTTCATGGCAATGCCGAGTCAGCGCGAATGACGACGATGGACGCATCCGACATCACGCTCGAAATCCCCCAGCCGGACGTATATACCGCACCTGCGCGAAACGCGACACGTCCGCGCATCCTGATGGTGTCGCCCGATCATTTCTGCGTGCGTTATTCCATCAATCCGTGGATGGATACCGCCCAGGCCGTCGATGTCGATCGTGCACGCGATCAGTGGCAACGCTTGCGCGACGTCATCGCCGAAAGCAGAGACGTGTCGACCGTGCCCGGCGATCCCGCACTCCCCGACATGTGCTTCAGCGCGAATGCCGGCCTGGTTTCGCGCGGAACGTTCGTGACCAGCAACTTCCGTCATTCCGAGCGCCAGCCCGAAGCGAATCACTTCGAGGAATGGATGCGCCGCGAAAATTTTCTGATCCGTCGTCTGCCGGCGAATGTGGTTTTCGAAGGCGCAGGCGATGCGCTGTTCGACAGCGAAGATCGATTGTGGATGGGTTTCGGACTGCGTTCCGAACTGGCCGCCGCCACGCTGCTGAGCGCGACGCTCGACACCGAAGTGATTCCGCTCGAACTCAGCGACGGGCGTTTCTATCATCTGGACACGTGCTTCTGTCCGCTCCGCTCCGGGCACGTCGTGTTTTTTCCCGGCGCGTTCACGCTGCAAGGCATCGAGGCTTTGCAACGATTCATTCCGGCGCGACTGCGCATTCCCGTGTCGCGCGACGATGCCTACCACTTCGCTTGCAACATGGTCGATCTCGACGACAAGGTCGTCGTCCATCGCGCGAGCGACGCGCTGCGCGCGGAACTCAAGCGCGCCGACCGCGATGTGCGCGAAGTGGACCTGAGCGAATTCATCAAAGCGGGCGGCGGCGCGAAATGCCTCACGTTGACGATCGGATGAGCGCACTGTCCGCAGCACGCGTTTCCGCGCGCGACGAACTGCCCGATGCCATCGCGAGCATCGGCGAACATCTGCGTTCGCGCGGCTACGCGTTCACGACGGTGACGCCGGAAACGCATCGCCGCGTGATCGCGAACAATCCGATGTGCCGTGATGTGCTGCGCGATGTGTTCGGCTGGAACCGTTCGTTCGCCGTCGACGATCTGGATACGTCGGTCGTCGACGCTATGCAACGCGCGCAGCTGTTCGATCCCGTCGGACAGAGCGATTCGTTGCGGCGAAGCGCCATCCGATTCGCGTCGTACGGCGACGACCTGTTCGCACATTCCGCGTTTCCGACCGATTCGTCGCAAAGCGTTTTCTTCGGCCCGGACAGTTATCGCTTCGCGCGATTGATCGAACAAACGCTCGCCGAACATCGCCGGCCGGTGCGGACGATCGTCGACATCGGTTGCGGATCGGGCGTCGGCGGTCTGGTCGCGGCAAAAACGGTGGAGGCGTCGCACGTCGTGCTCGCCGACATCAATCCGCTCGCACTGCAATTCGCGGAAGGCAACACGCGCCTCGCCGGCATTGCGAATCCGCGTTTCGTGGTGAGCGACGTGTTCGCCTCGATCGCCGGCGATGCCGACGTGATCGTCAGCAATCCGCCGTATCTCGCCGACGCGAAGGAACGACTGTACCGTCATGGCGGCACGCATTTCGGCGCGGAATTGTCGGTGCGCATCCTGCGCGAGTCGCTTCCACGGCTGCGATCCGGCGGCGTGATCGTCTTGTATACCGGATCGGCGATCGTCGATGGCGTGGACACATTCTGGTCGCGCGCGTTGCCTTTGCTGCGCGGTTCGGAATTTTCATTCCGCTACACCGAACTGGATCCGGATGTGTTCGGCGAGGAACTCGATCGCAAACATTACGAGGCTGTGGAACGGATCGCCGCCGTCGGTTTAGTCGTCACAAGGACATCGTCATGAATGCCCAACTGAAAGCGTTACCCGCTCTCGACGAGGAACAGCACGCGTTTCACGCTCGGCTGATGCTCTTCAACGCACGCCGTTTCAAACCGGGCGTGCCGACCGAGGATTGGGCCACCGTGCTGACGCGCGACATCGCGATGCAGAAAGACGAAGGCGAATTCCTCGAAGCCGAACGCGCGGCCATTCAGCCGATGCTCGCCGATGCGCCACGCGACGCCGACGCGTTCATGCAGTGGTTCGAGTCGTTGCGCGAAATCGGTCCCGGCCAGGGCGACGCGCTTTTCCCGTGGTTGTCGGAACACGCCGACTGGGATCAGATGCGCTGGTTTCTCGGTCAGGAAGTCGCCGGCGAAGCGGGCTTCGATGATCTCGTCGCGCTCACGCAAATACGATTCCCGACGCAACCCAAACTCGAAATGGCGCGCAACTATTGGGACGAAATGGGCCGCGGCCATGTACACGGCATGCACGGCGGAATGCTCGAAAACACCGCGAAAACGTTCGGCCTGAAAACGCGCATCGACGACACGGTGTGGGAATCGCTCGCGCTGGCCAACACCATGGCCGGCCTCGCGGCGAACCGGCGCTACGCGTATCACTCGGTCGGCGCGCTGGGCGCGATCGAATTGACCGCACCGAGTCGCGTTTCGCTCGTCAACGAAGGATTGAAACGTCTGGGCGTTTCCGCGGAAGGTCGTCAGTATTTTCAGCTTCACGCGGGATTGGACATCCGCCATTCGCGCGAGTGGAACGATGAAGTTATTCGTCCGCTCGTCGAGGACGATCCCGGCCTCGTCACCCCGATCGCCGAAGGCGCGCTGATGCGTCTGCAATGCGGAAAGCGTTGTTTCGATCGCTATCGCGCGGAATTGGGCATCTGATCAATCGATCCAGCCGAGGCGTTGCAACGTCGACCAGTCTTCGCGCATGAGCCGTTCGCCGATGTCGTTGCGATAGCGCGCGTTGGCGACGGCGACGCGACGAATCGTTGCGTAGGCATCGGACTGCGCATTGCGAATGGAATCGCCGATGCCGGTGGCGACACACACGTAGCCGATCGATCCGCTGGTGAGCAATCGTTCGCCATCGAATTCGACTTCTCCGAAATGCAGCGCATCGTGATCCATCGCGATGCCGTCGAAAAATATCGGTCGTCCGCGCGACAACTCCGCGTAGCCGAATTCGTACGGAAACGGCGGCACGGTGAGCACCACGCCGACCGCGAAGCCGTCGCGCGTCGCGAACGATGTGCTTTTCCCGCGCGCCATTTTTTGCAAAATCGCGTCCCACCCGTCGATATGCAGCGCATCGCATATCGCGAAACCGGGGTAGCCGAAGCGGCTGGTGAATTCGAGCGGAAAAACGCCGTCGTCGTTCACGATGGTGTTGATGTTGATGTAGCCGTGATGCCGCGCGTCGCGCAGCAACGGCGCGACGCGGGCGAGCGTGCGTTCGAACAATCGCTGCGAATGGCGGTAACTCACGACGGTGCCCATCTCGCCGGTGAGTTCGCCCAGATCGCCGGGGAAGAAACGCTTGTGCTCCCAGTCGATGCACGCGGGCGTGAGAAAACGCTCGCCGTCGAAATACGCACCGATGCCGACTTCGACGCCGCGCAGAAAATCCATCAGCACGAACTCGGGCGGCGCGGCGCCGTAACGCGCCGCTTCGGCCTGCAGCATCGCGATCATGTCGGCGCCTTTGTCGAGCATGCCGACATAATTCTGCGTCGACGATGCGGCAGCGTCGCTCAGTTTGTAGACGTAGCGCGCAGGTTTTCTGCGGATGAAATCGATGCCGTCGTCGAAACGATCGAAGCGGTGCGTCGGTGCGGTCTGCATGCCGACGTCGGCCATCACGCGCTGACCGAACGCGCGATCGACTTCGAGACGATCGCCGATCGCGCTGCCGCCGACGACCGCGAAACCCTCCGCGCGCAACGCATCGGCGCGCTCGCCGAACGTCGCCGTTTCGCAAACGACGATGCCATCGCGGCCGACCCAGTCCAGTCCCTTTCCGAGATCGTCGACGCGTTCGGTCAGTCCGCGAAAAATAGCGTGCGCTTCGGTTTCGCCGACGAAAACACGCACCTCATGGCCCGCGCGTTGAAGCCGCCAATACATATCGCCGAGGCTGTGATAATCACCGACGCCGAGAAAACGCATCGCTCATCCGTTGTTGTGTGTGCGAGTGGGCGATCCAGATGGTTCGCCGCTCCGCATTATGCCTTGGTCAGTTTGGACGGCTGATGATACGGACAGCGGTTCAACGCGAACCGATGCTCGACCGACGCCGCGTACGCAGCGCGGCGCGCGCGCATGATCGCGCCGAGCGGGCGGTGCGCGGCGAGGCAATGCCACGGATTGAACGACATTCCGTCGTCGACCGCCTTCGATCGTTCCGGCGACCACGCGTTCTGCGGCGCGATGCGAAGTTGCGCGATCGAGCGAAACGGACTTTCGTCGTCCGGCCACACGACGCTCGCGTCTTCGATCGGCATGCGATCGAGGTTCGTGCATAGTTGTGCGCGCAAATCCCATTGTGCTTCGTTTAGTCGAAAAAATTCCACGACATCGCTGCGGATGGCGTCGTTGTCGTTATGGACGTCGAGCTTTTTTTCTTTCAGCGCAGTCAGGTTCGACGACACCGGCGTCAGCGACAGTTTCGCCATGTACGGTCCGAACAGAATCGGAACCTGCGAAAAATACGTTTCGATAAGAATCGACGAAAGCCGATGTCCGCCGAGCGCGGTCAACGTCGGACTTTTTCCGCCGACCGCCTCCAATGCGCCTTCGACGCCGCGCAGCGCGAACGACAACGCGCGTTTCAGTCCGGGCGCCTTGTCGGTGGTTCCGGCGAGCGTCTTGAGGCTCGCGAGAAATTTCTTCGGTCCCGGCGCGAGGAATGCGGGACCGTCCACCATCAGAAAGTCCTGCGTGTTTTGTTCGGTATCGCCGGCGAGGCGTTCGCCGGCGACATCGAGAACCTTGATCGCGATGCCGCGCGGCGTCGAAACCGCGTCGCTCAACACATCGCCTGGGCTCGTGGAGAATCGAACGATGACCGGATACTCGCGCGGTTCGGCGAATAATCCTTGTTGCAATTCCGACGGCAAATTCGCGTTGACGGT
>DATBAU010000254.1:0-3617 GCA_036271355.1 Rudaea sp. | reverse complement strand
GCGCAAGGAATTCGGCGGCTGCGCGGGCAACATCAGCTACAACCTCAAGCTGCTCGGCGGCGAGCCGCTGCCGATGGGAACGGTCGGTCAGGACTTCGCGCCGTACCGCGAGCATTTCGACAGTTGCGGAATCGATCTGAGTCACGTGAAAGTGATCGACGATCTCTACACCGCGCAGGCATTCATCACCACCGATCTGGACGACAACCAGATCACCGCGTTCCATCCGGGCGCGATGATGCGCTCATACGAAAATCACGTGCGCGACGTTCCGAATGTGGAATTCGGCATCGTCGGTCCCGACGGTCGAGAAGCGATGCTGCAGCACGCGACGGAATTCGCCGAGCGCAAGGTGCCTTTCATTTTCGATCCCGGTCAGGCGATGCCGCTGTACAACGGCGAGGAATTCCGTGCGTTCATCGAGCAGTCGCAATACGTGACAGTGAACGATTACGAATCGAATCTGCTGCAGACGCGCACGGGTTGGGATGAAAGGCAGATTGCGGAACGCGTGAAGGCGTACATCGTTACGCGTGGTCCGAAAGGTTCGCTGATCCACACGAAGAAAGAAACGTTCGACATTCCGGCGGCGCACGAACGGCGCGTTTCGGATCCGACGGGATGCGGCGATGCGTATCGCGCGGGGCTGATCTTCGGGTTGATGAAGAATATGGATTTGCCGACGTGTGGGCGGATGGCGTCGTTGATGGGGGCGCTCAAGGTTGAGCATCCGGGGACGCAGAATCAACGGTTTACCTACGATGAGTTTGCGGATCAGTTTCGGCAGCAGTTTGGGTATGCGCTGGATTGATGTTTGGTAGTTTTAGTTAGAGCTTCCGCCGTGAGCGGCGGGTAACTTTCTTTGCTGGTGCAAAGAAAGTCACCAAAGAAACACCCTTTCAATCTGAGCAGCCACTCAGGCAACGCCCCAGCACGATTGTTGGGCTTTCACACACAAGGTGCGGTGCCGCGCACGATCCAGGAACGCTCGCTCTTAAGTAGCTCGGCACGCGTCTGCTAAGTGACACCCGGGTTTTGTATTTTCTTTCTTTGCTTTTGCGGGCAGAGCTGGGTCGGCGGTCAGCATTGTGGATGTAACACGACGGCACTCCTGAATTCGAACAACGAGCTCTGGGCCTGTACGACGGTTCTTGAGTGGAGGCTCAGATTTAAAAGGTGTTTCTTGGGTTACTTTCTTTGCACCAGCAAAGAAAGTGACTCGCTGCCCGCAGCGAAAGCTCTGCTAAAAAATTACGAACCCCCTAACGAGAAGGGCGTAAACCGCGTCCCGCGATCGTAATAATCCTCACCTTCCGCCCGCTTCAATGCGGCAACGACGCGATACGTCAGCGGCGTAGCGACAATCTCCCACAACACCTTCAACAGATAATTCGACACCATCACCGTGATCACGAGCCGCGTGTCCCACACACCGAGAAACGCGCAGGGATAGAACACGAGCGAATCGACGCCTTCGCCGACGATCGTCGATCCGACGATGCGCGACCAAAGCGCCTTGCCGTTTGTCCACACTTTCATTTTTGCCAATGTATACGAATTCGCGAATTCGCCGCAGAAAAACGCGGTGATCGAGGCGAACACGATACGCGGCGTTTGGCCGAAGATGGTTTCGTAGGCGGCTTGTCCGTTCCAGTCGGGCGCGGGCGGCAGTTTCACTACCACCGTGGCCATGACCGAGGCGAAGATCAGCGCCGTGAGTCCTGACCAGATCACGCGCCGCGCCCGCGCGTAGCCGTAGACTTCGGTGAGCACGTCGCCGAACACGTATGAGATAGGAAAGAACAGCACGCCCGCGCCGAACGTGAATTCACCGATCAGCGGCAAATGCACCTGCGCGACTTTTGCCGGGCCGATCAGGTTCGAGCACAGCAGCGTGCACACGAACGCACCGAGAATCAGGTCGTAGTAGCGATAGCTGCTGGCGGGCATTGCGTTCATCGTGAAATCATCTCGTGATTTGATCGACGTTAACAGGCGATGTCACGTCGGAAACGGTTCGCGCACCGTGCGGCGAGGACGACGCGCCGACCACCACGCCGCCGCCGGCAATCCGTTCGTGGTGCCGCGGAAAACGGCCTTTCGCGAACGGATGCTCGCCGCGGTGCCAGCGGATCGTCGCGGTATGTTCGCTCATGGCGTAAGGTGTTGGGCGCTTGGGACGTCTAATTCTGGTCGATCCTTTTGGAGAACGCCATGCGTCCGCTGTTGTTGCTGTTGATGTGTCTGGTTTCGGTGCCGTCGTTCGCCGCCGACCGCGCGCCGGCGTGGGAAGGCAAGGGCGCGGACGGAAAAACCGTTCGCTTCGACCCGGCGAATCGTTCGAAGCCCGCGATCCTGTTGTTCTGGGCGACGTGGTGTCCGTATTGCGAAAAACTGATGCCGACGTTGCAAACTCTCTACGACGCCGCCGGAAAAAACCGGCTCGACGTATACGCCATCGACATCAAGGACGACGGCGATCCGGTCAAGACGCTGAAGGAACGCAAGCAGACGTTCACGCTGATCCGCGACGGCGACGACATCGCGATGCTGTATCACGTGAAAGGAACGCCGGGTCTGTTCCTCGTCGATGCGCACGGCGATATCGTCTATCACGCCGAGACGAGCGATCCGACGAAAGTGGACGCCGCGCTGCGCGAGCGATTGCATTTGCCCGCCGCGAAATGAGTCTTCAGTGCGCGACGAGCAGCGGCACGTCGCTGTTCTGGAAAATATGACGCGTCGCGCCGCCGAGCACGAGTTCGGCGATGCGCGAATGACCCCACGCGCCCATCACAATCAGATCGGAACGCGCGTCCCGCGCGGCGGCGAGGATGTTCGCGCCGTAATCGTTCTTCGGCGCGAAACGCTGCACCGTGGCCGCGATGCCGTGGCGCGCGAGGTAGCCTTGTAGATTCATGTCGGGAAGATGGCGTGCGCCGAGCGGGTCCTCGCGCGGCGCGCCGTCGAGCACGAGTACGCTCGTTGCCGTGCGCAACAGCGGCAATGCGCCGCGCACGGCGCGCATCGCTTCGCGGCTGCGGTTCCACGCGATCAGCACGCGTTCGCCGACGGAGGTGACCGTCGCTTTTTGCGGAACGACGATCACCGGCGCGCCCGCGCCGAACACGGTGCGCGACACCGTTCCCCAGCCGGTCGGAGCGTCGGGATTGAGCGTGGGACGTTCGGCGACGACGAGATCGCACCAGCGCGCCGCGTGGCAGATCGCCTCGACCGGTTCGCCTTGCGCGGCGAGCCATTCGCCGTTCGCGTCGCGCGCGGCGAGAAAATCGCGCCACCAATTCCGGCGTGCATCCTGTTCGGCGAACAGCCTGTCGGCTTCGTACGCTTGAAACGAAACCGTTTCCGGCGTCGTGAATGCGACGGGACCAAGCGGCGCCACGCCGAGTCCGTACAGATAGGCGGGCACGCGGCGCGCAACGGCAATCGCGGTGCGTGCGGCGAGCGGATCGCTGTCGCCTTCGCGGACGTGGACGAGAATATCGAGCTGCGTCATCGGTGTGATTCGTCGACCGTTTTCCTAGCTTAACGCGCGGCGGGCACTGACGTTATGCACATGCGTGCGGCGCGCGTCCGCGCTAGCATCGTCATGCAAG
>DATBAU010000253.1:0-8596 GCA_036271355.1 Rudaea sp. | reverse complement strand
GGGAACACGAACGGCACGGCCATCATTGGGTCAACGATTCGTGGGTTCAGCGTGACGGCCATTGGCATCACGACCGCGGTCATTGGGATTGATCGATCGCAGTTGAGGCGAATGGATTCGCCAACCTAAAACGGCGGGCTTAGGCTCGCCGTTTTTATCTGTGCTTACGGCACATCAGAGGTTCTGGTAATTCGGACCGCTGCCGCCTTCCGGCGTCACCCAGTTGATGATCTCGTACGGATCTTTGATGTCGCATGTCTTGCAGTGCACGCAGTTGGCGGCGTTGATCTGCAATCGCTTGTCGGCGCCGTCGCCGACGATTTCGTAGACGCCCGCGGGGCAGAATCGTGTGCACGGATTTTTGTATTCCTGCGCGCAGCGCGTGACGCAGATCGATGGATCGAGTACGTGCAGATGAACGGGCTGGTCTTCGTCATGTTCGGTCGCGGCGAAATAAACTTCGGCCAATCGATCGCGTGGCGCTAGTGTGCGTTCGACATAATCTTTTTTCGGCGGCACGGAATCGTCGACTTTCTTCAGCGACGAGAAGTCGGCGTGATTGTGCATCGTCCACGGCGAGATACCGGCGGTGACCGTTTCCCATCCGGAAATCGCAATGCCCGGCCATAACCCTTTGGTGAATGCGGGACGAATGTTGCGCACCTTGCGCAACTCGTCCATCACGGACGACGCGCGCAATTTCGCATCCCATCCCGCGGCGGAATTCGTCGCGACGATATGTTCGGCCGCGAGCATACCGGAGCGAATCGCCTGATGCGTGCCTTTTATTTTCGGCACGTTGAGCAATCCAGCGGTGTCGCCGATCAGCATCGCGCCCGGCATCTCACAGTTCGGCAGCGATTGATAACCGCCTTCGACGATCGCGCGCGCACCGGCGGAAACGATGCTGCCGCCCTCAAGAAGCGGTTTGATGAGCGGATGATGTTTGACCTGCTGGAACGCTTCGAACGGTGACAGCATCGCGTCTTCGTAATCGAGTCCGGTGACGAAACCGACGGCGACGCGATCCTTGTCGAGGTGATAAATGAAACTGCCGCCATACGTGCGGTTGTCGAGCGGCCAGCCGAGCGTGTGCATGACCTTGCCCGTTTCGACGCGTCCCGCCGGCAGCTGCCACAGTTCCTTGATGCCAATGCCGTAGGTTTGCGGATCGCTGTCCTTGTCGAGCTGGAATTTCTTGATGAGCTGTTTCGTCAAACTTCCGCGCGCCCCTTCGGCGAGAACGGTGATTGGCGCTTTGATGTCGATGCCTTGCGTGTAGCCGGTTTTGTGCGATCCGTCTTTCGCTACGCCCATGTCGCCGATGCGAACGCCGCCGACGGAACCGTCGTCGTTGAAGAAAATATCGGCGGCGGCGAAACCTGGATAGATCTCGACGCCGAGCGCTTCAGCCTGCGGCGCGAGCCAGGCGCACAACGCGCCGAGCGATACGATCAGGTTGCCGTGATTGTGCATTTGCGGCGGCGTCGGCAATTTCGTCGCGCGGTCGTGATCCCGCAGCCACCAGAATTCGTCTTTCGAAACCGGCACGCAGATCGGCGGCGGATTCTTTCCCCATTCCGGCAACAGTTCGTTGAGCGGTTGCGGCTCGATCACTGCGCCGGACAATATCTGCGCGCCGATGGTCGAGGCTTTCTCGATCACGCACACGCGGATGTCGGGCTTTAGTTGCTTGAGACGGATGGCGAAGGCGAGTCCCGACGGTCCGGCACCGACGGTGACGACGTCGTATTCCATGAATTCGCGCTCGCTCATTCGGCCGCTCCGCTGGCGTGACGTGGAGCGCGAATTGTCCGCCTTTTACTGCGGCAGCGGCAAACTCAGACGTGGCCGGGATCGGTGCGCTCGTAACGCGCGAAGTAGCTGAAGAGATGGCCCGGATGCAGCGTCACCGCGACAAGCACGAGGCGGCCTTTGAGATCGAAGTAGCGACGCACGCTGCGAAAACCCGGTGTGCCGGGCGGCACTTTCAACTCGTGCGCCTGCTCCTCGCTCATCGGCACGGCGCTGAGCGATTGCTCGACCTTGCCGATGCGATGGTTGAATTCTTCCTCGATCATCATGCGCATCGCATCTTCCATGCGCGCGAAACCTTGCGGCAATCCTTGCCAGCTCGCGCGTCGATACACCTCGCCAAGGCAATACGGCTGATGCGTTCTGCGGTGATAGCGAATGCCATGCAGATGGATGCATTCGGTGCCGACGCGAATGTTGAGCCAGCCGGCGAGCGTGGAATCGGCATCGACGCGATCGGTATACAAAAACTGGAAACCCGTCGCGTTCGTGTATTGCAGCAGGTCGTCGATGTTGCGTACGTGCTGATCGTACGTGATGCTCGCTTCGGCACTGCGCACGGTCGTGCCCGAACCGCGACGGCGCGAAATGAGTCCCTGATCCTCGAGCAGGCGCAACGCCGCACGCGCGGTGAAGCGGCTGATCGTGAAGCGTTTGCAGATCGCCGTTTCGGTCGGCAGATGGCGGCCGACGGGATGCTCGCCGTCGCGAATTTCCTCGCGCAACGCGTCGGCCACCTGAAGGTAGCGCGGTTTCCGCGATGAACGGAGCCCGCGGCCATGCGCTTGCGGGAGGATTTCTTCGGTCGTTTGGATCGCCTGGTTCATGATTGAAGCCGCGATGAAAACGTTTGCATAGACGTACACATTAGCAAACCCGTCGCAGAATCGGGAATTCCACTATCGTCGCGACCACGAAAAAAAACGTAAGGGGCCGGAATCGGTTGACGTTTCATGACGCCGGTTTTCGTCCACGCATCGCTACGCCAGCAACATGCAGGCGACGCCCGAGATCGTGCACGCGACGCCGACGAGCTTGCGCACGCCGAGTCCTTCGCGCAGGAAAATCCAGGCCAGCAGCACGATGAAGATCGATGAAGTCTCGTTGAGGATCGCGGCCACAGAAGCCTGCGTGTATTTGTAGCCGGCCAGCCACAACATCATCGAAACGTATTGTCCGAGCAGCGCGCCAGTGACGAGGATCGACCAGCGCAACGGCGGTAACGACGGATCGCTCGGCAACAATGGTTCGCGTCGCCAGAAAAACGCGGTGGCCAGTCCGATCGTGCCGCCGAAAAGCCGCAGCGCTACCACCCACAGCAACGGCTGGCCTTCGAGCACGCGTTTCACCATGACGATCGCGACGGCCATCAGGATTACGGCCGCCGCGCCGTACATCAGACCAGCGCGGAGCTGGCGCGCATTGAGAATTTTTTCCGCCTTGCGTCGCGTCACCAGAATCACGCCGGCGGAAACGAGCGCGAAGCCGACCATCTGCAACCCGTTCAATCGCTCGCTCAGGAACACGAACGACAGCACGATCACGAACGGGCTGTACAGATTGCCGATGATGCCCATGCGCGCCGCGCCGAGCGTGTTGAGCGCGCGGAAATAAAATGTGTCGGCGATGGCGATGCCGATCACGCCGGACAGCAGCGCGAGTCCGATCGACTGCGGCGGCAACGCGGGCCAGCCGACGCCGGGCGTCAGCAGCAAGGTCGGCACGATCACCAGCAGCACGATCACGTTTTTCAGCAAATTGAGTTGCAGCGGCGGCAGGATTTCGCCGAGCCGCTTGTAGATGATCACGCCGCCGGACCACGTCAGCGCACTGCCGACCGCGCACATTTCCCCGATGCCCATTGCGCTCCGATGTACCCGTTACCGAGCGAAAAAATCGCGGCATTATCGCTTAATCGCCGGCACGATCTGCGACAATTCTTCGATGAGAACCGCCAGTCGATGAGTACAGCAAGCACGAGCGCACGCATCCAGTTCGTCGTCGAACTCGCGCGTCGACTGCATCAATACGGCGCAACGGCGGCGCGGCTCGAAGCGGCCATCGACAGCGTCAGCGCGCGTCTCGATCTCGAGTGCAACAGTTTGTCGACGCCGACGTCGATCATCCTGTCGTTTTCCGATCGCAGCCGCGGCGAAGGCGCGCTCGCGGAAATCACGCAAGTCATCCGCATTCCGCCGGGCGAAGTGAATCTGCGTTTGCTTTGCGAAGTCGATGCGATCGCCGATCAAGTCATCGACGGCATGCTCGACATCCGCGAAGGATTCGCGCGTATCCACGCGCTGCGCATCGGGCGCACGCTGCGCAATCGCGTGCGCACGACGGTGAGCTACGGCATTGCGTCGGCCGCCGTCGCTGCGATTCTGCACACAAGCTGGGCCGACATCGAAGCGGCTGGCGCGATCGGTCTGATCACGGGTGCGCTGGCGATGGTGTCGGAAAGCCGGCCGCGTCTCTCCGCGAGTTTCGAAGCGATCTCGGCGTTGTTCGCCACGTTCGCCGCGACCGCGATCAGCGCATGGTGGGTGCCGCTCGACGTGAAATCCGTCGTGTTGGCGAGTTTGATCGTGTTGATGCCGGGCATCAGCCTGACCACGGCGGTGCGCGAGTTGTCGACGCAGCATCTCATCTCCGGCGTGGCGCGATTCGCTGGCGCAGTGATGACGTTGCTCAAGCTCGCCTTCGGCACGCTCGCGGCGACTCAGTTGTGCCATGCGATGCACATCGTCCCCATGACGCCGCTCGCCGAACCGGTTCCGATGTGGGTGCAATGGACCGCGCTCGTGTTCGGCTGCTATTCGTTCGCGGTGCTGTTCCAGGCGTCGTGGCGAGACTATCCGGCGGTGATGTTCGCCGCCGCGATCGGTTACATCATCACGTATTACGGCAGTTCCGCGTTCACGCCCGAGTTCGGCGTGCTCGTCGCCGGATTCGCGATCGGCGCGGCGGGCAATCTTTACGCGCGTATCGCGAAGCGACCGGGCGCCGTGGTGCGCGAGCCGGGTATCATTCTCGTCGTTCCGGGCAGCATCGGATTCCGAACGCTGTCTTTCATGTTCGAACGCGACCTGTCGCTCGGCATGGACATGGCGGTGACGCTGATCGCGCTGCTCGTTTCGCTCGTCGCCGGATTGCTGTTCGGCGATCTTTTCATCGCACCGCGACGCAGCCTGTAACGTCGGTGACATCACGGATTTCGCGGTTGCCTCTTGCATGCTCGGGCAGCTCGGACTAACGTAAACAATGGCGCTACAGGCGCCGGCAGGGGGAATACGCGGCCGCTCGATCGTGCCGCGCTTGCCGTCGCCTTACGACACGGCCGAGGACTTTTTCGTGGGATTGCTGGACGAGCTCGAACAAGAGGCGCAAAAACGGAGAGCGTCGGCCGACGAGGCCGAACGGCACAAAGCCGAGCGCGAAGAGGTTTTCCGCACGCAGCTCGAACCGGGCATGACGGCGCTGCACACCTATCTTCTCAAGCTCGTCGCGAGCCTGAAGGTGCTGCAGCCGAAGAAGCCCCTCAAGTACACGCTCAATGGCTATGGCGACATCGTCGCCTATCCCGAGCACGAATACGAAATCAAGGTGAATCAGCAACCCGGTTCGCGCGAGATCACGTTCACGTATCCCGCGCTCATCTCGAACGAAGAATGTCCAACCGTCGAAGTGCAGGGCGCGAGCAAGGTGCGCACGGTCGCGGCGGCGTTCCAGCGCTATCACCTCGGCGGTTTGCTCGAGCCGAAAAAGGACGCAAACGGCGAGGTCGTGTCCGCGAAATTCAAGGCGAAGGGCCGCATCATGCAGACCGCCGTCTTCGGCGCGGAAGCCGGCAGCGCCGTCATCAAGGTCACGCTGAGCAATTTCGACGCGCTGACAACGGCCGCGAAAAATTTCCCGGCCAGTCAGTTCAACGACGTGTTGTTCGACGACATCGGCCGTTATCTCACGCACGAGCCGAACGGATTGTTTCGCGAAGACCTGCCCGATTCGTACCGCAATCAACTGCGTTCGAAAGTGCAGCAGGAGCAGATCAAGCGCCGTTGGGAATCGAAGATCAGCGCACAGCAACAAACCGACTTGGACAAGCTCAAACGCGATCAGGGTATCGCCGGAAAATTCATCAAGTCCGCGCCGCCTGAAAAACCCGTCGAGGAAAAACCGACCGAAAGTTCCTGGCTCGACCGGTTGAAAGGTCTCGTCAAGAAAGACCGCTGAGTTACTTCGCGAACAGCGCGAACAATTCGTCGCGCGTCAGATTCCTGCTTTCCGTCTCGCGGCGCGCACGATATTCGAACGTGCCGGCCGTCAAACCGCGCTCCGAAACCACGACGCGATGCGGAATGCCGATCAATTCGATGTCCGCGAACATTGCACCCGGACGCAAACCGCGATCGTCCAGGCACACGTCGATTCCGCGCTTCTGCATTTCCGCATAGAGTTCTTCCGCCGCCGCGGAAACCTTCGCATCGTTTTTCGAATTGATCATGCAGATCGCGACTCGCCACGGCGCCACCGAATCCGGCCACACGATGCCGGAATCGTCGTGGCACTGTTCGATGACCGCGCCGACGATGCGGCTCACGCCGATGCCGTAGCAGCCCGCCGTCGGCGTCACTTCCTTGCCGTTCTCGTCGAGCACCGTCACGCCGAGCGCTTTCGTATACAAAGTGCCATTCTGGAAAATGTGACCGACCTCGATGCCGCGCACGATGCGCAGATGGCCGTTGCCGTCCGGGCTCGGATCGCCCTCGATGGCATTGCGCAGATCGGCCGCGACCGGATCGGCCGCATCGCGGCCCCAGTTGGCGCCAGTGAGATGGAATCCGGCTTCGTTCGCGCCGCACACAAAGTCGGCGAGTACCGCCGCCGCGTGATCGGCGACGACGTGCACCTTCGTTCCGACCGGACCGAGAAAGCCCGGCTCGGATCCGAACGCCGCGCGGATTTCCGCGTCGTTGGCTAGCGTCAGCGGCGACGCGATTTTCGGATGCTTCGCGGCTTTCACGGCGTTGAGCGTGTGATCGCCGCGCAGCGCGATGGCGACCAGCGCGCCGTCGTCGCGGCCTTTCACGACGACGAGTTTCAGCGTTGTTTCCAGCGGTACGCCGAGCAGCGCGGCGACGTCCTCGCACGTCTTTTGCGTCGGTGTGGCGACTCTCTGCAATGGCGCTGTCGCGGCGGGACGCTGCGTCAACGCGCGCGTTTCGGCCACTTCGAGGTTGGCGGCGTACGACGACGCATCCGAAACCGCGAGCGCATCTTCGCCGGATTGCGCGAGCACGTGGAATTCTTCGCTCGCGTCGCCGCCGATCGCGCCGGAGTCGGCTTTCACCACGCGGAATTCCACGCCGAGCCGCGTGAAAATACGCTTGTACGTATCGCTCATGTTGCGGTATTCGCGGACCAGATCCTCATCCGTCATGTGGAAGCTGTACGCGTCCTTCATCAGGAATTCGCGTCCGCGCATCACGCCGAAGCGCGGGCGGATTTCGTCGCGGAATTTCCACTGGACCTGATACAGATTGATCGGCAACTGACGGTAACTCTTCACGTCGCGGCGAATCAGATCGGTGACGACCTCCTCGTGCGTAGGACCGAGCACGAAGTCGCGCTGATGACGATCTTTCAATCGAAGCAGTTCAGGACCGTATTTGGAATAACGTCCCGATTCCTGCCAGAGCTCCGCCGGCGAAACCATCGACGCCAGCACTTCCAGCGCGCCGGCGCGATCCATTTCCTCGCGCACGATGGTTTCGACTTTTTTCAGCACGCGCAAGCCGAGCGGCAACCACGTATAGATGCCGGCGGCGAGCTTGCGGATCAGGCCCGCGCGGATCATCAGTTTGTGGCTGACGATTTCCGCGTCGGCGGGAACTTCTTTGAGTGTGACGAGGTGATAGCGGGACAGGCGCATCGGGGCAATCGTTGGCGAAAGACCGCAATTGTAGCGGGCTTGGCCGCAGTGCGACAAAACGCGGGCGTCAGCGAATCGTGCCTTTCGGCGGAACGACCGTGGGCACGACGTTCGTGTTCGGATCGTAGTGCAGCGTTTCGTATGGGCGATCGGTCGGCGGCACATCGGTGACGTGCAGGCCGCCTTTGGCGTCCTTCCACCGATAGAGAACCGGATTGGAACGCGCGGAAACCGGCAGTTGTTGTTTGACGAACGAGGGCAACGTGTCCGGCGCGACGTACCACCACGCACCGACAGCGGCTGCGGCGATCACGACGACCAATGCGAAGGCGGTTCCGCCGCGCATGCCGAAGCGGCGGTTACTTGCAGTAGGCGGCGATCTGCGCGTTCATGTCGGCGACTTGCGCCTGGCGCGCCTTGTCGTCGAGCGCAACGGTTTTGCCGGCCGAATCCGTCACGCTGACCTGAAATTTGCTCTGAAGCAGTTCAAGATTGCTGCGCGCATTCGCGCAATCGTGCGCATGGTCGTTCGCGGGCGCCGGCGCATTCTGCGCCACTTGGGTCTGTGACGGTTGCGGTTGCGCCGGTGCGTTCGGATCGGTCGTGGCCGCCGAGGCGGGCGTGGATACGCCACCGGCCACGCGCATCGTCTGCACGTTCAGTTGTGTGTTCGGCGGCGGTGCGTCGGAGTAGTGCACGACGCCTTGTGCATCGGTCCACTTGTATACCTGTCCGTTCGCGGCGAACGCGGCGGACGTGGCCATAAAGGCCAGAAAAAGAATGGAACGCGTCATCGCGGGTCTCCCGCACCGGTGGCCGGCGCTGTTTGAATAATGCCCCCTGTCGGCA
>DATBAU010000252.1:0-12712 GCA_036271355.1 Rudaea sp. | reverse complement strand
TCATCGCGCGCTGCAACGTGTAGCGTAGGTCCGCCATCGTCGATTTTGCCTCTTGTAACATTCGCGTGCCCTCTCGCACGCCGCGCCGCAGTTATCTTAGCAGGTTGTCATGGCCGCGCCGCTACAGGAATCGAAAGGGATTTTCGGTTGAATTACACGCCTTCAGTCACCATAATTTCGCACCCGACCGCGGTCGAGATCGGAATTCCACTGAGTTGAACAAGGTGATCGACGTGGTCAAGCCCCTTCCCCGCCTGAAGCTGCAGGGTTTCAACAACCTGACCAAGGCGCTGAGCTTCAACATCTACGACATCTGCTACGCGGTGACGTCGGAACAGCGCGACCGTTACATCGACTACATCGATGAACAGTACGATTCCGATCGCCTCACGCAGATTTTGACGGACGTGGCCGAGATCATCGGCGCGAACATCCTGAACATTGCGCGCCAGGATTACGATCCGCAGGGCGCGAGCGTGACGATCCTGATCTCCGAGCATCCGATCGTGGACAAGATCGGCCGCGACGTGATCTCCGATGCCATGGTCGCGCACATGGACAAGAGTCACATCACGGTGCACACGTATCCGGAAACGCATCCGCACAACGGCATCGCGACGTTCCGCGCGGACATCGATGTTGCAACGTGCGGCGTCATCTCGCCGTTGAAGGCGTTGAATTATCTGATCGACAGTTTCGAGTCCGACATCGTGACGATGGACTATCGCGTGCGCGGCTTCACGCGCGACGTGAAAGGCAAGAAACATTACATCGATCACCGCATCAATTCGATCCAGGAATATCTGGCCAAGCACATCCGCCAGAAATACGAGATGTTCGACGTTAACGTGTATCAGGAAAACATCTTCCACACGAAGATGCACGTGAAGGAATTCGACCTCGAAACCTACCTTTTCGAGGCACACGCGGATGACCTCTCGTTCAAGGACCGCCAGCGCATCGAATCGCTGCTCAAGCGCGAGATCGAAGAACTCTTTCACGGCCGCAACCTGACGTAATCTGCCTACCCTGCCGACCGGCCCTTGCGTGAAGGGCCGGCCGCGGCTACGGTTCTCCGCCCGCATTTTTCCGGCCGGAGAACCTATGAAACGCACCCTTCTCGTCATCGCCTGCGTGAGCGCGCTCGCTGCCTGCTCGCAGCCGCAGGAACCGCCCAAGACACAAGCCACGACGGCGCCCGCCGCGACACCGGCCACGCCTGCCGCACAAGCGCCGCTGAAATCCGGCATCGATGTGTTTCAAGGCGATCCCACCGTCAAGGCGGGCGACGATTTCTATCGCCACGTCAACGGAAAATGGCTCGACACCTTCGAAATTCCCGCCGACAAACCCGGCTACGGCTCGTTCACCAAGGTGTTCGACGAGACGCAAGAACGTCTGCACGGAATCGTCGACAAGATCGCACAGACGCCGAACACCAACGGCAGCAATCAGCAGAAGATCGGCGATCTGTATCTGAGCTACATGGACGAAACGAAGCTCGACCAGCTCGGCACGAAACCACTGGACGACGAATTCGCCGCGATCGACGCCATCAAGGACAAGAAGGACATCGCCAAGCTCATGGGCGATCTGACGCGCTCGACGTCGCAGGCCGGTTCGTTCGGTCCGTCGGCGTCGAGCCTGCCGTTCGTGCCGTTCGTCCATCAGGACAACAAGGACGCGACGAAATACATCGTCGATTTCCAGCAAAGCGGCATCGGTCTGCCCGATCGCGACTATTACCTCAAGGACGACGACGCGAAACTCAAGCAGATGCGCGCCGACTACGAAAAGCACGTTGAGAAGATGCTTACGCTCGCCGGCGACAAGGATTCAGCGAAAAACGCGAAAGACATCCTCGCGCTCGAGACCGAACTCGCGAAGGCGCAGTGGACCAAGGTCGAGCTGCGCGATCCGCAAAAGGCGTACAACAAGGTCGAGCTCGCCAAGCTCGATACGCTCGCGCCGAACTTCGACTGGAAAGCCTATCTCGATGCGTCGGAGATCGGCAGCAAGACCGATTACGTCATCGTCGGCCAGCCGACGTATCTGACCGCGTTTACCAAGATTCTCGCCAAAACCCCATTGCCCGTGTGGAAAACGTATTTCCGCTGGCACGTGCTCAACGACTATGCGCGGTTCCTGAGCAAGCCTTTCGTCGAAGAAAACTTCGCCTTCAACGGCACGACGCTAAGCGGCACGCCGCAGGATCAGCCGCGCTGGAAGAAAGGCATCGCGCTGGTGAATGGTCAGCTCGGTGAAGCGCTCGGCAAAGCGTACGTCGAGCAATATTTCCCGCCGGAATACAAAGCGCGCATCGAGCAGCTCGTGAGCAATCTGCTCGCCGCGTACAAGGCCGACATCAACACGCTCGACTGGATGCAGGATGCGACCAAGCAACAGGCGCAAGCCAAGCTCGCCAAGTTCACGGTGAAGATCGGCTATCCCGACAAATGGCGCGACTATTCGAAATACGACGTCAGCCGCGATGATCTCGTCGGCAACGTGAAACGCGGCAACACGTTCGAATACGAACGCGGTCTCGCCAAACTCGGGCAGCCGATCGACAAGGGCGAATGGGGCATGACGCCGCAAACCATCAACGCCGAATACAACCCGGAAGAAAACTCGATCGAATTCCCGGCCGCGATCCTGCAGCCGCCGTTCTTCGACCCGACCGCCGACGACGCCGTGAACTACGGTGCGATCGGCGCGGTGATCGGTCACGAAATCTCGCACGGTTTCGACGATCAGGGCGCGCAATACGACGGCGACGGCAATCTTCGCGACTGGTGGACGAAGGAAGATCACGAGAAGTTCGCCGCGAAAACCAAGGCGCTCGTCGCCGAGTACAGCGCGTTCGAACCGGTGGCCGGCTATCACGTCAACGGCGAACTGACGCTCGGCGAAAACATCGCCGACAACTCCGGCCTCGCGATCGCGTACAAGGCCTACAAGATCGCGACGAAGGACAAGCCGTCGCCGACGATCGACAACCTTACCGGCGACCAGCGCTTCTACACGGGCTTCTCGCAAGTGTGGCGCAGCAAGATGCGCGAACCGTTCGCGATTCAGTTGACCAAGATCGATCCGCACTCGCCCGGCCAATTCCGCGCGAACGGAACGCTGGTCAACCAGCCGGGTTTCTACGAAGCGTTCGGCGTGAAGGAAGGCGACAAGATGTACCGCGCGCCGGATCAGCGCGTGATCATCTGGTGATTGAGTGGCGCTTTGGAGGAGCGCATGGAAGCGCTCCTTCGCTGAACACAAGCAACGGCAGGCTGTCGGGAAATCATCACGTTTGTGTCCGCCAACGGTCCGCGAGATAACCCGCGAGGTGAATTAGGCTTCGTCTAAATCCTAACGGAGTTCCAAATGACGCATTGCCTTCGTCTCAAACGACGACTCGCCACTTTCATTGTCGCAGTCTTTCTTGCAGTTCTCTCGACTGCGTGCTTCGCCGACCACGGCGGTTGTCCTTGCGTATCCGACAGCGCACCCAATCCGATTGCCGAAATCGCCGAGCCCGCACAACGCGCAGTCATTCTTTGGAACGGTCGAGAAGAGTGGTTGATTTTGGCGACGGACGCGGCTGTCGTGAGCGGAAACTCCCAGTCGACCGTTGAATTCATACCTCTGCCGTCTGAGCCTTTGTCCCAAGTAGAATCTGCGGATCTGATCAGGCGCACCGTCGCTTGGGGAGGCGCTCACGGTCTCGACCTTTCAGGTTTCACAGGTCAAGCGCCGCCGGGACACATCGTCGACAATCCGTTTACCATTTCGATACAGCGACCTACCAATCTGGCTGACACTTTGGTGAAGGTTTGTCCCATCGCGCCGTCATATAGCGCGGGCGCAACCGCACTTGCAGAGAGATATGTCGGTCGCGGCCTATCGTGGTTCGCTATTGATCGGATTGATGTCGACAAAACGCTTAAGAGCTTTCCGCCGATCAGCTATCGGTTTGCGAGTGATCGAGTTTTCTATCCATTGGAGACTTCCGCGATGGGGGTGGGGGAAACACGCATCGATATCGTCCTCATCACACCCTCAGGCATCTCAAGTCTTGGTTCAGACGGCAACTTTCTCGATCCTGGATCCGTAACGCTGGTCCGTACCGAATCACTCGCAACGGTGAGCAGCGACTGGCCAACACTATTCTCACAGGATGTCGTCGCCGTTCAGCACGTTGTCATCAAGGGCGCTCTCAGCGAACTCCGATTTGATCTGTTCTCGAAACCGGACGGCTTAGCGGCACACTAGATGCGATACGCCACAAACTTCATGATTGTGGACGCGAACTTCATCAACGCCGGAATCGGCGTCGGAAGTTCGATGCCTCCCGCGCGTTTCGCCAGTTCGCCGTGACGCGCTTCGTCGGCTTGCATCTGCGCGACGACGGCGCGGCTCGCCGCGTCGGCCTCAGGAAGTCTTTCCAGATGCTCACCGAGATGAGCTTCGACTTGTCGCTCCGTCTCGACGACAAAGCCAAGACTCACTTTGTCGCTGACCAGCGCCGCGACTGCACCGATGGCGAAGCTACCGGCGTACCACACCGGATTGAGCAGGCTCGGTCGGCTTCGCAATGCGTCGAGCCGGTCGGCGCACCAGGCGAGATGATCGGTTTCTTCCTGCGCGGCGTTGAGCAACTGCGCGCGTGTCGCGTCATCGCGCGCCACGGCCGCTTGTCCGGAATACAACGCCTGCGCGCACACTTCGCCGGTGTGGTTGACGCGCATCAGTCCGGCTGCATGCCGACGCTGGTTCTCATCCAATCCGACTTCGGCGATGTTTTGCGCGGGTGACGGACGCTCCGCCGCGTGCGCGACGCCGAACGTCGTCGACAATGCGCGGTCGGCTTCTTCGATGAAGCGGTCGATGATGCTGATGCGGCGCGTGAACATGCGTCAATTCTCCAACTGCTGCGCCAACAACACAATCGGGTGCGTGACGCGAACCGCGTCGGCGCGCGCGCGAAGGCCGTTGTCGAGGAACACGCGACAGCCGACGTTGCTTGTGACAAGTAGTTCGGGCGCGACGGCTTCGATCTGATCGAGTTTTTCGTCCCGCAGTACGTCCGCTGTTTTTAGATGACGAAGAAAATAATCGCCCGCCGCGCCGCAACAGCGCGGTTCGGTCGGCAGTTCGACGACATCAAGTTCGGGAATTCGCGACAGGAGTGATTTGATTGCGCCGTCGGCGCGCGCGACGTTCGCTTGCGTGCACGGTGTATGCAGCGCGATCTTCGTGCGCAGCGTCGCGAAGCGAAGTTGCGCGAATTCGGTATCCGCAGCGAGAAACTCGTGGATTTCCCGCACATGAATTCCGCTATCGGCGAATGTGTGATCGCGCAGTGTGCCGAAACAGCCGGACGCAGAGACGAGCACCGTTTCGATACCGGCAAATGCGTTTCGCGTGGATTGGCCCGTCGACGTTGCCGTATCGGCATCGCCATTGTGCACAGCGAGTGCGCCACAACAACCTTGGGACGAAGGAATGACAACGTCGTAGCCGAGTGCTTCGAGCAATCGCGTTGCAGACGCGTGTACGTCGCGATCCGCGAGCGATGCGACACAACCGAGGAATAGTCCGACGCGACCGCGTTTGTTTTCGCGCGTTGCCACCGGTGCAAACTGCGGCATCTGGGGAATCTTCGGCACGTCGCGTGCGATCGAGCGCACGATCGGCAGATTCGCCAAACGCATGACGACACGCAACAAAAGCGGTTGTCGAACCAACCACTCGAGCGCGCGCGAACCGCGCGAGTTTGCGCGGTCCGCGAGTTCTTCGCGCGTCTTCACGATCAACTCGCCATAGCGCACGTGCGAGGGACACACGCGCTCGCACGTCATGCACGCGAGACAACGATCCAGATGATCGATCATCGACGTAGATACGGACTCCGGATTCACCGAGAGCGCCGCAGCGAACGCGATCCGCCCACGCGGCGATTCGGCTTCCGTGCGGGAAACTCCATACGTCGGGCACAGCGGCACGCAAAGGCCGCATTTCACGCATTCGTCGGCCAATTCGGCGATCCGGGCGCGGCGCGTGGCGCTCATTGGGAAATTCTCATGGAAAGCATTGTAAATTCGGCTTCACAGCTGTCTGGCGGTGTCATCGCGCGGCGTTCGGGTGCGTTGTACGGAGCATGCAAACGAAACTTTCATTCTTTTTCGCGTTGACGATCACCGGTGCGAACGCGTTCGCAGCCGATGCGCCGGCGCCCATGATCGGCAAGGACGATCTGCTTTGGCTCAACCGTATCACCTATGGTGCGGATGAGGCGACGATCCAGCAATTCCGCGCGCTCGGCCGCAAGAAATTTCTCGACGTGCAATTGCGCGCCAACGACGATCATCTCCCGGCGCCAATCCAGCAGCGCATCGACGGCATGTCGATCGCGCACACCGATCTGCAGAAAACGATCGAAGATTTCGCCAAACGCCGGAAGGAAATCAAAGCCGACGGCAAAACCGAAATGTCGGCCGAACAAAAAAAGGAATACGTGCGCGAAGGCGCCGATCTGGTGCGCCAGACGATCAACCGCGAATTGTTGCGCGCGGTGTATTCGCCGGATCAGCTCAAGGAACAGATGGTCTGGTTCTGGCTCAACCAGTTCAACGTGTTCGCGCGCAAAGGCGCTGAACCGTGGCTCGTTTCGGATTACGCCGAGCACGCGATTCGTCCGTACGCGATGGGAAAATTCCGCGATCTGGTGCTGGCCACGCTCACGCATCCGGCGATGCTCGTGTACCTCGACAACGTGCGCAACGCGAAGGATCACGCGAACGAAAACTACGCGCGTGAATTGATGGAACTTCAAACGCTCGGCGTCGACGCCGGCTACACGCAGAAGGATGTGCAGGAACTGGCGCGCATTCTCACCGGGGTGAGCGTGGAATTCGTGCCGCGAAACGTTCGTCTCGGCCGGTTCTCACCCGAACCGCTCGGCAAGACCGGTGCCGCGTTTTTTCCGGCGCGCCATGATTTCGGCAACAAGACATTGCTCGGTCAAACGATTCGCGGCGACGGATTCAAGGAAGTCGAACAAGCCGTCGATCTGCTGGTCAAGCAACCACAATGCGCGCGTTTCGTGTCGCGGCGCATGGCCGAATATTTCGTCGCGGATCAGCCGCCGAAAGAACTCGTCGATGCGATGGCGCACACGTTCGAGCGCAGCGGCGGCGATATCGCCGAAACGCTGCGCACGATGTTCGAGTCGAAGGCGTTCGACGCATCGCTCGGCAATAAATTCAAAGACCCGATGCATTTCGTCGTATCGGCCTTGCGCTATTCCTACAACGGCGCGACGCAAATGGACACCGATGTCGCCGTGAACTGGCTCGGCACGCAAGGCGAAGTGCCGTTCGGGCATCAGAGTCCGGACGGCTATCCGCTGACCGAAAGCGGCTGGGCGAGCTCCGGACAGATGAGCCGGCGCTTTGAGATCGCGCGCGCGATCGGCGCGGGGCGCGCCGATAAAGTGGACGTGAACACGAAGCAGGCACCGCCGGAACTCGCCGGCAGTCTGTTCGTCAAAACGATGTTGCCGTACATGTCGCAAAATTCGCTGGCGGCGCTGGAGAAAGCCAAATCGCCGGTCGAATGGAATACGTATTTGTTGTCCTCTCCCGAATTCAATTATCGCTGAGCCATGAACCGTCGCCACTTTCTGATCAACACCGCCGCCGCGCTGCCCGCGCTTGGATTCGCCGGCCAGCTTTTCGCCGCACCGGCATCGTCACCGCGATTCCTCTTCGTGTTTTTGCGCGGCGGGTACGATTGCGCGAACATGCTGATTCCGTATTCGAGCGATTTCTATTACGAATCGCGGCCGAAGATCGCGATTGCGAAGCCCGATCCAAACAACGCGAACGGCGCGCTCGCACTCGACGCGAACTGGGCGCTCGCGCCGGTGTTGCGTCCGTCGATCGGTTCGCTGTACGCGGCGAAGCAAGTCGCGTTCGTTCCGTTCGCGGGCACCGAAGATTTGTCGCGCAGCCATTTCGAAACGCAGGACAACATCGAGCTCGGCTTGCCGCCGCAGCAACACGCGTTCAATTCCGGTTTTCTCGCGCGCTTGTCCGGCGTGTTACAGGGAAAAGCGAAACCCATCGCGTTCACGGACGCATTGCCGTTGAGCTTTCAAGGCGGCGGCGACATCGCTAATCTGTCGCTGCGCAACGTCGGTAAATCGAGTTTCGACGATCGGCAAACGGCCATCCTGAGCGACATGTACAAAGGCACGCGTCTGCAGCCGGCGGTGAGTTCCGGATTGCAATTGCGCGCGGAAGTCGCGCAGGAATTCGGCGCTGAAATGCAGAAAGCCAATCGTGGCGCGATCAACGCGCGCGGGTTCGCCGGCCAATCCGACAAGCTCGCCGAATTGATGCGTGATCGCTATCGCCTGGGTTTCGTCGATGTCGGCGGCTGGGACACGCACGTCAACGAAGGCGGTGCGGAAGGCCAGCTCGCGAATAATCTCAACGAACTCGGTCAGGGTTTGCAGACGTTCGCGCAAACGCTCGGCGACGAATGGCGCAACACGGTCGTCGTCGTGCTGTCGGAATTCGGCCGCACGTTCCGTGAAAACGGAAATCAAGGCACGGACCACGGTCATGGCTCGGTGCACTGGGTGCTCGGCGGCTCGGTCGGCGGCGGGCGAATCGTCGGCGAACAGGTCGCGGTGAAACAGGACACGCTGCTGCAGAATCGCGACTATCCCGTGCTCAACAATTATCGCGCGACACTTGCTGGCGTGTTCTCGCGCATGTGGGGTTTGAATCAGCAGCAAGTCACGCAGGTATTCCCCGCGACGAGCGCGAAGGATTTGCGGCTCGTCTGATCGCCTTACTTCTTCGGCTTGTTCGGCATTTTCGACGCGTCGTAACCGCCGACTTCGAACGTTTCAGTTTTCGCGCCGACGTTCTTGATCGTCACGTTGATCGCTACGCTTTTCGCGTGCTCCATCCTCGCGATGAAGTCTTTATTGTCGTCGATAAACAGTGCCGGTTCGCCGGTGGGTGGAATGGTTGCTTTCATGCGTTGTCCGGACGCGTCGTCGAACGCGACCGACAACGTCGCGCAGCCTTTGCTGCAATCGAAGGTTGCGTTGTCGAGCAGCAAATAAACGCTTTGTCCCCACTTCGGATGCTGGCGCAACACGAGCCGGATTCGCGCGTTGCCCGGGAGCGATTCCTTGCTCGCGATCGCCGCACTGTATTGTGTGCCGCCGGCTTCGGGAACGTTGTTGTAGACCCAGAGCCGCGACAGACGTTTCGATTCGCTTTCGCGCGTGACTTTTGCGTGCAAATCGGCGAGCGTCTTTTGCACTTGCGCCGCCGCGGCGGAATTCGGATATGTCTTGACGATCTCGTCGCCGAGATTCGCGGCGATATCCGAACTGCCGCTCGTGCGCATCTGGTCGTACAGCGCGAGTTGCTTGTTCGCTTTCGCTTCGGCGTCCGCCTTGGCGACGGCGGCGGGATCCGGCGGAGGCGGCGAAGGCGCTTTCGAGCACGCGAGCATTCCGACGGACATCACGAGCGGCACAATCAGACGCGAGCGCATGGGTCATTCCTTTGATTGCGAGCGGCAACGATAGCGCGTCGCGCGCTCATTTGCAGGGATCCTTGCCGAGGTTGCGGTCGTAGGTGGAGACCGTTTCGTCGTACTCATGACCTTTACGTCCAACGGCGCCCGCGCGTCGCATTTCCGAGCACGCCAGGTCGCGCGAGACTGGACGCGACGAAACCGTGCCGCCGGGCGCTGTACTTGCGCCGCGTCGATCACTGGATTTTTCGCCGATCGAATGCGGGCAGTGGCTCAACCGATAGAAAATATCGCCGCCACTCGTGCGGCATTCGTAGGCCGTTTCGGTTTTGGCGCGCGCGATGCGAACGTTTCGCTGGCGCAGCGACGTCGACGGCGTTCGGTCGATCGCGTATTGCGGCGATGGCGCGGCCGGTCGCGCGGGCGCCAGCTCGATTTCCGTCGCATGTTGCGAGGCGGCGCACGCGGTCGGCTGGAACGAGATCGCGCCGGATGCGTCCACGCATTTGTATGCCGTCGCGGCGCGAACGCCGTTGCAGAGGATCAAAAGAAACAGCAGCACCAGCCACTCGTGCAGCTTCAGGGTGCGGTGCGCGGCGGTCGAAACGGGAGAAGTCATGGCACGATCCATCGTTGGGATGCGCCAGCTTCGGCCGAACCGCCGTTGTAAACGATGGATGATCGTTGCGGCGCGGCGTAGGAAATGGCCTACAATGGCGTTTGGACGTCCAAACGAGCCTGCCATGAAACGTATTGTTGCCGCGATCCTGTTCGGCCTTTTCGCATCGCACGCGATAGCGCGCACCGCGCCGCAAACGATCGACGCCGCGCTCAAGCAGGCGCAGGTTGAACACTTGCCCGTGTTCGCGGATTTCCAGGCGCAGTGGTGTTACTCGTGCTACTTCATGTCGACCCATGTGCTCACCGGCCCGGAATGGCAGGCGATGGAGAAGCGCATGGTGGTCGTCGATGTCGATGCCGATTCGCCCGACGGCGCGCGCTGGATGAAACAGCTCAACGTGAAGGCGCTGCCGATGTTCGTCGTGCTGAAATCCGACGGCAGCGAACTGGGTCGCGTCGTCGCCGAACAGCCGCGCGATAAATTTTACGCGCAGATGAAAAAAATCCTGAGCGGCGGCGATGCGCTCGATGCGCTGAAAAAGAAATCCGAGTCCGGATCGCCCGCCGCGATTGCCGATGTATTGGCGAGTTTCGAGGCGCGCAATCAAGTCGCCGAAGGACTCGCGTGGTACGACGGTTTGCCGGAAGCGCACCGCGCGAACAGCGACGCGACAGTCGCGATGTGGCACGAACGCTTGCTGATGGAGAAGGCCGCCAACGCCGATGATCATGCCGCGTGCGTTTCGTCGGGCCAGAAAGTGCTCGCGAGCAATGTCGGCTGTGATCGCTATTACGTGCTCGAACAAGTCATGGACTGCAGCGAGAAAATGTCTGTCGACAAACGCAAGCAATTGCTCAGCGCGCAACGGCCGGCGATGCAAACCTTGCTCGACAAACGGGTATTCGTGCAGCCCGCGCAATGCGCGGATCAACGCACGGCGGTGCTCGTGACGGCCGATCTCGACAAAGCGATCGGCGACAGCGCCGCCGAAAAAGCGACGCTCGATCGCGGCATCGACGATGCGAAGAAGCGACTCGGCGGTGACGTAAGCAAGGATCGCAACCTCGCCGACAACCTGCGCGTTTTCCTCGACCGCGCCGGACGCACCGACGAACTCGATGCGTTGATGCCGAAACTGATCGCCGCATATCCGGACGATTACGTTTATTCGTATCGCTACGGCGCCAGCCTGCTCAAGCGCAACAAACCGGCGGAAGCACTGCCGTATCTCGAACGCGCCGCCGAAAAATCGTTCGGTGCAAACCGGCTCAGCGTCGCCTCGCTGCGCGCCAAAGCACTGATCTCGCTGAACCGTCGCAGCGACGCGGAGAAAGTCGTCGCCGACGCACTCGAAGCGAACGGCCAGTGGTTCCCCGAGCAAGCCGAAAAATTGAAAGCCGTCCTCAAATCCTAAAAAAGCGCGCTTTCGAAACACAAAAGCGTCCAACCCGCGCCGGGAGCGCGGGTCCGCGGCCAGCACAGGGATGTGCTGTCCGCGGACAAACTCTACCGCGAACAACAAAAGACGTTTTTTGGTGACTTTTTGCCGTCCAGCAAAAAGTTACCCGCTGCTTGCAGCGGAAGCTTTTGCTCGATCAATCAAAAGCCAAGTCACTGGATTCCCGCTTTCGCGGGAATGACGAGCAAGACAAAAACGCCGATCGGGATGATCAATTACTGAGACGTGGTTCGCGTAAAATTGCGTGGTGTCCGCCGACATCCGCAAGATCGTCCACATCGATATGGACGCGTTCTACGCGTCGGTTGAGCAGCGCGACGATCCCTCGTTGCGCGGCAAGCCCGTCGTCGTAGCGTGGCGCGGTTCGCGTTCGGTCGTGTGCGCGGCGTCGTACGAGGCGCGCAAATTCGGTGTGCGATCGGCAATGCCGGCCGTGCGTGCGGAACGGCTATGTCCGGACGCGGTTTTCGTGCCGCCGGATTTCACGCGTTATCGCGCCGTATCGAAACACGTGCGCGAAATTTTTTTGCGCCACACCGATCTCGTCGAACCGTTGTCGCTCGACGAAGCATATCTCGATGTGACGCATCCAAAGACGGATTTCACATCGGGCACCGCCGTCGCAAAAGCGATCCGCGAACAGATCGCCGACGAAACCACGCTCACCGCATCCGCGGGTGTCGCGCCGAATAAATTTCTCGCGAAGATCGCGTCCGACTGGCGCAAGCCGGATGGGCTGTTTGTGATCCGGCCGCACGAAGTCGAGGCGTTTCTCGCACCGCTGCCGGTGTCCAAGATTCCAGGCGTCGGCAAAGTGATGGACGCGAAACTGCAAGCACTCGCGATCCACACGTGCGCCGATCTGCGCCGCTACGACGTGCATGAACTCGAATGCCGCTTCGGACGCTACGGCCGTCGTCTCGCCGAACTCGCGGTCGGCACGGACAATCGATGCGTCGATCCGGATCAGCCGGTGCAATCGATTTCGTCGGAAGGCACGTTCGAGCACGACGTGCCGCTCGACGACACGGAACCCATGATCCGCTCGCTCGCTGCGAAGACGTGGGCGGCGA
>DATBAU010000251.1:0-15946 GCA_036271355.1 Rudaea sp. | reverse complement strand
TGCATGTTGAGATACCACGTCTCGCGATATTCGTAGCGCGTCTTTCCGTTCATCGCGTAATAGCGCAGCACGGTCGGCTCGACGCCTTCGGTGTGTTGCTCATAACCCGGCATCGCTTTCGCTTTGTCCATGCCGACGTTGACGATGGGCTGGAAGTTGCTCGAATCGTCGAGGAGTTTCGTGTCGACCGACACGCGCGCCGATTCGCCGGTGCCGGTGTCGGCCGGATCCTTCACCTGAAACGCGACGAACTGCGGATTGCCTTCGGTTTTCTCCATGATCACCGGCCACGACGGCGGCGCGCTGAATTTGATGAAGCCGTCGCTGAGCGAATAGTTGCCGTTCTCGTCGGCGGATGCGGACGATGCGCAACAGCAAAGCACGAGAGCCGCGAGGATTACGTTGAGTCGCATGACGATCTCCGCCATCAGTTGAATCGGGAAAGGGGCAGGGCGAGCCATTCCAGCGCGGTGCCGTGATACAGGCGCGCCTGCTCGGATTCGGAAAGTCCGAGCGCCGCGATGCCCGCACCGGGATGCTGTTCGCCGAGCGGAAAGGGATAGTCGGTGCCGAGCATCACGTGTTTCGCGCCGGCGACATCGAGCAGATAACGCAGCGCGAGATCGTCGTGCACGCACGAGTCGAAATATAAGCGGTCGAAATAGTCACGCGGGTTGCGCGCGTTGTCGGTTGCGACGAGATCGGGCCGCATACGGAAACCGTGTTCGATGCGGCCGATCGTGTACGGAAACGCGCCGCCACCATGCGCGAAGCACACGCGCAATTTCGGCAGACGTTCCAGCACGCCGCCGAAGATGAGACAGCACGCCGCACGCGCCTGCTCGGCCGGCATGCCGACGAGCCACGGCAACCAGTATTTCGGCATGCTTTCCTTGCCCATCATGTCCCACGGATGGACCAGGATCGCCGCACCGAGATCGGCGGCGGCTTCGAAAAACGGGAACAGTTCCGGCGCGTCGAGATTCCAGTCGTCGATGTGCGAACCGATCTGCACGCCTTGCAGATCGAGCTGTTCCATACAGCGTTCCATTTCCTGAATCGCGAGCGTCGGCGACTGCAACGGCACCGTGCCGATTCCGGCGTAGTTACGCGGTTTGCTGCGGCAGATTTCGGCAGTGTGATCGTTGAGGAATACGTGCAGGTCGAGTGCCTGATGCGGCTTGGCCCAATACGAGAACAGTACGGGAACGGTCGAGATCACCTGCGTCTGCACGCCGAACTTCGCGTAGTCGGCGATGCGGTGATCGGCGTCGAACGCGTTCTCCCACACTTCGCGGAAAAATTTGCCGTCTTTGTAGATGCGATGGCGGCCTTCGGTTTTGACCATCACCGCGAAGCGGTCGTCGCCATATTTCTCGGCGAGGTTCGGCCAACTCGGCGGAAGGATGTGCGCATGCGTGTCGATCTTGAGCATGCGCACAGTTTAGCCGACGAGCGCGCCGAATTCGCGTTGCGCGAATCCGGTGCGCCGGTGTTGTGGATTACTCGAAACCGTTGCCGAAAATGTGATCGGTATCGAGTTCGTAGGCGCCTATATCGGGTCCGGCGCCGACCACGCGAGCATAGGGCACGCCGCGTTGATCGGTTGTCAGCGACAGCGGGTTGCTGCCCGCATCGACGGCTGGACTCGCAGGATCGAGCGCTTGCGTCAGCGTGCCGCCGCCGTTGTCCGCGAGCGGCAGCAGCTTTGGATCGCTAGTCAGCGTATCGCCGGGTAGCGTTACGCCCGAGTCCGACGCGATAACGAGATTGTGATCGCCGGCAACGGTGATCGGTCCGCCATAGCCGTACAGGTCGGCGCTATCGGAGACGCCTGCGGTGTTGTTCGCGATGATGGTGCTGTTCAGCGTGATGAGCGCCATTGCGTTGGTCGTTACGCCGCCGCCGTAACCATCGGCGTTATTGTTCGCGATCGTGCTGTTGTCGGCAGTAAGCGACTGGTATTCGTACACGCCGCCGCCGGTGTCGTACATGGCGCCGCCCGCCGAGTTTCCTGAGATTGTGCTGTTGGTGAGCATCATGCTCGCGGGGCCGACACTGTTGCTGTACTTGCGGGCCACGCCGCCCCCGTTCGTGACTGCGCCTCCCGTACCGTCGAGCGTATTCCCGGTGATCGAACTGTTGGTGATAGTCGTCGGAGCGTAAGAAAACACCCCGCCGCCGACTGCGATGAAGTTGCTCTTGACGGTATTCGCCTGAATCTGTGAACGGTCGATCGTGATGGTTCCACCCGCGAACACACCGCCGCCGTATGCGATATAACCCACGCTGGAATTGCTAGAAAGGGTAGAGCCGGACATCGAGATGGGCGATGAGGTCGACAAGCCAGCGCCAACCGTGACCTGGTTGGCGGATATCGAGTTAGCGATGACATTGGATTGTTCGATGGTCGCGATCGAACCTTGCAAATTGGCGCCGCCGCCCTGCGCCGTTGCGCTGTAGGTGCCTTGGTAGGTAGTTTGATTCACGGCCATATTGCCGCTGATCGTCGATCCGGCGATGGTGGTGTAAGCCATATTCGTCACGGGATCTTTGCTGCCAAGAACCGAGATGCCGCCTCCGGTGGCCAGATAACTGGCTTCGTTCTCAGCAACAATTGCAGAATTGCCACTAACCGTACTGTTGTAGATGCCGACGTAATATCCATCCGTCGTATTGCCGATCACCGACACGCCGCCGCCGGCGGCCACAACGTAGCCCGTCACCGAACTGGCGGTAACGCTGACGTTCTGCAGATAGAGTTCTCCGTCCACGGCGATTGCACCACCGTAGGCCAATGGCGTAGTTGCGTCGCCTGCCGTGCATCCCGTCAAGCTCACGTCGGCCAAATAAAGATTTCCGTCGACGAACAGGCATCCTCCGCTGCTTACAGCATTCGGAGCCGAGCCATTCGCGACCGTCACGTGTGACATGCGCAGCCCGTTTGAAGCGGTGAACGCTCGGTCCGCATGGCCCGCGTCGATCGTCAACGCGTTGCGGCCCGGTCCGCGGATCTCGACCATCGCGTCTGTTCGAAGCGAACTTTCCAGGTTCAGCGTGCCGTGCAGATGAGTCAGATCGATGATGTCGCCGTCGACCGCCGTCGCCAACGCTTCTCGCAACGAGCCCGAACCGGTGTCCGCACTGTTCGAGATGAAGCGGGTGGTTGACGCCCTGTTTTGCGCCGGCGGTTTGGCCGACTGATGGAGTGCCGCGAATTGCGACCGAAGAAATGCATAGGATGGTTTGCGGAGCGTCGCGTGCGATGTCCAGTTCGCCTTGCTGGTGGCGCCGCCGGTCACCGAAGCGTCTGCGCCGGCCGGATCGATGAGCGCGCCGCCCGCAGCGGCCAGTGCGATGGATAAAGCGGCTGCGAGTGTCTTCACGCGCGGCGAGAATGCGTCGAGCGATTTGCGATTGACAATCATGACTCAGTTACCCCTCTTCGTGCTTCCCACAGAAGCTGTCGAGGGTAGCGAGGCGAATGCAGAATAGCGAGGGAATTTGCATGTTGCGACGCGCTATATTCGAGACCGCAGCACATGCGCCAGCGTATCGATGCTGTCGGTGATGCGATCGCTCGCGTCGATCCATGCGGCCGTCTGGACGTCCGAATCGATATCCGACGATGCCGCCTCCAGCGTCTTGCGCAATGATTCCTGCTGTCCGCGCAACGCGGAGGTCGCCGGCGGCGATCCGATCTCGCCGTTGAGCGCGCGGACGATGCCGTTCAGTTCGTGGTCGGCGCGTTGCGCGAAGTCGGCGATGGCCGACGCGGGCGGAATCGGTCCGGTGTGCTGGCGCGTGGCTTCCAGCGCCATCGCCGCTCGCACGAAACGGTTGGCGTTGGCGAACACGCCTTCGGCGGCGGCCACGTCGGCGCGGTCGCGTCGCGGCTCGTTGCGCAACCGGTCGAGCGAGGCTTGCGCGTTCGTGCGCGCGCTGCGCGCGGTGCGGCGGATTTCGGCGCGCACGCGCGGCGCGTTGTCGAGCATCGCGAGGAAATACTTGCGGTAAGCATCGACCATCGCGGCCAGCGTGGGCCGGATGCGGCGGTCTTCCCACGTCGGCCACGCGAGGTAGCCGATCAGCGCCAGCGCGCTGCCGAGACTCGTGCCGATGGCGCGCGCGGTCATCGTGTCGCCGGGCGCGAGTCCTTCGAAACTGAGCAGGATGACGATGAGACTCGTCAGGAGCATGACGCCGATGGCGTAATGCATCGTCGTGAACAGGCGGAAGCCGAAACAGAAAAACGCATAGAGCGCAATGCGGTCCCAGTCGCCGCCGAACGCGAAGTGCAGCAGCGCGGTCGTGAGCGCGAGTCCGAGCAACGTGCCGATGACGCGCAGCAATCCGAAACTGAAGGTGCCGGCGAAATCGGGTTTGAGGACGATCGCGGTCGTCATCGGAATCCAGTAGCCGTGTTCGATGCCCGCGATGCGTTCGCCGACGACGGCGATGGCGAGGCACACGCCGCATCGGATCGCGTGCCGGCATGCGATCGACGACAGCGTCAGATTGGATCGAAGGATTTCAAACGGATTGCGCGTTTGCAGTTCGCGCGGCAAGCGCGCTTCGTCGGCATCAGCGCGCAATTCGCCGCGGCTGCCGGCGAGGTTCGCGTTGCGCAACGCCGCGCGAAGCTGGCCGCCGAGCGCGCGACCGTGCGCGAACGCGATCGTGACGAGACGTTCGTCGTGCGCGGACATCGCGCCGTGCTGCATCAGCGATTTCAGCGCCGCGTCGAAACCTTCCAGCGCACCGGTCGCGGCGAGCGGCGACACGCCGGCTTCGAGCGCGTTCGCGAGACTTTCCAATGTGCGCGCGGCGTATTCGCGAAGCCGCTTCAACGTCGAGATGATTTCCGCGTTCGCGGTTCGTTCGTGCAATCCGCCGAGCGCGAGCAGTTCCAGGCGCGTGCGCTCGATCACTTCGGCGAGCACGCGCAACGCTTCCATGCCGGCGCCACGCGCGCGGTATTCGCCATGCAGCAGATTTTCGACGTCGGTCAGTCCTTGCGTGACAGGCGGCGCTTGCGCGGCATCGTCGTCGCGGCGCGCGCTGGCGGCCAGATCGCGGCACAGTCGCGCCAGCGCAAAACGTTCTGGTCGATACCTTTGCAGCGGCCAGGCGGCGATCGAAAACGCGGTCAGCAACAAACCGCCGACGAGGAACAAAAGACACGGACCGATCGCTTCGATCGGCGTGCGCGGATTGGCGGCGGTGACGACGAACAGGATCATGCTCGTGAGTCCGATGCGTCCGACGTCCGGACCGAGCGCCACGAGCATACCGCCGGCGATGCCCCACACCAGCGACGCGAGCGCGCTCAGCACATCGCTCGCGCCGAGCGTGTATCCGGCGAACGCGGAGACGCACGCGGCGAACGCCGCGAACAGCATGCGCCGCAGGCGCAACCGATACGGACCGGGCTGGTCGGAAAACATCGTGTTGAGTGCGCCGACGGAAATGCCGACGCCGATATCGACATGATGCATCGCCACGCCGATCGCGAGCGGCAGCGCGACGGCCGCGGTGTTGCGCAACGCGACGATCGCCGGCACATCGCGCGGCTTGAGCTGCAACAAAGTCTTGAGCATCGCCGCGAATGATAACGGCGCGGCGATGAATGCGCGCTAGGCGTACCGCGCCGGTGCGGGGTTGACGTGACCGCACTGCTTGCACGTGCGCGCGTCGAGAGAGCGATAGAAACGCTCGAACACGGCCGGGAAATCCTTTTCGATATCGTTGAGCTCGAAGAATTCTTCGTAAAGCTTGTGGTTGCATTGTTCGCAGAACCACAGCAGACCATCTTTTTCGTGCGGCAGACGTTTGCGCTCGACGACGAGTCCGATCGAATTCGCCATCCGCTGCGGCGAGTGCGGCGTGCGCGGCGGCAGATAAAACACTTCACCGGCCTTGATCGGAATATCGCGCGCTTCGCCGCCGTCCTGAACTTTCAGCACCATCTCGCCTTCGATCTGGTGGAAAAATTCCGGACCTTCGTCCCAATGATAATCGGTGCGCGCGTTCGGACCGCCGACCACCATCACGATGAAATCGCCGTCGACGATGCATTTGTTGCCGACTGGCGGTTTCAGCAGATGCCGGTTGTCGTCGATCCATTTCTGGAAATTGATGGGCGGCGTGAGCATTTCATTCCTATCGATCAGGCATCATCGGACATCACGGCGATGCATTTCAATTCGATGGCGATGGGCGTCGGCAGCGCGGTGATGCCGACGGTGGTGCGGCACGGTTGTGCGTCGGTGAAATGTTCGGCGTACAGGCGGTTGTATGTGGCGAAGTCGCGATCCATGTCGGTGAGGAACACGGTGACGTCGACGAGATCCTGCCAGCGTGCGCCGCTCGCTTCGAGCACAGTGCGCACGTTGGCGAACACGGAACGGCATTGCGCTTCGATGTCGTAGCGAGTGAGTTTTCCGTTCGCGTCGTACACGTTTCCGGGAATCGCATTCGACGCCGCATCGCGCGGGCCGATGCCGGAAAGAAACAACAGGTTGCCGACGCGCCGCGCATGCGGATAGGCGCCAACGGGTTTGGGTGCGCCGTCGGCGCGGATCACATCGCTCATTGAGCCGCGCCGATGGTGATGTCGCGCGATCCGACAGCGCGATTCCCTTTGTCGGTCACTTTGATGTGGTAACTGCCTGGCCTCAGGAAAAGGCGGCTTTCTGATTGCACGATGCCGTTGAGCAAGCGTTCGTTCGCCGGCGATTGCGAGTCGATGACGTTGAGCAGTGTGCGGTCGGCAGCGACAGCGTTGTCGTCTTCGCCGGAATAGAACGCTTCGATCAGGCAAGGATACTGATTGCGGCAAATTTCGCTGCCGAGTGAATAGGCCACGCGTTCGCCGTTCAGCACGAGCCAGTTCGGGCGCTGCTTGATCACTTGGTACGTCGGAAAGACAACGCTCATGTCGTATTTGTCCGGTTTCAGCGTCCACGGTTTGCCGTCCGCGGCGACGAACACGCTCGGCTGTGTCAGCTTGAGATGCTGCACGATGGCCGCGTAGTACGGATGATCCTGATTGGAACGGCCGTGCTGAATCATCATCGTCTGTTCGATGGTGAGCGGATCGATGCCCGATATCTGCTTGAAGAATTCACCCATGCTCGAACCGCGCAGGTACTTGCCGGTTTTCTGCACGTGCGCGAATCCGGCATTGACGATGAGCTTCGCGGTCGGATCTTTCTTGAACACTTCCTGATAAAGCCGCTCCGCGCCCGCACGCTCGCGCAGGTCGCCGGCGCCGGCATTTTCGACGTCGTATGGAATCACCTTGAAACCGAGACGCAGCGCGGTGTGTATCATTTCTCCGTAGAGCGGTTCGTTGACATAGAAGCCGCTCTTCGGCGTGGCGTAGCCGCGTTTCTGCAGCTCGTGATCGGTGTCGTACAACGTTTCGGCGGCGAAATAGTTGTAGCCGAGTTCGCGCAGCTTCGGCAGCAGTTCGATGGTCAGCGTGCGCGTGATCGGCGCGCTGTGCGCCTCGTTGAAGAACACGGCGCGACGCGTCTTGGCCATTTCGACAATCACGTCGGCGGCGGGTTTCAGCGTGTAGCCGGCACCGAGCGGCGAGGGGCCGTCGTCGTCCTGTCTGGGTTGCGCGATGGAGAAACTCGCCGCGGCGCCATCGTAGTCGCCGATGAACGTCTGGAACCACGACAGATATTGGCCGAAGATGACCTGGAACGCGCGATCGTGATTGGAGTCGTACTTCGTCTGCATGAAGATGTATTGGCCGAGCAGCCCTGAAATTTTCTCTGCTTGCGTCATGATCTTGTCGGACTTGTCCGCCGCGATAAGCTGCTGGCGCCGCCATTCGGAAGCCGACATTTCCGACGCGTCCGGCGTGCTGTTCACTTCCGACGACGCGTGCGCGAGCGGACCGCCCGTGAGCAGCGTCACCGCCATCCAGCCGATCGCCTTGCGAAGATTTTTCCGCATGTCCGGATTCGATCCTTTTTTATTAATCTATTTGTATACAAACGTTCTTGGCTTCGGTGAAGAAACGCAATGCCTCGAAACCGCCCTCGCGTCCTAGCCCGGATTGCTTCACGCCGCCGAACGGCGTGCGCAGATCGCGCCGCATCCAGCAGTTTATCCAGACGATGCCCGCGTCGAGCTTCGCCGCCACGCGATGCGCGCGACTCAGGCCCGACGTCCATACCGACGAAGCAAGGCCGTAAGCCGTCGCATTGGCGAGTTCGAGCGCATGGTTTTCATCGTCGAACGGCTGCAGCGTGACGACCGGTCCGAAGATTTCATCCTGATTCGTGGCGCAGGCGGGTCCGAGACCTTCGATGACCGTCGGCGCGATGAACCATCCGTGCGCGCAGCGTCCGTCGACCTTCACGCGGTCGCCGCCGCACAGGATGGTGCCACCTTCGTCGCGCGCGACCGCGATGCAACCCATGATCTTGTCGAAATGCGCTTTCGAAACGACGGCGCCGAGATCGCTCGATGCGTCGTCCGGATCGCCGACACGCATTTTTTTCGCGCGGGCGACGAACGCATCGCGGAACGATGCATAGATCGAACGTTCAACGAGAATGCGCGAGCCGCACAAACATATTTGACCCTGATTCGAAAATGCCGACCGCAGGATCGTTTGCCAGTTCGCTTCGCTCGCATCCCAGTCGGCGAACACGAGCGTGGGATTTTTTCCACCCATTTCGAGCGACACTTTCTTGAATGTCTTCGCAGCTTCGGCGGCGATCGCGGCGCCGGTTCGCGTCGAACCGGTGAACGAAATGGCCTTGATCGCGGGATGCGAAATCAGTGCGCCGCCCGCGCGCGCGCCGACGCCTTGCACGATGTTGAGGACGCCCGCCGGCAAATCCGCGTCGATGCATGCCTGCGCGAACAGTTTCGCGGTGAACGGCGTTACTTCGGACGGTTTCGCGATGACGGTGTTGCCGGCCGCGAGTGCAGGTGCGATCTTCCACGTGAACAGATACAGCGGAAGATTCCAGGGCGATATGCATCCAACGATGCCGATCGGCTGCCGCAATGTGTAATTGATCGCGGCGTTTTCCGTCGCGTGCGCTTCGCTCGCGAATTGCGTCGCGGCGGCGGCGAAGAAACGCAGGTTGGCGATCGCGCGCGGGATGTCGAGCGAACGCGCCAGCGCGATGGGTTTTCCACTATCGCGTGATTCGGCGGCGGCGAATTCGTCGAGCCGTTCTTCGATGCGGTCGGCGATGCGATTCAGGCATTGCGCGCGATCGGCTGACGGCGTCGACGACCATGCGGCGAAAGCGTCGCGTGCGGCAATGACGGCGTCGTCGATGTCGGAGGCGTCGCTGTCCGCGCATTGGCCGAACGGCGCGCCGACGGCCGGATCGACGACGTCGATGTAATTTCCAGCGCGCGGCGATTGCCAGCCGCCGCCGATATAGTTGTCGATGCGCGAGATCGTTTCGGTCATGCGTGCAGCTTAGCAAAGCACGCGGCTTTGCTCCGCCGAGCGAGCGATTTCAAAGCGACTGCGTGCGGCCGCCGTCGACCGGGACGTTGATGCCGTTGATGTAACCCGCAGCGGGCGTCGCAAGGAACGCGATCACGTTGCCGATTTCGTGCGCATCGGCGAAACGTCCGGCCGGAACGGTCGCGAGCATCGATTTTTCGATCGCCGCTTCGTCCTGCTGCGTGGCCTTCGCGCGATCGCCGAGAATCTGTTCGAGCCGTGCGGTTTTCGTGTAGCCGGGCAACACGTTGTTGACGGTGATGCCGAAACCGCCGAGTTCGCCCGCGAGCGTTTTCGACCAGCTCGCCACGGCGGCGCGGATCGTGTTCGACACGCCGAGATTTTTGATCGGTTCTTTCACCGATGTGGAAATCACGTTGATGATGCGGCCGTATTTCGCCGCTTTCATGCCCGGCAAGACCGCTTGCAAAATCGTATGGTTGGCGAGCAGGTGCTGTGCGAACGCAATGGTGAATTCGTCGACTTTCGCGGCGTCGGCTTGACCGCCCGGCGGGCCGCCGGTGTTGTTGACGACGATCAGAATCGGATCGCCTTTCGACGCGGTGGAAACTTTTTCGGCGAGCGCGGCGTGATCGTTCATGTCGACGGCGATGAAATCGTGTTTTTGTCCGCCCGTCGACGTCAATTCGCTCAGCGCTTTTTTCAACGACGCTTCGGTGCGAGAGAGCAGCGTGACATTCGCGCCGAGTGCGGCCAGTTCGATCGCGGCGGCTTTGCCTATGCCGTGCGATCCGCCGCAAACGAGCGCGTGTTTGCCGGAAAGATCGAGATCCATCACGCGTGACCCGGCGTGAGTTTTTCCGTCATGAGCGGCATAAGTTCATCGTCGCTGTCGGCGCGCGGTGGTTCGACGGATTCGAGATCGAAACCCATGACCGCCGCATCTTCTTCATCGAGTCCGTCGAAGGCGCGGAAGTTGGCATCGAGCAACGCCATGCGGCCGTTGTCTTCATCGTCGTAACGCAAGGTGTCGCCGCTCGCGTCGAATACTTCAACGTGTCCGGATTCCAGCACGCGCAACCGCGCCCAGACCAGCACGTCGCCGACCGCAGCCACCCACCATTGATCATTGCTGCTCATTACAAACTTCCCGGAATTTTCGCCCGATTCTACACGCGCGGATCGGTGCGAAGGTCAGTGCGCGCCGGCGTAACTCACGCGCCAGATCGAGCCGGAGCCGTCGTCGGTGACGAGCAGCGAGCCGTCCGTCGCGACCGTCACGCCGACGGGTCGGCCCCACACGTCGCCGTTGTCGAGCACGAAGCCGGTGAGGAAATCTTCGTAGTCGCCGCTGGCTTTTCCGGATTGATGCAACGGCACGCGAATCACTTCGTAGCCGGCGCGCGTGGACTTGTTCCATGAACCGTGTTCGGCGGCGAAGACGTCGCCGGCGTAGTCGGCGGGGAATTGCTTGCCATCATAAAACGTCATCTCCAGCGATGCGAAGTGCGGCTGAAGCAGAACGTCCGGCACGATCACTTTGCTGCGTAGTTCGCGATGCTTGCCTTCGAGACGCGGATCCTGATGCAGACCGATGTACCACCACGGCCATCCGTAAAAACCGTTTTCCTGCACGTGCGTGATGTAGTCGGGAACGAGATTGTCGCCGAGGCCGTCGCGTTCGTTCACCGAACACCACAGCTCGCCGGTTTTCGGTTGGATGGCGAGCCCGACGGCATTGCGGATGCCCGAGGCGAACACGTTCACGTCTTTGCCGTCCGGCGTGACGACGAGGATGTTGGCGCGATGATGTTCTTCCGGCGTCGTGTCCGGGTCGTCGACGTTCGAGGCCGAACCGACGGAGACATACATACGTTTGCCGTCGGGCGAAAATTGGATGTCGCGCGTGGAATGGCCGCGTCCGTGCGGGAGATCGAGAATGTGCTCGGGCGTGGCGCGCGCTTTGAGATCGCCGTTCTGATACGGAATGCGCACGACCGCATCCATGTTGCCGATATAGATGTATTTCGGATTCGGACCTGGCGGATAAAACGCGATGCCGAACGGCTTGTTCAATCCTTCGGCGAAGGTGGCGACCACATCGGGTTTACCGTCGGCGCTGATGCCGCGAAACAACGCGATCTTGTCGGCGCGGGTGAGTGCGGCGAAGTAGTCGCCGTTCGGTGCGGTGCGGATCAGGCGCGGGGCTTCGAGTCCTTCCGCGTAGAGTTCGACCTTGAAGCCGGGTTTGGTTTTCGGCATCGCGCCGTCGGGGCGTTTCACGAGACGCGGTCCGTTGTTGGCGGACGGGGTGGCGTACGGTTGCGGCAAATCGCTCACGGTTATTTTGTGCGTAGCGCCGGGCGACTCGGAGCGATAGTCGATGAACGGTCCGCTGGTCGACACGGCGGCCGTCGGCGGTTTCGCGGGAGATTTGGCGGGCGCATTTTGCGGCGTGGTTTGCAGCTCGCGCACGAAATCGACGAGTTGCCAGCGCTGCGTGTCCGGCAGAGATTCCCACGCCGGCATTCCGTCGGCTGGACTGCCGTGCGTGATGAACCAGAACAGTTCGCCGTCGCTCGCGTTCTTCGCGGCGGCGGCAGTCAACGCCGGACCATCCACGGCGCCTTCGCCTTTGTTGCCGTGACAGCCGGAACAATTTTTGTCGTAAAGCGTGGCGCCGGATTTCGCGCCATCCGCGGCGCTGGTTGGATTCTTCGTGGTCTTCGCCGATGCGGGCGCATCGTGAAATGATTGCGCAAGGGCGACGGATGCCGCTGCGCCCGCGATGAAACCGATCAACGTCCGTATCCGCAGCATGGCCAACCTCCGAGTTGTTGACCGTGCGATTGTCCGTCCGAAGCGGCTAAACGTCGAATGAATTTACGTCCATCAAAAGTCGGCCGACCCTGGCACGCGCGGATAGGGGATCGCGTCGCGGATGTTCGACAGCCCGCAGGTATAGACGACGAGACGCTCGAAACCCAGACCAAATCCCGCGTGCGGCACGGTGCCGTAGCGGCGGAAATCGCGATACCACTGGTAGTGCGCAGCATCTATTTTGAACTGCTGCATGCGGCGGTCGAGATAGTCCAGGCGTTCTTCGCGCTGCGATCCGCCGATGATTTCGCCGATGCCCGGCGCGAGCACGTCCATCGCGGCGACGGTTTTTCCGTCGTCGTTGAGGCGCATGTAGAACGCTTTGATCTTCTCCGGATAGTTCATCACCACGACCGGACGGCCGACGTGCTTCTCTGTCAAATAGCGTTCGTGTTCGGTCTGCAGATCGTGGCCCCATTCGACCGGGAACTCGAACTTTTCGCCGGACTTTTTCAGGATTTCCACCGCATCCGTGTAGTCGATGCGTTCGAACGGCGCGGCGATGAACGTTTCGAGGCGCGAGATGGCCGTCTTCTCCTGACGTTCGGCGAAGAACTTCATGTCGTCCATGCGCTCGTCGAGCACGGCCTTGAAAATGTATTTGAGGAAATCCTCGGCGAGCGTCGCGTTGTCGTTCAGATCGGCGAACGCGATTTCCGGTTCGATCATCCAGAATTCGGCGAGATGGCGCGTCGTATTCGAGTTCTCGGCGCGGAAGGTTGGACCGAACGTGTAGACCTTGCTCAGGCTCAGGCAGTACGCCTCGACGTTGAGCTGCCCGGAAACCGTGAGATAGGTTTCCTTGCCGAAGAAATCCTTGTGGAAATCGATGTGGCCCTTGTCGTCGCGCGGCAGGTTGACCATGTCGAGCGTCGACACGCGGAACATCTGACCGGCGCCCTCGGCGTCCGACGCGGTGATGATCGGCGTGTTGATCCAGAAGAATCCGCGTTCGTGGAAATAGCGATGGATCGCTTTGGCGATGCAATCGCGAACGCGTGCGACGGCGCCGAACGTGTTCGTGCGTGGACGCAGATGCGCCACTTCGCGCAGATATTCCATCGTGTGCGCTTTGGGCTGGATCGGATAGGTTTCCGGATCTTCGACCCAGCCGACGACGTCGACTTTCGTCGCCTGAATCTCGAACGATTGACCTTTGCCTTGCGATTTCACCAGCGTGCCCGTCGCGATCACCGCGCAACCGGCGGTGAGGCGCGCGATTTCCTGCGCGTAGTTCGGCAACGTGTTTTGCGCCACGACCTGGATAGGATCGAAGCACGATCCGTCGCTGACATTGACGAACGACAAACCTGCCTTCGAGTCGCGCCGCGTGCGCACCCAGCCGCGCACGGTGACTTCGCTGTTCTCGGAAACCGAACCGGAAAGCGCTTGCTGGACGCTGACGACCGCCATGCCTTGAAACTCCTGCAAAAAATGCCAATTAAGCGCGTAATGATAGCGAATTCACCGCCGACAAGCCCGATCCACAAGCCTGCTAAACTAGCGCCATGAACATCCGCATCACTCCTGCCGCTCGCGAACGAATGCGTGCCTTCGTCGCCACCGAATCCAACGCCGTCGGCGTGCGGTTCGGCGTGCGCAAAACGGGCTGTTCGGGTTATGCATATACGATCGACGTGGCCAATCAGGTGAAGCCTGACGACACCGTCGCCGAGCAGGACGGCATCACGCTGGTCGTCGATGCGAAGAGCTTGCCGCTGATCGAAGGCACCGAAATTGACTTCGCCCGCCAAGGCCTCAACGCCACGTTCGTGTTCCGCAATCCGAATTCGTCGGGCGAGTGCGGCTGCGGCGAAAGTTTCCACGTCGAATCGGCGGCCTGATGTCCGAAACCGCCGTCGCGCCCGCCGATACCGAGGCTGAGCGCGCGAAGGCCGTTTCCGTCGAGCACGTGTCGGTTCTCGACACGATCGCGCCGCATATTTTCCAGACGCTTTCGCGCGAACCGGCGCTGGCGATCACGCTCGGCTATCTGTTCGTCGCGATGGCCGGCATTTTCTACAATTATACTTTTTACGAACGCTTCGGCATTCCGGTGCTGATGCTGTCGCAGGTCGGCGATTTCCTCGTCGCCGGCATCCAGCAGCCGATGGCGATCCTGCTCGTCCTGTCGACGTTTCCGCTGGTGTGGCTGGTCGACCGTTTCAACTTGAATCGCCGCCGCCGCCGGGTGGTGCGTCGCGAAGCGATGATCGCGCGCGGCGGTACGTCGTTGTGGTTCCGCTTTCGCGTTGGGCTGTTACGTTCGCCGCCGCGCTGGTTCACGGCAACGGCATTTTTCCTGCTGATTTTCGTCTACGGCTGGATCTTCGTGCAGAGCTACGCGAAGCACCGCGCCGCCGACGTCGAAAACGGCGATGCGCAGATGGTGACGGTGTGGCTGAACGGCCAAACCGAACCGTTGCCGTCGAAATCGAAGGGATGGACGTATCTGGGCGCGGTGTCGAACTACATTTTCGTGTATGACCACGATGGCGCGCGCTCGGAAATTCTGCCGGTGAACAACGTCGCGCGCCTGGAGCCGGCGCCGGTTGCGCGCGATCGGTCGAAAGCGCCCATCATCATTGCTCCAATCCCCTGATTCCTCTATACTTTGCGGTTCCCTCACCGGGAAACCCTTGCCCCAGCCGTCACGGCGGGGCTGCCGCGCGGAATTCGCCGCCGGTATCCACAAGGAGAACATTGAATGCGTCATTACGAAGTCGTGTTTCTGGTCCACCCTGACCAGAGCGAGCAGGTGCCCGCGATGATCGAGCGCTACAAGTCGCTCATCGAGAACGACAAGGGCAAGATCCACCGTCTGGAAGATTGGGGCCGCCGTCAGTTGGCGTATCCCATCGACAACCTGGCCAAAGCGCATTACGTGCTCATGAACATCGAGTGCAGCGCCAGCGTGTTGCAGGAACTGGAATCGGGCTTTCGCTTCAACGATGCGGTGCTCCGTCACCTCATCCTTGTGCGCGAGAACGCCGTCACCGACCAGTCCTTCATCCTCAAGAACAAGGATGACAAGGGCGGCCGCCGCCGTGACGAAGACGGCTTCGGTTTCGGCGACGACGATGAACCGCGTCGCGAACGCGAACCGCGCGGCGATCGCGCACCGCGCGAACCGCGCGAAGCGCAGACGCCGCCAGCTGAATAAGCCAGCCTTCCTTCCAGAATTCGGAGATCACCATGTCCAAGTTTTTCCGTCGCAAAAAGTTTTGCCGTTTCACCGCCGAAGGCGTCACCGAGATCGACTACAAGGATCTCAACACGCTGCGCCAGTACATCACCGAAACCGGCAAGATCGTGCCGAGCCGCATCACTGGCACCAAGGCGCGTTATCAGCGCATGCTTACGCAGGCGATCCTGCGCGCGCGTTTCCTTGCCTTGCTGCCGTTCACCGACGGCCACTAAGTTTTTTTCAATCCTCCTCGGACAACTGAGGTCAGCTGCGCGGAAACATCCGTGTCCGCGCTAACGATTCGGAGAACATCATGGAATTGGTACTGCTGCAAAAAGTGAAGAACCTCGGCAACCTCGGCGACAAGGTTCGCGTGAAGCCGGGTTATGGCCGCAACTTCCTGATCCCGCAAGGTCAGGCCGTGC